>JANQGC010000003.1 GCA_028277515.1 Anaerolineae bacterium
AGGCAACCGCCGGCGCGGTCAACGTTTCACCGCCACTTACCGAATAAAGCGGCTGCGGGTCCCCAGCAAGGCCGTTAGGGTCAGCCAGATAGCCGACCAGGCTCTGGGTTCCATCGCCGGCAACCTCCCTGGCGATTAGCAGCGAAGGTTCCTCCCAGCCAAAGACAGGAACGGCGACCAGATCCTGGATGCTCGCTGCCGCAGTTGTACCTCCAGCCTGGGGCTGATCCCAGCTCCAGGCCGTGGTCTCAAAGTTGGACAGGCGCATGGTACTGATCAACGTGGTGGAAATCGAGGTTGAGGTGTTGATCGCTTTAATGGTGCTCTCCAGCGATTGGCTGCTGCCGTTGGTGATATCAACTGCCTGCTCCAGGCTGCCTCCGGTCAGAGAAAAACTGTCAGGGAGTTCCAGGCTCAAATTACCGATCAATTCCTGGCCCTGGCCCAGGTTGTTTTCGGTTGTGGTGGTGTAATGAATCGTCTCGCCGGGGGCGACAAATCCATCGCTGCTGCCGTCCTCAATAAACAAGTTGACAGGGCTTTGGTTCCAAACATTGGGATGATAAACTGCCGGATTACTGGGATCGGTCCAGGGAGTGCAGGTAGGACAGGTATCCTGGGATCGTTCGAAGAGATCGGATAGCCCGTCGCCGTCGGCATCGTCGGTCAATGGGTTGCCCCATGTCCGCGTCGTCTTTTGGGGGGCATAGGGCAGGTCCCAGCCACCTATGTTCAATTTGCCGTTCACGTCGACAATATAGGGCACTTCCTCGATATCGAGTATGCCGTCGCCATCACTGTCTTCATTATCAGGATTGGTGCCATAAAGAAGTTCATCGCCGTCGGTGATAAAGTCGGCGTCGCCGTCGGGATTAAGGGGGTTGAGGTTCAGGCCGCCTTCCGTTGGGGCCTTGGCGCGGATGGTCAATTCGTAACTATCAGACAAGCCGTCGCCGTCACTGTCCCAATTGGTGTCGTCCGGATCCAAACCGCCATAGGCGGCGGCAAGCAAGCCGTCACCGTCCCTGTCGACGGCACCAAGCTGCCCACGCGCCCAGCCGCTGACACTGAG
This sequence comes from Anaerolineae bacterium, assembly GCA_028277515.1. Next base: position 1,073 of record JANQGC010000003.1, read on the forward strand.
GTCGAGAAACTCTTGCAGGGTTTGTGGGAATATATCGAACCGCATCTCCCCAGCTAACCAGGAGCCGCTGCTGCCGGATAATGTCTTATCGGAGCAAAAGCCGACCCAACAAGATTGGGCGCCTATGGCATAGGCTGTGTTGAGAAAGAGCGGCACCTGCGAATTGATGCCGGCCTGCAGCTCGACCTGGGTTGATGGATAGTCGGTGACGGTCGCCATCAACCCGAGGAATAAGACTGTCCAATCGTTCCGACGTGCGTTGCGCGAGGTAGAGAGCGCCAAATGTTGCGCATCTAATTGGTAGACCAGGCTGTTTTTTGTAATCGGAGGAATGTGGTCATCGACCAGCCCGCTGGCCTTGGTCAGGGTTGTCGTTATCGGCAGGGTAAAGCTGAAATGGTTGCCCGCCGTCAGTCCGGCGGCCGGATCAACTAGCTCGCTGGCCAATGTGCCGGTCTGCGAATCTTGCTTGGTGTAGACGTTATACTGGTAGATCATGCTGGCGAACGCCTTGGTCAGCGCACCGGTGATGCTCCAATTGACACCAGCCAGCTTGAGGACACTGTCGATCAGCGATATGATGCCGATTATTAAGCCGCCGAGAACGAAACTGCCGATGACGAAAAGCAGCACGGCCACAAAGATCGTGGCTATGGTGATTGCTACCGCTTCGTTGAAAGCGATTGAGCCGGGCTTGGCGCTCCCATTAGCCCAGGCTTCGAGGAAAAATCCCAAGGCTACTCCAATTTCGAGAATCAAACCCATCATGGCAAAAAACTTCGCGCCTTCGGTAATCGTGTTCAACTCAGACATAGTGTTCCAAAGCGCTTCTCCAAAGCTAATGGTTTCACTGGTGGCCATCAGTGACCGCACCAACTGCACGTACTGCAGAATGGGCTTTATGACTGTTAAAATCAGCAACAATAAACCCACAGATATGGCCAGCGTCCAATTAACCCCCGTGTTATGAATGGTAAAGTAAAGGATTAGAGTGACCGCCACGACAATTGCCAGGATGGCCATAAAGGTGACGACCATGACATAGCTGGTTTCACCCAATTCGGTGTAAAACACCAACGCTTTCTGCGCCGCCTTCTGCGGTAATTTGGAAAACGGGAAACCTACCTCCTCCAGGAACTGCGCTAATTGGGCCAGCTCTTCTTCATTCTTTGCTGATGAGTTCAAAAGGCTTTCCAAGGTCGCGAATGTGTATGTCAAACCTTGTATGTCTAATTTATCGACGATGGAGGGATCGAGCTGCCGATAGTCGGCAGGATAGACAATATCCCCGGTCTGGACGATTTGATTGGAGCCATTATAGATTGCCAGGTACAGGTATCGGCCATAAGTTTGGTAAGTGTCCGGATCGGGGGAACCTTCAAAGATTGGCCCCCATTCATCTTCCAGCGTCAGCCAGAACTGCTGGATATCGGCCGCTGCCCAGCCGCTCGCCGGATCGTAGGCGTAAGGGGTCCATTTAATGGAGACCATCGTGTCAGTTTCTACTTCGTTGGCCCCGCTTTGAGGCATATCAAGCGTCAATTGGTTGCCTTGCCACTTTATATGGGTCTGTCCGGCTGCGATCTCCCGGTCCAGGTTGAGGTCGCGGAAGACCTGCTCGTAAGTGACCATGATCGTTGGTGAGATGGGGTCACCGGCCGACCAGGCGCTGGTGAAATGATCATCGAGAATCTTTTCTGTTTGGACGGTCGTCAGATCGAGCAGGCCCAGATCGAGGGAGTCGTATTCGTTTTGAACAACTTTGAGGACATTGGGCAGATTCCAGCGCTCAGTGTCGCTGACGCCGCTGTTGGTCTCATGATTAAAGCGCCGGTAAATTTCATCAACCGTCATATCGCGCGTCGCATTGGGGGCGCATGACCCATCCGACTCTGTGGGCGTACAGCGGCCGGCGAGAAAGCTCTTGTCCAGACCATAGAGCAGGCCCATGAGGACATCAAGATAGAAAGGCTTGTCTTGATTCGTCAGGTTTGTTGTCTTCGTGGGATCTTCGAAAACCAAGGCCATATTGGCGCTGTGATCCTCGGTCATATGCAGGCCAGTGAGGTGGAAAGTGTCGTAGTAAATATGGACCAGTTGCATGTCGTTGTATTTTTCGTAGGCGGTGCAGTAGCCGTGGTCATATTCGGAGCAAACATCGACCAGCGCCTGCACACCCCATGCCATGCGCACCTGGTGCGGCGTTCCCCAGTTGCCGGAAGCCTGGTAGAGCATGCGGCCATAGAAGGCAACATTGGCATCTCCGTTGGCATCCTGCACCAACTGCAAAGGCACATAGGCGACCGACGTATTTTCATCAACTCTCGATACGGAAATAGAGAAATCTTCCAGGATGGGGTAACAGGTATAGTCATTGCCGTCGTCGTCCTGGCAGGTATCCGATGGCGGCAGATTGGCGTCAGCGTTATTGAAAGTGATCTCCAGCAGCGGCACCAATCGCACGTCGCCGTTATCATTGGGTGAAGGTGAAGTCGTGGTGTCGATGTCATAGAAGGTCTTGCCGTCGGCGTCTTGAATATTGCCGATGCGATCTCCATCCGGCCAGTCGAGGATATTCTGGGAATACCAGAGGTGGTCCGGATTATCAGGCCGGATCTGGAATTCAACTTTTACTAGCTCATCCTTGACGAGATGGTCCATCGTAAGATCCAGGGTGGATTGCTCATTAAAACTCTTGGGGTTTGCCGAACCTGGTCCCGTGGACATGTAAGGGGATAGATCCAACCGGTCCATGACGCCATCGCCATCGTTGTCCTTATCCCAGACATCCGGCCGGCCGTCACCGTCGGTATCAAGTACAGGAGAACCGTTGTTATCGGGGTCAGTGAACCACTCTTTGCCATCTCCAAGTCCATCATTGTTGCTGTCCATAAGAAGCGGGTCGCTGTACCACATCACTCCGTTATAATTGACGCCGGTCACTTCATGATAATCACTCGCCCCGTCGTTATCAGAGTCTTCGTCGTCGATGAGTGTGCCTAATAAGCACTCTTCGAGGTTGGTCAGCTTGTCATTGTCGATATCGCCATTTGGAGCGCTTTCACAACGATCATCATAATATCGTTCATTATCACTATCGGCGACGATAATTTGCTCGGGACCGGTAAGCGCCGCTTTCTGTCGCGCCAGTTCCAGCGGATCGCGATGAGGATCGAAGGAAGGATTTGCTAAATGATCCTGCAAGTCTTGTTGCCCATCGTATTCATTCTGTCGCGCTTCCTGTTCTTTTTGTTTTTCTAACTGCCGCGTTCCATAGGCATAAACCTGGTTGCTGGTCAAAAATGGCCCGGCAATCATGGCAATAACGATTGAAAGCGCTACTATCCGGTAGACATTGTGCGAACGGCCGTATTTTATGAGAACAAAAACAAATATTAGAAAAAGGGCAACAGCCGGCAGCGGGAGATAATTGTGGGGATCGACCGTCTCTTGTAGAGCGCCGTTGATGGTCCGACCCAACCGGCCGGCGATGGCTGCGGGGGGCAGCGGGGCGAAATTCTTGAAGTCAACGGAGATTTCGGCCGTGGTGACGTAATTGTCCTTCGATTCCGGAAATGTGAGTGTGAACTGCTGGCGCAGGGGAAGACCATCCGAGCCGACCCAAAGTTCACCTGTTCCCGTCATATCGACATAGATGCGGGGCAACTCCATCTGCACGCCTGGAGGCAAGCCCTCTCTCAAGGCCTGCTCCTTCAACTGGCCGCGCATTTGTTCGGCGAAGCGACGGCCGTTGATATCGAAATTGTAGCGGGTGACCTCAATGTCACCTATTCCCGTGCGGCGTATTTCCGGTGCATGGCGTATGACGTTTTCGGCGGCCCTGGTATAGGTCAGAAAATCTCCGCCGGGTGCGAAGAGGCCGGTGAAATCGTCAACCTCTTCCCAGGGACCGGCCCCTTGCCGTGCCATTGCAGTCTGGCCATCGACTTTGATCTCCACACCTGTTTCCGGGTCAAGAACGCTCCCTCCATTAGCCCACAACCAGAGATGCAGCCGTTCGGCGTCAAGATCTGTGTCTCCTTCCATGTAGAAACGATTACTTTTACTCGTTCGCCCCGCATTGACGACACTCGGCTGGGGAGTGTTGACCTGAGTAACCTCGGCACTGTATTCATACGCGCCCGACTGTTGCACGCGCTGCCATACGCTCTCCAGATCGCCCTGTACGGGTTCTGCCGCGCTCAGCATGTTCGCCCAAAGGACAATAAAAAGTGTGGCAATAAGGCCAATGATGAGAATTTTATGGTTTTTATTTAGCATGGAAGTCCCTCGGAAAGTACACATTTCAGATAGGAAGATGGAATGCTGTAAAGGGCAAAGGAATCTTTCCTTAATAATATCATCAAAAATATTAATCTTCAAATAACAATTACCTGGCTTGTTTTTACAATCGCGGTTACCATTAAGCCGATGGCAAAACGAGAAACCCTGCTGCCAATTTCCCAGCGCCCCCTGCCCGATCGGCCGGCCTGGCTGCATGAAAATCGCTTTCTCTTAGAAGCCGGTGTGCGTAGTCTGAAGACGGAAACAACCTATCGCAGCGGCTTGCGCCTATGGGCTGATTGGCTGCAAACGGTAGAATCTCAATACTATACGAAAGAAGACGAGTGGCCCTTGTCACCGGACAGGTTAAACACGGCCGTTGTACTCAAATTTCGTACCTGGCTGTTGGCCAATCGCTCGCGCTCAACGGTGACTACCTATACGGCCGCGATTACCGGCTATTTGAACTTTTTAGACGGCATTGATGAACTGCCGGAAAGCGTCCAACTCGGTAAGCTGCAGCGTCAGATGGCCCGGCGACAAATAGAGCGTAACCAGGCGGAAGCGGTGATTGATCTCGATCATGCCCGGCAGTCGATTCCTCAAATCATCGCCTACTTCGATGAGCTGCCCCTGCCCCCGGA
>JANQGC010000148.1 GCA_028277515.1 Anaerolineae bacterium
GTCCCGCGTCCCGGCCAGGATCACCCCTTCGCGGGCGATCACCGTAGTAACGAACAGGCCCTCTAATCCTTTACCCCTCAGGTACCACTCACTGCCCGCTCTTTCGGCAAACACCAGACCATCTTTTGTTGCTAGAAGTAATGTCTCATTCAGTGCCACGAATACGCTCCTTTTCAATCATCCAGATGTGCAGTTCAATGGCCAACCAGCCTGCACAGCCGGATCACTATTCGCCAGTGCCCGGCTTCCTCCAGGGAATCACCCTTAAACAAATATACCGTTGTCATTTTACTCATATCAACCATGATGCTCTCCAAGTGTCGGTTTCATTTTGGGGTATTGTACAATATGGGATCGTCGATAGGCCCGTTAATAATTCAACAATTCGCGATTCTACCTGTAGCACGAACATTCCTGTTTGTGGCCTGCGCAAGTAAGAATGCTTATGCTACTGTGCGAATGCGCATTCGCGATTCTAACCGGGGAAAAGAGGCCAGAAAATAGGCAGGAAAATCATGGAGACGATGAGCAGCAGAATCGTCAGCAGAAAACCGACGCGTGCGTAGTCAGTGAATTTATACCCTCCAGGCCCGAAAACGAGCACATTGGCCTTGTGTCCCACGGGCGAAAGAAAGCTGGTGGCTGCGCCGATGACCACGGCCATGGTAAAGGTTTTATAGTTCGCTCCCAGGCCAACGGCCGTGTCCAGGGCAATAGGCACAATGAGCACAATCGCTGCGGCATTCGACATCGGTTGGGTGACCAGGGCGGCCAACAAGTAAATACCGGCCAGGGCGGCAACGGGACCATATGGACCTAAACTGTCGAGCATCAGATCGGCCAAAAAGAGCGCCGTGCCCGTCTGTTGCATGGCCAATCCCAGGGGCAGCATGCCCGCTACCAGAAACACCGTGCGCCAATCCACACTATCATACGCTTCCTCAATGGTTAGCGCCCCAGACAAGATCATGATCATGGCCGCGATGACCATCGCCAGGGAGATCTCCATGCTGGTGAAGAGTACCAGGCCAATGGCCGACAACAAAGCCAGTATAGCGATGGGCGCCTTGCTACGACGAAATTCATTCGCCTTAACCGGCTCCAGCACCTGGAAATTGCGCGACTCATCCAGCCCTTCTAAACGGTGCTGTGGCCCTTGTAGGAGCAGAGAATCGCCAAATTGCAGTGGAATGTCGCGCAGACGCTTGGTGAGCACCTCCCCGGCACGGGAAATGGCCAGGGTCGTGTAACCATAACGCTCGCGAAAATGGATGTCGTCCAGGCTCAGCCCGGCAATGTGCGAATTCGGAGCCAATGTTGCTTCGATGACTTGGATATCGGCCGGTTCCAGGCTGTCGATGTCCAGTTCATAATTCTCATCAACGGCCAGTCCCAGGGATTTGCTGGCATCAACAATCTGTGAAGCTGAGGTTTCTACAATTAGTAGATCACCGGTGTGAATTATCGTATCGCGCTGCGCCGGAAATTGCTGGCCATCGCGATGAATGGCCAACACCGTGACATCGTATTCCTGACCCAGGCGAGATTCAAACAAGGTTTTTCCGTTGAGCGGGCTGGATCGGGTGACGCGCACCTCGGCGACATAATCACGTAACTGCTTGATGTCATCCTGGGCATGAGCGCCGACGCGGATTGGCAGCAGCCTGCGGCCGATAAAGATCATATACAACACACCGGTGAGCAGGACTACCACGCCTATGGGTGTAAATTCAAAGAACCCGAAAGTGGGCAGCCCCCGTTCGGCCAGGATACCTGCCGCCAAAATATTGGCTGGTGTGCCGATCAGAGTCATTTTGCCGCCCAATAACGAAGCAAAGGCCAGTGGAATCAGCATCTTGGAGACCGGCACGTCTGTGCGCCTGGAAATGCCGATCACCGCCGGCAGCAGCATGGCCACCGCCCCCACATTGTTCATGAAAGCGGACATCAGCCCAACGGTGAGCATGATCGTAGCAATCAACCGCATCTCACTCGCGCCGGCAACCCGGAAAATCAAATTCCCCATCGAATCCGCCACCCCTGTTTTGAACAAGCCGCCGGACACCATGTAAACGGCCCAAACGGTGATCACGGCCGAGTTAGAAAATCCGGAAAATAGTTCTTCAGGGGGAATTAAGCCCAGCACACCAACGGAGATGAGAACCAGCATCGCTACAACATCAACGCGCAGCTTCTCCGTGGCAAAAAGGATCAAGGCAGCCAAAATGATGAAAAGGGTCAGAGCGATATCTATCGTCAAAAAACAAATCTCCTCGTTTTGACTTACCTCACCTTTATTCCAGTCGTTTGAAAGAGTTTTTAATTGGGTTTGTAGTAACGGCTTATGAATCTTGTTTATTTAAATGGGTAAACCTCGTAACCGCGAAATCCATTTCGCGCTCTTGTAACGAGGAATGGAATCCTCGGTTACGTTTACCTATTTATTTTGTAAAGCTTAATTAGCCGTTGCACCACTGAAGCGGTTGCTACGAACCATCCGGCAGCAGATGCGGATTAAACTACGAGGTTGAATCGGTGATATTTATAAGCTATATGTCAGAGTGCAGTTTGTATTTTACCAGAAAAAGGTGGGAGATAAAGATAATGAAATCAACTTCGTCTAACTGACAACCAAAGCGCGCACGCAAAAGCTCTTAAGGCAAAATAACTTAGGAAATTGACGATAGTTAAGCGTAGTTGGATAATGGATCCATTGATGTTGGAGAAGTATTTGAACTAAGCGGGCGTCAAAGTGGTTAGCACCGGTGAAGTACCTCAAATTGACACAGATTTTGCTATCGAATTTGCTAATGAAGTTGCGCATTTAGAAGCTTACAACAAACATCTTTATCGTCCCAACACTTATCTACACAAGTGGTGGGCACGACGCTGCGGAACAACGTTCCGTTTAATTTTGAAGCATTTAGTAGAAAACCCACACACGCAAGATTTTTACATGCCCGGTGGGCTTGAAGGTAAGGTGATTCTCGACCCAATGATGGGTGGAGGTACGACGCTGCATGAAGCCATTAGGATGGGGGCCAATGTTATTGGTGCTGATTTAGACCCTATCCCTGTGCTGCAGGCTAGAGCGACGTTGTCAGAGGCGTCTCTTAATAGATTGGAGATAGTTTTTGATGAGGTGCATCAGGCTGCGAGAAAAAAATTAAAGAGGTACTTTACCACCAGCGCCCCCTGTTGTGGAAGGTCCACGGAGCTTCAATATGTCCTTTTTGGCCAAAAGAAGAAGTGTAATTGCGGTGATGTAATACTGGTCGATTCGTACATACTAAGACATGAGTCCGATGGCTCAAAGGTGCGAATTGACCCTAAGTCGGGCATTATATATCGTATTCAGAAGCCAGAAGAGTCAAGCGCAATTCCAGGGCAATCAGACGGAGAGCGAGACCTGTTTGTTGAAAAGAGTGTGCGCAGTTGCGTCATTTGTTCTGAACCTTATGAGGAATATACGGAGCTACCATTCTACCAGAGATTTCACCCTATTGCGGTAGTTGGACCATGCAATTGTGAAACGAACGGGGGATACAATCTGTTTTTTAAGAAGCCAGATGCTCAAGACTTACAGAAAATTGAATCAGCCAATAAGCGCCGGCCAAGATATGCTCGCAAACAAAGACAATTTGTAGTACAGCCTGGTCCTAAATCCAATGATTTGCTTGCGCATGGGATTCCAACGTATTTGGATTTATTCTCCAGCCGACAACTCTTGTATATTACTGAGATGATACGATTGCTTAACCCCCTTGATGGTTTGCTTAAACTAAACTTGGGCTTGCTTGTATCTACGTCACTGGAATTTAATTCCATGTTATGTGGGTATAAGGGGGGGAATGTTCATCGCCCTGGAGCTATACGGCATGTCTTTTCTCATCATGCTTATTCTTTTCCCTATACGGCACTTGAAAACAATCCTCTGTCAAAGAAAAAAAGTTCAGGAACATTGATTAGCCTTTTTAACGCTCGCATTCGTCGAGGTAAAAAGTGGGCGGAGGCACCTGTAGAGCGGCTTGTTGAGAACGGCAAAGTAATTGGTAAGAAGTTGATACATGGAGAACAAGATTTTGGATTAGAGGTGGAAGAACAGCACCATCTCGACCGCAGGGGACGCAAATTTATGCTTATTCAAGGCAGCTCGGTATCTCTACCCCTGGAGCCCAATAGCGTTGATTACGTTGTTACTGACCCCCCCTATTTCGATAACGTTCAGTATAGTGATTTGTCGAATTTTTTCCGTGTCTGGTTGATGCAGATTTTCGGAAACGATGCTAAGTGGAAACTCAATATTAGACAGTCAGCAGTAGACCTGCACACCAATAGCAACGGTCAATACGAGAATGTTTTGGCTAGAATATTTAAAGAGTGCCATCGCGTTCTATACAAAGACGGTGGAAGATTGATTTTCACGTTCCATCAATGGAACCCAAAAGGATGGGCTGCGTTGACAATTGCCTTGAAAAAGGCTCAGTTTATCCTGACGAATCGCTATGTGATTCATGCGGAGAATATCGCTTCCGTCCATATAGCCAATATGGAAGCACTGCATCATGATGCAGTGCTTATACTTTCGCCCAGGTTAACAAACAATAGTGAATCTACATTTTTGTTGCCGAATAAGTTAGATAGGGGGTCGAGCGAAAAATTTACCCATGATTGTTCTTCAGCATTAGGCTGGATGCTCAATAATAATGTGAGTGCAAGACAGATAAAGAAACTTTGGAAACGACTGCTGGATTAATCGCAGGGCAGGCAGGAGTTTAATGGCTCTTAATATTGTGGAATGGTTTGGTCATTGGGGATCGTAAAGCAATATGCAAAAAAGGCTTATTCTTTATTGATTCATCAACTCCGCCAGGTTTTCTTCATAGGGCGGATATACAATCCCTTTCTCGGTAATGATCGCCGTAATATATTGGGCCGGGGTGACGTCAAATGCGGGATTGCCGGCCGGCGTGCCGTCGGGGGTAATCTGCCAGGTGCCGACATGGGTCACTTCGCCAGGGTCCCGTTCCTCGATTTCAATCGCATCCCCATTCGGCGTGTCCATGTCGATGGTTGATGTCGGCGCAGCAACGTAAAAAGGCACGCCTAAGGCGTGGGCGGCCAGGGCCAGGTTAAAGGTGCCGATCTTATTGGCCACATCCCCATTGGCAGCCACGCGATCACAGCCCACCACGCACAGATCGACGCCCTGCGTGCGCATGAAATGGCCTGATGCGCCATCGACGATAACCCGGAAAGGGATGCCTTGCTGCTGTAGTTCGTAAGCGGTCAGACGGCCGCCTTGCAGCCGCGGCCGTGTTTCATCCACCAGGGCAAACACCTCCTTACCCTGCTCATGGGCGGTGCGGATGATGCCTAACGCCGTGCCGTAATCGACCGTGGCCAGGCTGCCCGTGTTGCAGTGGTGAATGATCGTCGCCTTTTGCGGAATGAGCGGCAGCGCATTGCGGCCGATCTGCTTATTGATCTGCACATCTTCGTCGGCGATGGCCTGCGCTTCGGCCAGGGCCGCTTTCTGAAGGCTAGCGACGTCGTTTAATTCAGGGTCGGACAGGCGTTTCATCATGCGCCTGATCGCCCAGGAGAGATTGACCGCAGTCGGCCGCGCCTGGTGCAGCAGATGCGCCGCCGCCGCTAATTCTTCCCGCAGCGCATCAACGTCCTCACCCTGGCTGTTCTGCGTAACCAAGCACAGGCCATAAGCCGCCGCCGCGCCAATTGCCGGCGCGCCGCGGATGACCATATCGCGAATCGCCTCGGCTACTTCTTCGGCCGTTTCATATTCATTATAAACCGTCTCGTGCGGCAGTTTGCGCTGGTCGAGCATACGCACACGGCCGTCTTGCCAGGAAATACTGTTGAATTGACTCATGGTAACCTCGCATTTTGTAAAACAAACTTTCCAGTTTGTTTACAGTCGCAAGCTGGAAAGCATGCGCTACACCGTAAAACAAATTGCCCAATTTGATCCCTGCGCAAAAAAGGCTTTTTGCGTTACAGGCGCAAACAAGAATGTTTACATTGCTGAAAACTCCCTTCTCTGCTTCCACAGCAACACGGCCGTTATCCCCAACCAAACCGCCAACCAGGTCCATTCGACGCCAATGATCAAGAAAACGGCCAGTTGGGTCAGCGACCCGCCAATCACCGCCCAGGCATCTTTTTTGGTCAGCAGCAGCCAGAAAATGAATGCCAGGCCAAGAACGATCGGTCCAACCCAGACGGTCAGCCCCGTCCAGACACCAAAAGTGACGGCCAGGGCCTTGCCGCCCTGAAAGCCAAGGAATGGAGAAAAGGCATGGCCAAGCACAGGAGCAACCGCAAACAGGACCAACGGCCATCCTTGCCAGCCAAAGGAGAAATTTGCCAGGGCAACGGGAATTAAACCTTTGAAGCCATCAGCGAGGAGGGCGATCATGCCCCAGACCGGCCCGCCGGCTTGCCAGACGTTGGCTGCTCCCGGATTGCCGTCTCCTACCTGGCGAATGTCCAGGCCCAATCCCCAACGGCCGATCCACACCGACAGCGGAAGCGCCCCGCAGAGAAAAGCCAGGAGGATGCCGGTGAGGGTCAGGATCACAGCACGTCGCGCAGCGCCGGTTCCAGCTCTTTATACTTGAACTTGAAGCCCGCCTCGAGTAAGCGATGGGGCACGGCACGCTGGCCATCCAGGACCAGGGTGGACTTCTCCCCCAGCAGCAGTTTCAAGGCGATACCGGGCACAGGAATGATAGATGGGCGGTTCATGACTTTGCCAGCGATTTTGCTGAACTGGTTGTAATCGACCGGGTTGGGCGCGGTTAAGTTGAATGGTCCTGCGGCCGATTCATTTTCCAGCAAAAATAAAATCGCCGCGATCTCATCGTCAATATGAATCCAGGAGATACCCTGCTTTCCGCTGCCCACCGGCCCGCCGACAAATAATCGGAAGGGCAAGAGCATCAGCGGTAATATACCCCCTTCGGGGGTCATCACTAATCCGGTGCGGATGACAGCCCGGCGCACGCCCATGGCCTCCACCGGCTCCGTTGTATCTTCCCATTGTTCGGCCACCCGGGCATCAAATTTGTCTCCGGCCGGGGCATCCTCGGTCAGTAGTTCGCTGCCGCGCGCACCATAATAGCCGACGGCCGATGATTGGATCAGTACCTTGGGTTTGTTGTGCGCTCCTTCGATGGCCTGGACTAAAGCGCCCCCTACATCCAGCCGGCTTTGCAAGATCTTGTTTTTATATTCATCTGTCCAATGTTGGGTGAACACCTCTACGATGCCGTTGCCGCCGATGGTCGTGCCGGCCAGGTTGACCACGGCATCGGTCGTTTCCACCAGGTGGCCCCATCCTTCAGGCGTGCGGCCGTCCCAGGCTACCAGGTCAACCTCAGGCATTTGCGCCATATAATTTTCAGGCATGCGGCTCAACACCGAGACGCGATATCCCTTACCGGCCAGGGCTTCACACAACGCCTGGCCAATTAAACCGGTGCCGCCGGTGACTAATATGTGCATGGTTCATCTCCCCTTTCCAACTACAAAGCTTTTTCGCTGTGTGAACCGCTCTTTAATAGAAGCAAAGCGCTGGTGGCTGGCGCGAGCCAAAACAAGCACAATGCCAAAAATGATCAAGATGTTGGTCACCAGGAAGAAAAGGAATTCCTCAAAAGGCAGTACCCCGCCAAGATAAATATTCAAAGATTGCGCCGGATCAATGGTCCAGATCCCCCAATTAATGGCCAGCGAATCGGCCACGCTCAGATAAACGGTGAGGGGCACGATGGATAACGTCACCAGGCGGCGATAACGCCATAAAATGTCCGCCCCAAAGCCCATCTGCAGCATGATCGGTGGCAGCGCCCAAACGAGAATGAGGGAAAGATAGATGCCAGGGGCCCAACCGCTGAGTAAAAGGACAATGGAGAATAGCCACAACACCCCAAGCGGAATCACCATCCCCCGCCGCAAGGCGTCATTTAAGGCATCCTCGACGACGTTCAAGCGGCCCATCAAGAACAGCAGCCATAAACCGCCAAGGATCGGCTGTAGAATGAAAAATGTATATTCCTCGATTGGCACCCACCAGATGGTGATGTTGGTGACCAACGCCGGGTCATACCACCAGACGCTGGTGGCAACGAGATAATTGTCCCAGGGCGTCGTATAGACCAGAGCGATAATGACGTGCAACACGATTGCTAACCAGGCCGGCCAATTTCTCAGGGAAGCCGGTCTTTCCCGGCCTTGCCGGCGATCCCACATAATGACACCCAGTAAAATCAAGATGGGCAGCAGTAAAAAGACAAGTAAAAATCCAAAATAGGTCATATGGTTATTTTTTACAGAGAACGCAGAGATAAGAAAAAACACCGAGATTCACAGGGGTTTTTCTCTTTTCCCATTATTAACTCATCATTCAACAATTCATCATTAATTATTACACCGGCCGTCCTTTCCAGGGCAAGCCACGGCCAACGAGACGGTTTAGCAATCCCCAGACGGCCGCTAGCTGGACAAACAAGGCGCCAAAGGGAGCCAATAGGGCGCGGTGGCGCATGCCAAAACGTTTGGACCAGGGCCATAAGCCGGCAACAGCTGCCGCCCAGCTCATCCACAGCCAGCGCGGGGTCAGACGGCCCAAGGCGATCAAACCTACAGCCAGCACGGGCGTCATCAAAGCCGTCACGAACAGAGCGGTGATCAAACTGCCCAATCCGGTCCAGCGCAAGGAACCCGCGCCAATTCGCGACATACCGCGCCAGAGATGGGCGTTACTACGGTACATGGCCACCTCAGCCAATTCCTCGCCCCGCATCATCGGCACCCGGTAATCCAGACTGCCTAGCCGATGACCTAACGCCAAATCTTCCAATGCTTCCTGGCGCACAGCGGCGAAACCACCGCTGTCTTCGTAGGCTTGCCGGCGCAGCAGGATATATTGTCCGTTTAAGGGTCGGTGTTTTTTGGGCAATCCGGCAAACAAGGAAGCGTATGCTGCGGCCAACGTCATACCATCCAACCAACCTTTTGATTTATGGCTCAGGTGGCAGGTCAGGCCATCGAGATCCTGTTCCAAGGTGAATTTGACCGCTGCCGCCGGTCCGTCGGGATTGTGAATTGTGTCGGCGTCGGTGAAGAGCAGCCACTCTCCCTGGGCGACGCGCGCCCCTTGATGGCAGGCGTTGGGTTTGCCCAGCCATCCTGTTTGCAGACCATCTAATGACAGAACGCGCACCCCAAATTGGCGGGCGATGGCTCCTGTTTCATCGGCCGAATTGTCATCAACCACGATCACCTCAACCGGGCCGGGATATTCGAGCCGGCAGAGGGAAGTGAGCAGCGCCGGCAAGTTGTGAGCTTCATTGCGGGCCGGTACGATGATCGATAAGGAAGGAAGTTCGGAATGCTGCCCATCTTGGCCGGCGCAGGATGATTGATTCGTCGTTAATTCAGGCATCTGGCGATAGCGACGCTCGGAGCGCCACCCCAGGTAAGGTGACAAAAAGGCCACAGAAACAGTAACTTTATCCCAGTTAATCATGCGCCCTCCGCTGCACCCGTAAAAAAACGCCCGGATGCGGCTCCAGTGTCGCGCCCATATAGGGTTTCACTTTCCGCCCCATATCATTTAACTCAAAGCGTTGTAAAATACGGGCCAGAACCACTTTGGCTTCAACTTGAGCGAAGGCCGCTCCGATACAGGCCCGTTTACCACCGCCAAATGGTACGTAGGTGAAAGGTGGTGGTTTTTCCGCGCCGCGAGCGAAGCGATCCGGCCGAAACTTCTCCGGGTCATCCCAATAACGTTCATCCCGGTGGGAAAGATAGATCGAAGCCATCAATTGTGATCCGGCTTTGAGTTCATAACCGCAAACGGCCGTGTCTTGAGCCACGATGCGGTTGCCCACGTGAATCGGAGGATAAAGACGCAGTGTCTCCTTAATCAGTTGATCCAGGTAAGGCAAATGGCCGGCATGCTCTTCACGGAAATCCTCACGGCCGAGAACCGCATCCACCTCGGCCACCGCTCGTTCCATGGCTCCCGGCTGTCGAGCGAGCAAATGCAAAGCCCAGGCCAACAAAGCGGTGCTTGTATCATGGCCGGCAATGAGCATGGTCAGGATCTGGTCGCGGATGAGATCGTCAGTCATCTCCGGTACGTGCACAAGGCGGGTTAGTAAATCCATTTCTGCCTTCGCCTGGTCACACGCAGCCGCACCTGGTCCCTGCTTTTTCTCCCTGGCTCTGCGCTCAGCAATAATCTGATACAAATAAGCATCCAATTCGGCCAGCGGCTTCTTAAATCCCAGGCGCGGCATATCAGGCCATATGATCCACAAGCCGGGCGAAATAAATTTGATCGCCTGCAAAATTGGATGCCACATCCGCTCCAAATCGGGACCAAATGGCACGTCTAGCAGCGTGCCCATGAAAATAAGTAGGGCCACACGGCGCATCTCAACCAGCATATCCTGCACCGAACCATCCGCCCAATGGTCGATAACCTGGTCGGTATAATCCTGCATCGCCGGGATATGGGGCATGACCTGCGGTTTGAGCATGGCCGGTTCCATCATGGCCCGCAACCAGGCATGTTTTTGGCCATCCTCAACCAATATTCCATGGCGCAGCAGCTTCGTCACTGGCGCTTCAGGGCTGCGCCAGTG
Source organism: Anaerolineae bacterium (assembly GCA_028277515.1). Next base: position 10,680 of record JANQGC010000148.1, read on the forward strand.
GAAGTTTTCACTTTGGCTGACCATCACCTGCCGGTTGCTCTGTGGGCCAACCAGCACCGCGGGCTGGAACCCCGGCAAGGTGATCCGGAAAGCAGGGCCTATTTCATCGCGCATGCTTTGCATCGCTGTCAGCAGTGAGCGGTCGCGCAGCAGTTTGCTAAAAATACGAAGCCCAGTTTCACTTGCAGCACTGGGTAGCGATTCTGTTTCGCCCATAATAAAATCGCCAATTATTCCTAAACCTCAGGGGTTAACACTAGATTTTCATTCAATTCCGGCAGCGCGGTGCCGGCCCCGGCGATCAGATCCTCAGCAATCTTAGATGAGGAGAGCACGCCCGGCAAACCGGCCCCGGGGTGGGTTCCTGCCCCGACATAATATAGATTTTGGAAATCTTCCGATCGATTGTGCGGTCGGAACCAGGCCGACTGGGTTAGAACAGGTTCCACAGAGAATGCCGCGCCCAACGTGCTGTTGAGGCTTTGTTCAAAATGACGCGGGTCAATCATATGCTCAACTACCAGATTCTCCTGCAAACCGGGCAGATAATTTTCTTCCAGGAACTGCATGATCGCATCCCGGTACGGTTTTGCCGTCGTGGCCCAATCTGTGCCCGATCCCAGGTGTGGCACCGGGGAAAGCACATAAAAAGCTTCATGTCCATCCGGGGCAATGCCAGGGTCGGTTAATGTCGGCATGTGCAGGTAGAGCGAGAAGTCCTCCGGCAGCATCTTGTCTTTAAATATGTCGGACAGCAATCCTTTGTAACGCTCGCCGAGAATAATATTGTGATGGGCTAACAGCCCGTCATGACGATACAGCTTCTTTGTGCCAAAATAGATGACCACCAGGGACATGCTGTAGCGGGTCAGCTTTTTCCAGCGGAGATCGCTGTTGCGAAAACCGCGCGCTTTACTGGGAATCAGGTTGAGATTAGTCCAGGCCACATCGGCGTTGGAAACAACATGATCAGCTTCATGTATGGTGCCGTCCGCGAGGCGGACGCCGCTGACGCGCTTGCCATCGACCAGGATCTCGACCACTTCGGTATTAAGATACAGACGAGAACCTAACTCTTCAATCAACTGCACCAGGGCATCAACCAAAGTACCCGTGCCACCCATCGCATAATGGATGCCCCATTCCCGTTCCAGGTAATGAATCATGGCGTAGATAGAGGAAGCGTCGAATGGATTGCCGCCAATCAATAGCGGATGGAAGGAGAAGCAGCGACGCAAAAATTCGTTGTTGACAAATTTAGAAACATAAGAATAGACGGATTTATGGGATTGCAGGCGGATCAGGTCCGGCGCCACCTTAAGCATATCCGTGATACTCAAAAAGGGTTGGTCGGCCAATTCTACAAAACCTTTCTGGAAAATGGCTTTGGTCGATGCCATAAACCGGTGATAGCCCTCGACATCAGCGGAATTCCAGTCCGCGATCTGCGCCGCGATGAATTGGGGGTCGTCGTTGTAATTGAAAGCCCGGCCGTTAGCGTCAAAAATGCGATAAAAAGGATCAAGTTCCCTAAATTCGACATAATCTTCCCGTCGGCGACCGGCCAGCTCAAAAATGTCGTCGAACATGAATGGCGCAGTGATCACCGTCGGCCCGCCGTCAAACTTGAAGCCATTTTGCTCGAAGACATAAGCACGGCCGCCTGGCTTATCTTGCTTTTCAAAAACTTCAACCTCAAAGCCGCGCGCGGCTAATCGTGCGGCCGCGCCCAAGCCGCCAAATCCACTGCCAATGATGATTACTTTTTCTTTCATCAGATATCCTAAGGGGAAAAAGCCTGGGTTCTAACCATTTTACACGCTAGCATCGTGGGCTTCCCCAACCTTTGAACTCAACAAAATAAATGGACATATGTAACCGAGGATTCATATCCTCGCCAGGGGGCGCGAAATGGATTTCGCGGTTACAAGATTTGCCTGTTTAAATTTACAAGATTCATCTATTATAAATAAAAAATCCATCTTGTGGGTAATAAATTTACACCACATCTTGATCGATGACGAGATTCAACCACTCAATGACCGGACGGCCGCGACCGTCCAGATGATGCTCGGCCGCCTCCCGATAGAATTTCAAATAGGCTAATAAAATATCATCCGGCCACTTGTAATTGACCATCAGCTGCTTGATCCAGGCCAGTTCCTGGCCGATATAAGCCATGTCACCCAGCGCCAATGCGGAGGTGATATTACGGGCCATGTATCGATTGGCATTCACGAAATGCTCGTAGGGAACCTCGGCCTGGCTGAATTTCTCCCACATCGTCGCTTCCAACTGGGATTGCTTCTGCTGAAAGTGCTGCAAGGCAATCGTATAAGATTCATCCACCGGGATAACCGCCGGAATTGTTGGAGAAAACTTGATGATATTCTCAACCACATGCGGCGTGTCTTCCAGGCGTGTACCCAGGAAATGACCCGCTATCCGTTTTTGCAGTTCCGGCACTAGGTTAAAGATCAGGCCACCAAAAGCAACGGGAACATCTTGCCTGGCCAGGGCCAGGGTCATCTCTCGCAAGGAAGCGGCCGTATGCAGTTGCTGTGCAGAGATGATGACCAGCTCCGGCCTGACCACATCCAGCATGCCTTCCATGCGTTCGATGGGCACATCCGTTCCCAGGTAGATCACATCCCAGCCCCGATAACGTAGAAGCAAGGTCAGCAGCAAGGGCGCAAATGCGTGATCTTCCTCCGGGGGGCAGCCGACGATGAGTCGTTCGCGTCTTGCCGGCGGCGCGGCGGCGACAAGAGTGTGCAGGCGGCGCATGGCCAGAGAGGATGCAAAATGCTCCTGCTGCACCGTCGCTTTTCCCGTATACCATTGTTGCCCAATAATGGAAATGCCTTGCATCAATACCTGTAGACAAACGCTTTCGGGGGGATAGATGGCAAAGGACTGGGTCAAAATTTGTTCGGCTCCGGCTTCGTCAAAATCGTGACAGGCCTCAATCCAGGCATCTCTTAAGTCTTCAATACGATCACCGCTAATAGTGACCACCTGCGCCGCGTCCGGCTGATCAATCCCGTGGACTTCAAAGGGGTCTTGCCCCTCTTCCTGCAATCTGCGCCATAGTTGCACGGCATGGCTGATACTCATGCCTTCCGCCTGGCGGCTGGTGAGCCATTTAATTGTGGCCAAATCGTAATCAGAATATAGACGATGCCTGCCCTCTGTTCGATGGGGGTTAGGCAAGCCATAGCGTCTTTCCCAGGCACGCAGCGTGTCCGGCTTGATGCCGGTTTCGGCAACCACAACCTTTAAATTGTAAGCGGGTGACTTACTAATATCCGAGTCCATACTGTTTCGTTCTCCTGCCGCTCACAAATTGACCGTTAAAAATTATTGGCAAATCAAGTATTGCTGTCATAATAGTAAACTAAGTGTCCAACATTATCCATAGATGAAATACGGGGCGCGATCGACATTATTGGTTCGCGAGACGTTATTTCAAGAAAATTTTAACAGATTGTAGAAGTATTGTCAAGCTATTCTGTGCAATATATTGACAAGGTGGAGGATGTACATGCAGCAGGGTCAAACCTGGGAACCACAACTGCTGGCCATGGCGCATGAAGCTGCCTTACCCACAACATTTCAACTGCCGCATGTGATTGGGGATGAGAGCCTGCTACAGCAAGCTCACAACCATTGTGATCGACTGACTGCAAAGCACAGCCGCTCCTTTCACCTGGCATCGGGATTGCTGCCCCATGGCAAACAACAGGCTGTTCGCGCCTTATACGCTCTTTGCCGCGTCACCGACGACATCGTTGACCACCATCCGCAATCGGCCGCCGTTGAACTCAAGCAGTGGCACGACCAGGTATTTGCCCAGGAACCACCACCAGGTGACTTAGTGGCCGTTGCCTGGGCTGACACACGCGCACGTTATAAAATGCCTCCACGTTATGCTGAACAACTTTTTGAAGGTGTCGCCCGCGACCTGGTACAAACCCGCTACGACAACTTTACCGAGCTGGCTACCTATGCCTATGGTGTCGCTTCTACGGTCGGATTGATGAGCATGCACATTATCGGCAGCAGCGGTAAGGAAGCCATCCCTTACGCCATCAAGTTGGGCCTCGCTTTGCAGCTAACCAACATTTTGCGCGATGTGGCCGAGGATTGGGATCGGGGACGTGTCTACCTGCCCCAGGAT
>JANQGC010000185.1 GCA_028277515.1 Anaerolineae bacterium
TTTTCTTCCTGACTATATGACAAAGATCACCCCCATGATTGGAGGAATATCACTATGACCGGCCGTTTCATTTTCGTACACTATAGGTGGGTAATTGGCGTTTTTTATAAACAGTCGCATTTAATAGTAGAAGGGGCCTTAGATGAACCACTCCCACCATTTCTCCCACAAGAGCGAACGCAAATTTTCTATTTATTGGATCCTGGCAATCGTGGTCGCTGCGCTGGTGCTCACGTTGGTTGTGCTGATCCCCCTGGTCCAGGCGCAGGAGGGCGGCCGTGCGGAGCGGGAGCCGAAGGAGGGACAAAAAGGTGCTGAACCGGTGGAGGCGTCACTGGAGATGACGGCCGTTTCCGGAGGGATAGGCAGCATCAGCGGCACGGTGACCGACGAAAGCAGCGGCCTGCCCTTGCCGGATATCAGCATACAAGTTTTTGATTATCCCGGACCGGAAGAGCCGGTAGCCACCGGGCAAACAAACGCAGACGGCTCTTACTTGGTCGACGGTTTGTCCTTTGGCAATTATCAGGTTGGGTTCTTTGATTTATTATCCGGCGATTTTTTAACTGAATTCTTCGACGATGCATTTTTTATTCAGAATGCAGTTGAAATTGTCGTGATCAGCGACGAAACTGTGCCGGATATTGATGCGGAACTCTTTTTTCCTGGCCAGATTTCAGGTCGGGTGACGGCCGCCGACGGGGGTGCTCCCTTGCCTGATATTTTAATAGAAGCATTCTACCAGGTGCATGAGGATTGGGATGTCATCACCTCAACCATGACCGCCGGCGATGGAACTTACATCTTTAACGACCTGGCAAGTGGTCAATATCGTCTCCGATTTTATGATGAATCAAGCACCTATGGGACGGTTTTCTATGGTGATGTGGTGGATATTGAGGGAGCCACGGATGTAAGTGTGAGCCTTGATGATACGACGTCAAACATTGATGTAGCATTGCCAACCTGGGGCCATATTAGCGGTATCGTCACCGCCAATAATGGTGGGATGCCCATCGCCGGCGTTTGGGTCGAAGCATACAGTGATGATTGCTTTGGAGGTTCATGCCGGTTTATAAGCAGTGACAGGACCGACAGCAGTGGCAGCTATGATATTGGCGGGCTCATTCCGGGCGGTTATTATCTGTTTTTTGAGAACAAATTCGGGAATTATGTTGAAGAATATTACAATGACGCGGAAGATATCCTTCAGGCTGATAAGGTTGCTGTATCCTGGGGCGATAACACCACGGTTGATGTTGCTCTGACCGAATTGGGCCGGATCGCCGGTACGGTGACCGCTGAAGATGGCGGCGCGCCGCTGGAAGGTATTTCAGTGAGCGTTTACGAATTAGAGTACGGCGAGTGGCGATATACTTACTCTTCCCAATCAACGGACGCCAATGGCCATTATGAACTTAGAGGATTTCAACCCGGCACCTATCGCCTGCGTTTTGGCGATAACCATCAAATATATCGCCCGGAATTTTATCAAGATGCCCAAAATGTTGAAAGCGGCACCGATATAGCGGTTGCCATGGATCAGACAACGTCCGGAATTGATGCCGCTCTATCTAAGTTCGGCTTAATTAGCGGACAGGTGACGGCCGAAGATACAAATCTCCCTATAGAAGGTATAAGTGTTTATTCTTATGAATTTGATGGTTCTCGCTGGAATATTGTTGATTATGCTTCCACAGATGCTGCTGGTTTTTATACGCTTGGCGGTATGAACACCAACAATTATCGCGCTCGGTTTTATGTCAATTCACCGAACTATATATCGGAATTCTATGAAAATGCCCCAGATATAGAGAGCGCTGTCGATATTCCTGTCACTCTCAGTGAGACCACCGCAGACATCAATGCATCTCTCACTCCTTCTGGGCATATCACCGGTACAGTGACTGATGAGGATGATGGGACACCATTGGCTGGAATTAATGTTGTTATCTATCGTTTTAATGGCAGTAATTGGGTCTATTTTCAAGACGGTTACACGGATGCTAATGGTTTTTATGACATTGCCGGATTAGAAACCGGCAACTACCGCGTCAGGTTTTACGGCTCTGGTTCTCATGTCTCTGAATATTATGATGATGTGGCAAATTTCGAGGAAGCTCTGGATATTCCTGTTGTAAATGGTCAATATACGACCGGGATCGATGCCGAATTGGTTGAAAGGGGCAATATCACCGGCAGGATCACGTCGCAAGTTGATGGACAACCCCTGGAAAACGTTTCCGTTCGTGCCTTCCTTTTCGAAGATGATGATTGGTACTCACGGGGGAGTGCTGTTACAGATGTCAATGGCCATTATGATGTCGACGGATTACCGGCGGGGATTTATAAATTAAGATTACAAAAATCGAATTATCTAATGGAATATTATAACAATGCACCTGACATCGAAGGCGCTGACGAGGTAGTTGTGTCTAATGAAACCACAACTTCTGGTATTGATATGGCCATGACTGCCTACGGCCGGATCAATGGAACGGTGACTGTTGAAGGGGATGGGCAGCCTTTGCAAGATTCCAGAGTGACCCTTTATCGTTTTCAGTATGATAGATGGGAAAGTACAGATTTTGAAGACACCGATGTTCATGGTCATTATGAATTTGATGGTCTGACTCCCGACAACTACCGGCTATCATTTACTGGTGGCTCCTCCTCCTCCGATGATTACGAGTATAAAGAGGAATATTACAACGATGCCCCAGATTTGGCTGGGGCGGATGACATTCCTGTCACTTGGAATCAGATTATTGATATTGATGTTCAGCTTACCACTCTTAGTAATGTTGGCGGGCGGATCGTTGATGAATTGACAGGTGATCTTGTTAAGGATTGCCGCGTAATTGTCTATCAATTCAATGGTGGAACGTGGGAAGAAGTAGCTTCTACTTGGGTAGATGGAACTTACAAATTTACCGGTCTCACACCTGGCACCTATCGCCTAAAATTTGATCCCCATTCCGATAATTATCAAGATGAATTTTATGAAAATGCGGCCGATATTGAGAGTGCTGCCGATATCGTTGTCGTTGACGATCAATCTATATTAAATATCGATGCGGCTTTAACTCCTCAAGGAAGAATAAGTGGTTTTGTGACCGATGAACTGACGGGAGAGCCCCTGGAAAACATTACTGTTTATCCTTATTATGAATTTTATGGAGATTGGAAAGAGGCAAGAGGAAGAGAAGTTCAAACAGATGCCAATGGCTATTATGAGACGGGCCTGTTATCTAACGACATCATTTGGCGTATTAGATTTGCAGCGGAATATGATGAAAATTTTATTAGTGAATTTTATGATGATGCGCCAGATGTGTTGAGTGCCAGAGACATATCTGTTCCCTTGGGCACAACAGTCACAGGTATTGATGCTGCTTTAACGATGGTCTCAAAGCAAACTATTGAAGTTCTCAAGGGTTGGAATATGATCTCCAGCTTTATACGGCCGAACCCGGCGACAATGAGCGTTGTTTTCAATCGAATGTGGGACGATCTATTGCTCTGCAAAAATGGGGAAGGCCAGGTGTTTTGGCCATATAACCTTATTGACCAGATTGGCGATTGGAACCCGGAACACGCTTACCAATGCTATATGATCAATCCGGGCACACTGCAGATCAGTGGCACGCCAATCGTCGCTGGTGAGGGGATGGAACTGCACCAGGGTTGGAACATGATCGCTTACTGGCTGGAAGAACCGCTGGCTGTGGCATCGGCCGTCGCCGCATGTGGTGATCAAATCCTCCTGGCCAAAAACGGCGCAGGCCAGATCTATTGGCCCGAATTCGGACTCAACCAAATTGGGGAAATGCAGCCGGGACAGGGCTACCAACTCTATTTGACGGAA
>JANQGC010000174.1 GCA_028277515.1 Anaerolineae bacterium
GGATGTGTCATGTCCGGAAAGCGTGGGCCGGCTGACTCGTCATTGGGTCCACGAAGGGGGTTGTAGCCGGCTATTCCAGGAAAGTTAATATGATTACTGATCAACATCAAATCACCTGGCTTGAAATTGGGATTCATACCCCCGGCAGCATTGGTTACAATGAAAGTAGCCATTCCCAGGTTAATCATGACCCGGACCGGTAACGTGATTTGATAGGGAGAATATCCTTCATAGAAGTGATTGCGGCCTTGCAGTACAATCACTGTTTTGTTCTGGAGTTGGCCTATTACGAGACGGCCAGTATGTCCGGGAACTGTCGGTTTTGGCCAATGGGGAATTTGTTCGACCGGAATAATGTCCGGATTTTGAATTTCATCCGCCAATTGGCTAAGCCCAGAACCGAGAATAAGACCTACCTCAGGTTCCTTAGCGGTTTGATTTTTAATGGTGTTTACTGCTTCTTCAATCTGCGCAGATGATATAAACATATTCTCAGCAATCATTCTGCTTCTTCCTCAATCTGGGTATATATTTGTGTGGTGGAAATATTGGCATGTCCCAAGAGTTTTTGTACTTCCTCTAAATCGCTCCCACTGTCGAGCTTGTGTTGTGCGAAACTATGGCGCAGGGTGTGTGGTGTAACTTTAGAATCGAGGTCGGCTTCCTGAGCATAAGATTTAATAATCAACCAAAGACCCTGACGGGTAAGCTGCTGTCCTCGATGGTTTAAAAATAGAGCTGTTTCATTTGGGTCTTTAACCAAATACGGCCGACCTTCTGAAAGATATGTAGAGAGAATATGAAGCATATCTTCCTGGAGGGGAACTTCTCTTCCTCTTCTGTCGCTGTCCTGCATGATAACCATCAAGTGTTCATTAGCCAAATCAACATCATCCAATTGCAGGTTGACCACTTCCGAAACCCTCATTCCGGTTGCATATAGCATGTTAAGCAATGCGAGATCTCGCAAATGTTTTGGTGTATTGCCTCTCGCTGGTGCTTTTAGTAAATCCGCTATTTCCTTTGACGCCAATGTTTTGGGCAATCTTTTTTCAACTTTAGGGGAGTCGATGTCAATAGTAGGATTCTTTGAGATTTCATTCCTGGCATGCAGATAATTGAAAAATGACTTTACGGCCGCCACTTTACGGGCAATTGATGAGGCTGCATAAGGCTTTTTTCGGTTTTTTAAGCTGTCTACATATTGATCAATAATTTCTGCATCAACTTCAGCCCAACTATGTAACTGGCCAGCATACTCATTTTCAAGGAAATCGTAAAATTGTGTGAGATCATTGCGGTATGCAGCTACTGTGTTATCAGAATAACGATATTCTGTTTTGAGGAAGGATAGGAAGATTTGCAGCTGTTGCTCCATGGAACTTTACTCCTGTACGACAAATTGAATACAAATACGATTTGCTAATTAAAAGTCGCCCTAAACAATACTAAATTCGTGTAGCCAAAGTGGAGCGCCTTGATTCCCATAGGCAAAATAAAAATTATATGAGTAGCTGTTCGTTCAATAAAGAGATATTTACTGCCCAAACACCTGCAAAATAGCCTACCTGTTAAGGGATTATGTAACTTAGGCTGCAAGTGCATTATATCATTACTTTTCATAAGATCAATATTTAATCGACATAATATTTCTGAATTTTCACAGAATCATGGGTAGGCGCAAGAAAAAATCAGACCAGGGCGGCTCGCTTTCGTGTAGTTAAATGGAAAGACATCAATTTTCGTAGCGAAAAAATTAAAAGCTGGTATTATGTTACGTTCCGGTAGTTAAATCGAAACTGGTCAAACATAACCGAATTCAATGCCCAGGTCCTGGGTAAAAGCCTTAATAATTAAAATAGGAGATACAAATGTCTGCAAATAACCAACGCAATGTGCTTATCGCGGGGGCGGCCGGACGTGACTTTCACAATTTCAATACTTTTTTCCGTAATAACGAAAAGTTTCGTGTAGTGGCCTTTACAGCTACCCAAATTCCTAACATTGAAGGAAGAAAATATCCTGCATCTTTATCCGGTCAACTATATCCACAAGGGATACCAATTTATCATGAATCTGAATTAGAGAAGCTGATCCAGGAATTGGATGTCGACGAAGTCGTGTTCGCTTATTCGGATGTTTCGCATGAGACAGTGATGCATTTGGCTTCCCGTTCATTGGCCGCAGGTGCGGGATTTCGATTTCTCGGTCCTGAGGAGACGATGGTGCAGTCCACTAAACCACTTCTATCAGTGTGTGCTGTACGAACCGGGAGCGGCAAGAGTCAAACCTCGCGCCGGGTTTTGTCTATTTTGCAGGATGAACTTGGATTTGAAAAGGTTGTAGCGATTCGCCATCCAATGCCCTATGGCGATCTCGCAAAACAGGCTGTACAACGTTTTTCCAGCCACCAGGATATGGTCGATCAAAACTGTACCATTGAGGAGATGGAGGAGTATGAACCATATGTTGAAAGAGACGCTGTCATATATGCCGGAGTTGATTATGAAGCAATCTTGCACGAGGCGGAAAAAGAAGCGGATATAATCATTTGGGACGGGGGGAATAATGATTTGCCATTTTACCATTCTGATTTCCATATTGTTGTCACTGATCCACATAGACCAGGACATGAACTGACCTACCATCCAGGGGAAACGAATTTACGAATGGCTGATGTTGTAGTCATTAATAAAACGGATACGGCCGACCATCAAAATGTCGTCACCGTACAAAACAATATTCGTAAAGTCAATCCACAGGCGACTATCGTGAAAGCCGCTTCACCACTATTTCTGGACGATCCTTCATTAGTTAAAGGGAAACGGGTGTTAGTTATAGAGGATGGACCAACGCTGACCCACGGCGAAATGGCCTACGGTGCAGGTGTTGTTGCTGCTGAATATTTTGGCGCAGAAGAGATCATCGATCCACGACCTTATGCTGTTCGATCTATTGAGGCTACTTTTAATCAATATCCCAGCACGGGCGCCGTTTTGCCGGCGATGGGGTATGGAAGAGAACAGATGCTCGATCTCCAGGAAACAATTAATAATACACCTACCGATCTTGTCCTGGTGGCTACCCCAATTGATTTGGGACGCATCATTGAGATGAATAAGCCAAATGAAAGGGTACGGTATGAACTTCAAGAAATTGGGCAACCAACATTGACCGAGTTGATCAGAGAACGGTTTGGCTAAAATGGAATAAAAACAGATCAATGTTTTTATGTACCTCTAACAATGGTCGGGTAGGATATTCAGTTGTGTAAGTTTGAATTATTGAGAGGATGTTAATGGAAATGAACGACAGTAATAATGCGCAGAACCAGGCGGAAGCCTATCGATTTAAAGCAGAAATTAAGCAACTCCTGCACATATTGGCTCATTCATTGTACAAGGATCGAGATATTTTTTTGCGCGAGTTGATATCCAATGCCTCCGACGCGTTAACTCGTATGCATTTTGAAAGTTTAACCAATCGCGATGTTCTTGATGTCGATGCGGAACTGGCGATTCATATTGACGTTCCCGATATCGAAGAGGGAGAGCCTATAAAAATTATCATAAAGGACAGCGGCATTGGCATGAATCATGATGAAGTGGTTCAAAATTTGGGAACCATTGCCCAATCAGGCGCCAGGGACTTCCTTGCCAAAATTGACGATAAAGATTTTGAAGCCAGTGATGTGATCGGCCAATTTGGTGTCGGTTTTTATTCTGTTTTCATGGTAGCGGATCAAGTCGAGGTCGTTTCCCGAAGTTTTAGACCAGGGGATCAGGCAGTTTCCTGGATTTCTGATGGTGGAGAAGATTTCCGGGTTGACACGGCCGAAAAAGAAGATCGGGGCACAGAAATCCATATAACGCTAAAAAAAGATGCCGAGGAATTTGCCAACGCGTGGAAGTTAAAACAAATTGTCAAGAAGTATTCTGACTTTGTGCGCTATCCGATTTATGTTGGGGAAGAGCAAGCCAATCAGCAGGAATCATTGTGGCGAAAACAATCCTCCCAGGTTGAGGAAGAGGATTACAAGCAGTTTTACCAACAATTGACTATGGATTTTGAAGAGCCGTTAATGGTCACTCATTTTGCCTCGGATGCTCCCATTCATGTGCGATCTTTGTTATTTATTCCGGCAAAAAGGGAGCCTGGAATCCTTGCCGCGCGTAAAGATCCGGGCGTGATGCTTTATTCACATAATGTTTTAATTCAAGAATATAGCACTGATCTTCTGCCCCCCTGGCTCAATTTTGTTGATGGAGTTGTGGATTCAGAAGATTTGCCACTAAATGTTAGTCGCGAAACGGTTCAGCACAGCCGCATCATGCAACAATTGGCGCGGACTGTGCGAAAACGTGTCTTAAGAGATCTTGCCCAATTATCAGAAAAAGATCCCGACAAATATGCAGATTTTTGGAATGAGTTTGGACGATTTTTCAAAGAAGGCCTGGCAACTGATCCGGCTGCAAAGGATGAGATTTTACCTTATCTGAGGTATGTCTCCTCAAACGACGAAAAGGACCTCGCCTCTTTGGATGATTATATTGAGCGTATGTCGGAGAACCAGGATGAGATTTATTATGTCCTGGGAGATGATGTTCAATCGGCCGCCAGGAGTCCGCATTTGGATCCGTTTAAGGAAAGAGAGCTAGAAGTCCTGTACTGGGTCGATCCTTTGGATGCTTTCCTGGCACCGATGCTGACAGAGTATAAGGATAAAAAGCTGCGAAATGTTGACGATGCAGACATTGAACTGCCTCCATCAGATGAGGAAGAACAACAGGAAGACGTTCAATCCCTTGAGGAAAAACCGTTTAATGTGCTTGTCGGCCGTTTTGTGACTGTCCTCGGCGATCGGATTATAGAAGTCCGAGAATCAAAGGTTCTTAAAAATAGCCCCGTAAGATTAGTATCGCCCAAAGATGCTCAAGGTAGGGATATGGAGCGATTACAACGCTATCTCGACCAGAATTACGAGGTGCCAAAGAAAATTCTTGAGATCAATCGAAATCATCCCTTGATCGGTAATTTAGGACACTTAGCGGAGGATCATCCTGAATCTGAATTAATCAAATTATCAATAGAGCAATTGTATGAGAGTGCCCTGGTGCAAGAAGGATTGCATCCAAACCCTTTGCAAATGCTGCCCCGAATTGAGGAGCTGATGCTGTTGGCTTCAACAGCGGCTTCCAATCAGAATAAATAGTGTTGTGCGCATATTTAGGGTAGCCAGGCAAATAAATTGGCTGAGTTTTCAACCAGATTAATGGGTTACCCTAAATGTGAATCATATTCTTCGTTGATAAAGACGAGTAAGAAAACAACCTTAATATTACTCAATAGCATAATAGCCTTAATCCAGGTCTTCTAACTCATGCTATAGTTTTTAAGCTCTAAAAATCATCCAGACAGCAACCAGGAGAAGTATCAACCCAAATATTTTTCCCTGCCAGTTTGCTCCTTTATCTGTTTTAAGCACACGACCAAGAAGGTCGCCCCCAAGGACCCAGATCAATCCACTGGTTACACCAATTGTGATCAAAAATGCTGTAAAGAATAGAATTTGTGCCCATTGAGGCTGAGTTGGGTCTAAAAATAATGCAAACATCATGGCCTGTACCGCAAAAGCTTTAAAATTCAATAGTTCCAAAATTGCCCCGTCTTTGAAGCCAAGCCCTTGATGGATTTGTTTTTCCTCATCCTCAATTGTTGATGCCCGAAAAAAATGATATGCAAGAAAAATAAGATATGCCGCTCCAGCATATTGAAAAAACATTAAAATCGTTGGATATTGAAAAACGAGTTCGGCTAAGCCTACGCCAACAATTAAAGATTGCAAGGTAAAAATTGTGTAAATACCGATCATGAATGGAACTGTTTTGCGAAAGCCAAAACTGGTACCTGATGATGCTAGAAGTAAATTGGCGGGTCCCGGGCTAATCGTAAGTGGAAATAGGGCCAAAAAAAGGAGAAAAATTGTATCAATAGTCATTCAAGCGACCTTTTTCGATTACCCCAATAGAAAGTTCGTTATGGTAGTGGGGGGCGAATTGGTGTGAGGTATATTTGGCATGCAACAAAACGGTCTGCCCTAGCTCTTTTAGATGCCAGATATTTGATTCATTTCTTCGACTCATGAAATCTAACCTATCTTTTATGGCTCGATTCTCGATTAGTTAGCGATTTTAAGGTGTTTAATTGCGAACGACTGACATAATGGCGTGGCCGATTTCCTCAACCTCATGCTGATTTTCTTCACCTTCCAGTACAATAACCACAACATAATCACTCTGTTCAAGATCAAGAATACCTGTGAACCAGGCATTCATGCTCTCTAGCCCAGAGAGGACAAGGGTGCTTCGCTGAATTAAATTTTCATTCTCCGGCAAGGCTCCTTTAACAGCATTTGCTGCGAAGGCGCTGCTTGCGTCTGACGTCTCCGGTTCCAATCGCCAAGGTTGCCATGATCCATCACCGCTTTGGATCTCTAATCCAATTTGTCCTTGTGGCAAAAACCCATCATTCGTTAGAGCACTCATAGCCAACCCTATCTGATAAGGAGTAACGGATAGGTTGTCCTGTCCAATACCGGCTAATAAAGGATCGTTTATTGGCTCATCAGGGATGGTTATAGTATCAATCTCAAAGCTGGGATCACGGTTTAATCCAAAGCGGGAAAACGCAGTATCTAAGCCGGTGATGCCTAGCTGGTCAGCGAGCTCGAGCATGGGGCCAGGACATTGTCCTCGCAGCACATCTGCCCATGTTGTGTTGTTTGGAGGTGGCGTTTGGCATCCAATTTGCTGGCCATTTATTTCCACCATTCGGCTGGGTTCTTCAACGCGCTCATTTAATTGAATGATTCCCTGATCGATCGCATGGGCAATAATAAAGGGTTGAAGCAGTAAACCAGGTTGGTACTGGCCCTGGGTTGCACGATTCAATAAAGGAGCAGTGTTATCTGATCTTAAGCTGTCGAATTGCTCTTCAAGGGTGTTGGCGTCGTAGGTGGGGCTGTTAGCCAGCGTCCGCACCCATATTCTTTCCGGAGAGGTTTCTTCAAGCTCCAACAATAATGCCGCTCCTTCGCGGTTGTTTAGTGCCTTTATTGCCGTTTCCTGGATTCCAGAATCAATAGCCAACTTTACATCATTTCCCACCTGGGGGGGATGCAGACTATCTTGCCAGACTGATTGCCAATCAGAATCAGGATCATTTCTGAGGATGGGATCAAAGCCACTTTCAGAGCCAGACGTGCCCAGGTTTATGCTATAAAATCCCACTGCCGGACCGAAATTTGGATAAGGATAGATGCGTTGTTGTTGGCCTGATGAGTCTCGACTATAAGCTAATAGGTTGTTATTCCGGTCCAAAATCGATCCGCGCTGGATGCGCAGTTCATTCTCGACCAACCTAGGATTATCAGGTCTACTTAAGATTGAACCGGCTCTAACGATTCCCCAAAATGCCAAAGCAAGGGCTATCATCATAAAAAGAATGAGAAACACAATTCCTATTCTCTTTAAATTATTTTGATTGGGTGAATTCAGATAGCGAGATGTCATTTTTCCGGAAAATGATCAGTCAGTTGGAAGATTGGACATGTTTAACAATAAACCCAACATAACGCTGCTGATGAGCAGAGAACTTCCCCCATAACTGATGAAGGGAAGTGTCACACCGGTTAAGGGCAATAGTTTGGTCACTCCGCCCATAATTAACAAGGCTTGAATGCTGAATAACAGGGTTATTCCTGTCGCTAGGTAAAAACGGAACGGCCGTTTATTGGTCAATGCCAGTCGAAAACCACGATAAGTTAATAACATAAATACTGCGACCAGTGTAAGTCCCCCAATCAAGCCCCATTCCTCAGCCACAGCAGCGAACACAAAATCTGAATGAACAACCGGGATAAAGGTTGGAAAACCCTGACCAATCCCTTGCCCAATCAATCCCCCGGCCGCAATAGCATATAGGGACTGGACGATTTGGAACGCGCGGTTTAAAGCCTCCGGCCATGGATTTAACCAGGCATCAACGCGAAGCGAGACAACATCAAATAAGTTATAAGCGATGATTGCGGCCAAAAATAGGAGAAAAAAGCCGACAAGGACGACCCATCTGCTGCCGGTTGCTACATACAAAAAAGCCAGGAAAAGCAAGAAAAAAAGAGCCGCTGCCCCTAAATCTCGCTGCCAGACCAAAAATACCATGCAAAATCCCCACATCACGAGCAAAGGTATTAATTTCGGTAATATACTCTGAATTCCCCTACCCTGACCCTGGCGCAGCAAAGATCCCCTATCGGCAAAGTAACTTGACAGGAAGATGACGAGCAATAGTTTTAGTAGTTCGGATGGCTGGAAAAAAATTATGGGTCCTACATATGGAATAGGCAGTGGTAGCCAAAGGGCAGCACCAAATCCGGAGGGATTCGTTCCAAAAATCAGGGTCAGGGCTAAAAGTACCAAACCGAATAGGAGAATAGAGTATCGATATTTTCTAAGAGGCCGGAGTGTCCTTGGCAATATCGCAGATAGGAGCAGCGCACCTGTTCCCAGAACAACCCATAAAACCTGCCTGGCTAGAAAATTGGCAGCCAGCCGGTCGACTAACAAAATTCCCCATCCTGTAAGCAGCGCGAACAATGTTAAAAAAATGGGATCGTATGTTTGTAGGTAACGGCTCAAAATTAAGTGAGCACCGGTAATGGCAATTAGCCAAATGACCGGTCCCCAAAGATGATCCATATGTATGGCTTGTTCAGTTGCCAGGCTTAGGGCTGTCGCATTGATAAATATGAAGAACGCTATAATTAAAATAAAAAAGCGCTCCCATCGAGTCCTATCTTCATATTCAAAGCGCAATAGATTGGAGTACATAAACTATTAAGAGCTAAACCAGGGTTTTTTCGTTTAATATGTAATGATAACGTTCATTGTGGAAGATTGTTCCAATATCAACTCAACCCCTAAACTGGCATGAGTTCAAGCAGATTAGAGCTTCGCTGGCGGGTTAAACCTTAATCAAGATACTTAGCTACTATCGGGCGAAGTTCTTCTTTTAATTTTTCTGGAACCAGGTCACGATTGGTTATTAAAGCGTCCCGAAGTGCATGATGTGCGGGCATCTCGGTCGCCCAATGGTCCATAGTCTTGATCATGTGGGAAAGTGCTTGTTGGGCTAATTCTGTATTTTGTTGCAGAATGCGGATAACCATTTCGACAGTCACCGGTTTCTCGCTTTCATGCCATACATCGTAATCCGTAACATGAGCCATGACTGAATAGGCGATTTCCGCCTCCCTGGCAAGGAAGGCTTCAGGACTGGTTGTCATGCCAATGATATCCATGCCCCACTGGCGAAATAGCATAGACTCCCCTTTTGTGCTGAATCGTGGTCCTTCAATGGTAATGAAGCTACTACCTGTATGGATAGGTCCGTTAAATTGGCGAACTGATTCGATGATGACCTGATTTAGTTCAGCAGAAAATGGGTGTGCTGGTGAAACATGAGCCACTAAACCGTTACCAAAAAAGGATCGATCTCTATTTTTGGTAAAGTCGATTAATTGATCGGGAACAACAATATCACCTGGCGCAAAGTCTTCGCGCAGTGAGCCACAAGCACTTACAGAAATGATATATTTTACGCCAAGTTCTTTTAGGGCGAAGATATTGGCTTTATATGGAACTTCGGTAGGTGTAAGCAGGTGGCCACGGCCGTGGCGAGGTAAAAAAACGACGCGATGGCCGTGTAAGGTGCCGATAATCAACGAATCAGATGGTTTACCAAAAGGCGTATTGACATCCACCTCTTCTATTTCCGTTAACTCGGCCATCCCATATAAACCGCTTCCACCAACAATACCTAATTCAATTTTTGTCATGATTTTTCCCTGTATGATGCTAGATATTCGTCGATAATTGTCGAAATTCAATTATAACAGTAGGAACCTCTCGTGTATAATATAAGAAGTATTCACCTAATTTTTATTCCAAAGCAACTTGCATAACATAACATTAATCACTAAAATGGCATCAGCGGAGTATTGGGATCAATGCTGGCTAATGAGTGCCGGCAATATGCAGAAGGGTATTGGTAACAATGAAATTTCCAAAGTTTCTCGCGGGTCTTCTTTTTGGTGTCATCATTGGCTTGATCATTTGGTATTGGCAAAAAAGTACATCCGCCGAGGAGGGGGCACTCGCCGTTTTAGATCGCCTGGCGAAAGCTGAATTGCGCGTTCGAGACTTAGAAGCTCGATTGCGATTGGCTCACGAGGGAAAAGGGGAGGTCGAACAGCCGGAAGTCTTGAGCGGACTACCGGATTTATGGGGACTGGACTCAGGTGGGGAAAAAACCGATTCAGTTGAGCCGGAGGATGAGGTTGTAGAGGAGCTTGAAGACCGGCAGCAAGATCAACCTGACCAGGATAATTTACAAACAATCAACGGCATTGGACCTGCTTATGAGCGGCGATTGAATGCGGCCGGAGTTTTGACATATCAGGACTTAATTCAAAAAACGCCAGATGAACTGCGCGAAATTGCGAAAGTAAAAAGCTGGCAAGCGACCGATCCGGAACAGTGGATTGAAGAAGCTAAGATGCTCCTGCAGGAATAACCGGGTGAGTTTGGAAATTTTCCTCATCATTGTTGTTGGCTTTTTAGCAGGCATGATTCCAGCCATGCTGATTGTTGGCTTTTGGGGGGGCAGACAATCAGAAAAGCGGCGGAAAGAATTGAAGCTAAAATATGAGCAACAATTGGTTGCACTCAGGGGAACGATACGGCGTTTGATGCAGCGCATCGAAAAATTGACGGGGGAAAGAAATCAATTAAAAACGGCAAACAAAGGGCTTCGGGATGCTGTACAGGAGCAGCGTCAGACTGTTGATGCTATCAATGTTGAATTGGAGAAGCAGCAGAATGACCTTAAAAAGCTAAGAAATGAAGTTGATGATTTGGCCAGTGAAAATTTGCGATATGAAGGTCGTTTACAGGAAGCGCAAATTAACCAGGAGCGGATGGCGTCGCAGTTCAAACAAACTGTTGCTGATTTCACTGAGGTCAAACGTTTGCGAAAACACCTCTTATTTGCCACAAACCAACTACGTCAGGCCCAATTAGGAAGTAATATCAACCCTGAAAACAGGAACCAAGCAGATGCAAGCCACCTTCATTCACCTGCGAAATTGGATGTGTCCGTTATTCAAACGATTGAGCCATTGTTTGTTGAGCGGCTTCACGAATCGGGAATTCATACGATTGCTGATTTAGCCGAGCAAACACCGGAAAGGGTCGCCCATTTTGTTGGGTTGTCAGAGCCGGATGATTCTAAAAAATGGATTGCCCAAGCCAAAGCGATGATCAATCGCCCCTCACAATCGGCCGCATAAATAACACTATTTAAGAGATGCCATCAACTACAATTGACAATGCTTGTGCCCCATAACTGCTGAGACGCCTTAGAAAGCGATACCGGATATCTCGTTTACCTTTTTTCCTCCGTTCTTCGGAAAGTGCCATGTTTTCCAAATTCAGAGTTGCACTGCTCAGGTCTAACCCAGTTATTTCTAGTAGTTCCCAGCAAGCTAGTTTGTAAAGATTTCTCGACAGCCAGGCTCCTCGACCACCATCAAGGCTAACCTGACCCTTATTTCTCCGGCGCCAGACAACGCGGCCGATAATGTCGGCAAGATCGGATGGTTTATCAAACATCAGTGTTCGATCGGCCCAGGTTACAATTTTCTTGTCCCTCTCAACCTCAATCAATCCCGCAAAACGGTGAGTGACCATGTCATGTGGTTGGTTTTGATAGGCAAAAGTGATGATCTGCCCTGGTTTGAGTAATGCGGGTTCAACTTGTTGAAGACCGATCTGATCCCCCCGCTGCAAAAGAGGAGACATACTATCACTGCTAACCGTCAAACTTGGTTTGTTCCCCTCTTTAAGCCCCGATCTGAGCATCTCTGATATCGAAGGAAACGCGTTTGATCCTGGGTTTTTATGCATCTCTCAACCAGGAGGTCCAATTAAATTGGGTGTCCTACTCCCCCCATTCCAATTCTTGATCACCTATGATGACGATATCACCTTCCGATATACCTGCTTCTTGTAAAGCTTCTGTGATTCCCATTCTTTCCAAAATATGTTGAAATCGAACCAATGTGGCATCGAATTCAAAATATGTCATGGCTGCGACTCGTTCAATTTTACGGCCGCGCACCCGCCAGGCAGGTCCTTCTCGTTCAATCGTAAACCCCTCATTTTCAAGTGGTGAAATAATAGGATCTTCCAGCAAAACAAAATCCTCTCTCGGTGCGCTCTCTAACATATCTTTTACGCGATAAAGCATCTCTTGAATGCCCTGGCCCGTGACCGCGGAAATTGAACAAAAAGGATAACCATGCTTTTCAATCTCTTCTTCTAATAATGGCTCCCAGGCGATGGCATCGGGCAGGTCGATTTTATTAAGAATGACAAGCTGCGGTTTTTTTTCCAGAGCGACGTCATAGAGAGCCAACTCCTGGTTGATCATAGCCCAATCTTCAAGCGGTTCGGCAGCAGCACCATCCAACAAATGAATAAGCACACGTGTGCGTTCGATATGGCGCAGAAAATCATGACCCAGACCGGCACCAGTTGCAGCACCTTCGATCAGCCCAGGGATATCAGCCATGATAATGGTGCTGTAATCGCCCAGATTCACGACACCTAAATTCGGTGTTAAGGTTGTAAAAGGATAGTTTGCGATTTTGGGCTTGGCCGCGCTTATTGCAGATAATAACGTCGATTTTCCGGCATTGGGTACACCCACTATGCCGACATCAGCAATTAATTTCAGTTCGAGGGTTAACCATAGTTCTTCACCCGGTTCTCCTCGTTCGGCCAATCTCGGAGCCTGGTTGCGACTGTTAGAAAAACGAATATTACCTCTGCCACCTCGACCACCGGACAAAATAATAGCCTCCTGTCCCATTTTGCTCAGATCGGCTAAAATTTCTTTGGTTTCGGCATTGCTAATGACCGTTCCTTGAGGAACCTCAAGCAGGATATTCTCCCCATTTGCACCTGTTTTTCTTTTTGGATTACCATGCTTCCCATTTTCGGCCCTATAGTGATTGTTACGATGATAACGAACAAGGCTATTTAAGTTGGGGTTAGTGGAAAAGATGATGTCACCACCTTTTCCTCCATCACCTCCATCTGGGCCGCCTAGCGGCACAAATTTTTCCCGGCGAAAACTAATCATACCATCACCGCCATCCCCACTGCGGACGTATATTTTGGCGCGATCGTAAAACATCAGTCTAGTAATTGTTTTAGCATTGTGAGTCGTGGATCAATGTCCTCTTCCTCACATCCACAATCCCCTAAATTCAAGTTATGGCCACATTCCATACAAAGGCCCTGACAATCTTCTTTACAGATCGGCCGTATGGGTACAGAAAGCCAGGCTAATTCCCGGACAAGAGGGGCCAGATCGATAAACCCATTTTCACCAACCACATAACCGCCTTCTGGCGCTTCATGTGGCGGGTAATAAAATAATTCGTCAAGCTCCATCGTTATTGGAATCTCTGTTGGTTCAAGGCAGCGCACACACTCATCTGTCACAGTGCTGGAGAGTACGCCGTTAAGATATATTCCTTCTGAAATACGCGTAGCCAGGAATTTTCCAACAAGCGGAGCTAAAGTCAGATCTTCGGCAACTTTGACGTCCGGATAACTTAATTCATATTCACGGAACGTACCAATGGGTGATTCTAATAAGAAGCCGAAATTGAAACGCAATCGAGATGGGTGAGACTTGCTCATGATAGTCTCCTCTGGTTAAAGGTATTTGGAATCGTGGATTCTTGATCTTAAATCAAGCAGATTCCTACTTATTTTAACCCAAAACGAGTTAAAAGTTGCATAGGAATAGATTCACAACCCATTCCAATCTAATCATATATATTAATAATGGGCATTAATCTACCTGAACAACTCCTGAATGATGCTCATCTCCCCACTCATGAAGTACGACAAGCCTGAAAATATCTGATTCAGTGATTATTCCACAAACAGCTCCATCACCGTCTATTACGGGGAGACCACTCACAGTATTATTCAACATGACATTTGCAGCTTCCTGGATGGTCTGGTCCGGATAAATAGTGGCCGGATTGGACGCCATTACTCTTTCAACCGTCAAATTAGAGAGTAAATAATTCATTTCGAATATGCTAACAGATGTTGCCGGGGATGGTGAAGCCGTGCGCACATCGCTAAGAGTAATGATGCCAACTAATTGACCGGCCTCATCAAGGACCGGCAGACGCCGGATATTATCAGAAATCATTTTTTGGTGAGCTTCGGGCAAACTACTATCTTTCGATATAACGATCACTTCTTTGGTCATCCAATCTTTTACCAGTTCTTGCTTCATAGTTTGCGCCTCACACTCATTATTTAAGATGGACAAACGTTGCTATTGTATCCGAACGAAGACCTGTTACCCAAGAACTATGCAATTACAGGCTCGCCTTCACTGCTCGGCTCAACAACATTGAAAATAAGTTCCCCACTTTGTAAACTAACCTGGACATGATCACCATCCTGAATGTCCCCTTCAATCAATTTTAAGGCCATCGGATCGATCACGCGACGCTGCAATACTCGTTTCAGTGGTCTTGCGCCATAAACCGGATCATATCCTTCCTCAATCAAGGCGTTGGATGCTTCGTTTGACAAGGTTATGGTAATGTTTCTGTTGGCCAATAAATCATGAATATGATTGAGTTGGATATGCAGAATTTCGTGTAATTGCTCGCGCCCAAGTCTGTGGAATAAGACGATTTCATCTATCCTGTTCAAAAATTCAGGACGGAAATGTTGGCGTAGTGCATCCATAACTCGTTTCTGCATGATTGTCTCATCGTCGACATCAAGAATATATTGACTGCCTATATTGCTGGTCATGATGACAACGGCATTTCGGAAGTCAACGGTTCTTCCTTGCCCATCGGTTAACCGGCCGTCATCAAGGACTTGCAAAAAGATATTAAATACTTCCGGATGTGCTTTTTCAATTTCATCGAAGAGGATGACTGAGTAAGGCCTGCGCCGTACAGCTTCTGTTAGCTGTCCTCCTTCATCATAGCCTACATATCCCGGAGGAGCACCAATTAATCGGGCGACGGTGTGTCTTTCCTGGTACTCACTCATATCAATGCGGACCATGTTGCGTTCATCGTCGAATAAAAACTCAGCGAGCGAACGGGCCAACTCAGTTTTGCCCACGCCGGTTGGACCAAGGAATATGAATGACCCAATCGGCCGGTTAGGATCCTGCAGGCCGGATCGGCTTCTCCGGACGGCGGCAGAAACGGCCGATATAGCTTCATCCTGGCCTACAACCCGCTGGTGTAGGCGCTCTTCCATATGGATCAGTTTTTCAACTTCACCTTCAAGGAGACGGGTTGCCGGGATACCGGTCCAATTACTGACAATTCTAGCGATCTCTTCCGAGTCCACTTCTTCCTTGAGCATCGCGCCATCTTGTTGGACCTGGTGTAAATGAGCCTCGGCCGTCAACAAACGCTCCTCAAGCTCGCTCATTCGCCCGTATTGAAGTTCTGAGGCTTCTTGATAGTTGTACGCCCGTTGGGCTTGCTCAATTTGAACTCTGACCTGGTCCATTTCCTCTTTGATATTTTGCACGCTTTGAATCACTTCTTTTTCAGTTTGCCATTGGGTGACTAGCATCGTGCTTTCTTCTTTAAGGTTGGCTAATTGCTCTTCTAATTTTTTCAGTTGTTCCTTGCTGGCCTTATCTTTTTCTTTCTTTAAGGCTTCCCGTTCGATTTCCAACTGCATTATTTCGCGGTCAACAGCATCTAACTCGGCCGGTTTGCTATCGATTTCCATGCGCAGACGGCTGGCTGCTTCATCAATGAGGTCAATAGCTTTATCAGGCAAAAAACGGTCACTAATGTAGCGATCGCTTAATGTTGCGGCGGCGATTGTCGCACCATCTGTTATCCGCACGCCATGATGGACTTCATATCTTTCCTTTAGGCCGCGTAAAATACTGATCGTGTCTTCTACGCTGGGTTCGTTGATGTAAACTGGTTGGAACCGTCGCTCTAAAGCCGCATCTTTTTCGATATATTTACGGTATTCATCCAGGGTTGTTGCTCCGATGGCATGCAGCTCACCACGGGCCAGCATTGGTTTTAGCATATTGCTGGCGTCCATTGAACCTTCGGCCGCGCCGGCACCAACCAAAGTATGCATCTCGTCAATGAATAGGATGATTTGACCCTCTGCTTCTTGAATTTCTTTCAAGACCGCTTTTAGCCGTTCCTCAAATTCGCCACGGAATTTGGCACCGGCAACGAGTGCGCCGAGATCCAGGGCAACTATTTCTTTATCTTTTAAACCCAAGGGCACGTCCCCGTTGACAATTCGTTGGGCCAGACCTTCAGCAATAGCTGTTTTTCCAACACCAGGTTCCCCAATTAGAACGGGATTATTTTTAGTTCTTCGACTCAAGATTTGAATAACACGGCGGATTTCATCATCCCGACCAATGACCGGGTCCAACTTTCCTCTCCGTGCTTCTTTGGTCAAGTCGCGCCCATATTTGACCAGAGCCTCGTATTGAGACTCCGGATTTTGGCTGGTGATGCGCTGCGAGCCACGGACAGACGCCAGGGCTTGCATAATGCTGTCGTAATCAATGCTGTGTCTGGCCAGCAAATCTCTGATCCTACGCGGCGCTTTTGGTTGGGCCATAGCCATTAAAAGGTGTTCAGTAGAAGTAAAGTCATCTTTCATCGCATGAGCGATGTTTTCTGCTTCACCAAGGATGTTGATCAAATCACGACCTAAATCCACCTTTATTGATGGACCACTGGCGCGTGGCATCGAATTTAAGGTTTGTTCAATATCGGATATTAATAAGTGGCTATCTGTGCCGATGCGTTTTAGCAAGGATGGGACAACACCACCTTCCTGGTTTACTAACACCAACAGTAAATGTTCAGGCTCAGTCGTTGGATGTGTGGCTTTCTGGGCAAGGTTTTGAGCCTCAAGCACGGCCTCTTGCGCTTTTTGCGTAAATTTGTCAAGTCTCATATTGGTTTCCTCCTGATCGGATTTTTTATTCTATTCTCCTAAAAATTATATTTATGAAATTCGTGATTTTTTAATGGCTGCAAAGCTGCCATAATACATTCACATTGTTATAGATCATAGTCAGAATGGCGTAAGATGAGCATAAGAGAAATATTGGAGGATCTCCGTAAGAAAAATTATGATACCTCTCTAATATTAACATGGTAATTTAACCCTATGAACCATAAAGTTTTAGAAACGGATCAAATTTATTTCCAAAGAGATGTTATCCAACGCTCTTATCAAGAGCCGGTTATTGTCGACTTTTGGGCACCATGGTGCGGACCTTGTCGAATGTTAGGCCCAGTATTAGAACGGGTAGCCAGCGAGCCAGACAGCGGCTTTATCTTAGCAAAGGTGAACTCTGATCAAAACCCGGCCCTATCGCAGCAATTTAACGTGAGGGGTATTCCGGCGGTTAAGGCTTTTGCTAACGGCCGTGTTGTCGATGAATTTGTTGGCGCTCAGCCGGAACCTATGGTCCGGCAATTTGTACAGCGGGTAAGGACCGGTTTTAAGCCAGCCGGGAAACCAAAACCAAAAAACGCTTATGCCTCTCTCAATCCTGAAGCGCGGCTTCAAAAAGCTCACAGTTACTTGCAAAATGGGGATGGTTGTCAAGCGCAAGATCTCTTGAATAATTTCCCATTAGGACCTAATTCGGATGAAGCTAAAGCATTACATTTTTTGGCGAGGTTTATATGTTCTTCCGGCACAGGGATGGCGGGGGCGGCAAACTTGCAAAATAACTATAGACAGGTGGCAGGGGCAATGAAACGACGTGAGTTTTCGGCCGCCTTATATCATTTGCTTGTGGTTTATAACCAGGAACTCACTGGCCAGAAAGAAAATGCTAAAAAGTTAATGCAGGGTGTATTTATCCTCCTTGGAGAAAATCACCTATTGACAAAGCAATACAGACCACTGATTAAATGAGATCTTTTCGCATCCAGAAAAATGATTGCCCTGGGGGATAATCGCGAAGTTCGCCAACAATGATATAATCATTTTTCTCGTAAAATTCACGGGCCTGGAAGCTGAAAGTTTTCAATTGAGCATATCGGCAGTCGCGGATAAGGGCTTCTTTTTCGGCCGTTTCTAACATTTCTTTGCCCAGCCCTTTTCCACGATACCTTTCATCAATCCAGAAATCATCAATGTCAAGCCATCCCCAATAAGTATCTGCAATTAGACCTCCGACAAACTTTCCGTTGGAATTTGATACCTGTATAAGCAAGGGTTGAACGCCACCTTTACGTGCTTCGCGGTGATGCGCGGAAATCGAATCGTTAAACGACTTGATGCGTTCATGAATAAAATTCCTGAATTCCAGGTCGGGCTGATCATTTAGCTCGCCAACAAGACCATTTTTGAACTGTATTCTCTTTTTCATGAATTTAATTCTACCCAATCTTTTGATAAGATTCGCCTCCTTTTGAAAAATCATAAATTTATGCGCTGGTAAAAAATGATCAGGGTTGCGAGATATGGCCTAATACGGCAAAATCTGGCCTGAAGGTGGGGTTCAATCAAAAATAGTTCCAATAGACATTCCTGCGAGGAAATGATATGAGTGGATTGATATGTCCGAATTGTGAAGCTAATAATTCCCCAACACGGTTAGTATGTGAAAAGTGTGGTTTCCAGCTACAAAAAAATGCGATCATTATTCGTCCGGATAATAGGGTGGATATTTTTGGTAGACAACTCCCGGCACAACAGTTAAAACGAATTGGTGCATCCCTCATGATCAGCGCTGCTGCCTTGTTGGCAGAAGTTGGATTTGTATATTTACGCCGGCGATTAAGTCAAAACAATAAAAGTCTAAACCTGTTCTCAAAACGCAGCCCTAAAAATAATGAACAAAAGGTGCAGAAAACTGACTCTAAATTGCTCTCTGGGAAGCGTGTCGTTTCCGTTTATCAGGAGCAGGTTGTTGAAGAATTGAGGTGGGGCAGACCAGTGCGACGTATTATTAGCCGAATGGCCTGGCGCAGCGATGAAAGCATTGAAACCTGAAATGAACTATTTACAAAAGCTAAAGGAAGCGCAGGATAAAAATCAATCATGGTTATGTATCGGGCTTGACCCCGATCCTAATATTTTACGTGTGGATGCATTAAAGTGGGATGAACCAATACTTCCGTTCAATAAGGCAATCATTGATTCTACAATTGACCTGGTATGCGCCTACAAACCGAATTTGGGATTTTATTTGCAGTGGGGAGCTGCCGGCATTATTGCTTTGGAACGGACAACTGCCTACATTCCCGCCCACATTCCTATCATATTAGATTGTAAAGCCGGGGATATCGGCCATACGCAGGCGGCGTGGGCTTCTGGTTTATTCGATGTGTGGGATGTTGATGCTATTACAGTGAATCCTTTTGTTGGAGAAGAGGCAGTTCTGCCAATGATTGGTGAGCGGCAGGACAAGGCGGTTTATATTTTAGCCAGGACTTCCAATCCCAGTGCTACACGGTTTCAAGGGGATTTAAAGGAAGGAGTTGGGTTATCGGCCGATGTCCTACGTCAAAGCCATAAATGGAAAACAGCCGGACATAAAGGTTATGTTGTGGGCGCCACTTATCCACAGGAGCTTGAACAAGCGCGCCGGCTGGCACCTGATTCCAATTTTCTTATTCCGGGAATCGGTGCACAAGGAGGGAACTTAGAATCGGCCGTGCGTTTTGGACCTGATGATTTTGCAGGCCCGGTAATTAGCTCCAGCCGCAGTATCATATATGCTAACTTGAACGAGAACTTTGCTGATGCTGCCAGGGAAGCGGCAAAAAGTTTGCGGAATAGAATTAATAATCAACGATTAAAAGAACAGCCCGTTTAAATTGTGATTCCCCTCCCGCTGGGATTGTTTTCTTTGCTATGAAAAATGTGTGGTTAGCCGGACCGCAAACCCTTAGCCTTGCAAAGGATGCTGTACATTTGTGGCTGGCAGACCTGGATAGGGTGGAGGCATTTGAATTTCACAAGGGTATTCTGAGTCATGAGGAGCAAGGGAGAGCTAATAGATTTAAGTTTTGGCGTGATCAACGACGATATATTAACGGCCGTGGCATATTGCGCGTATTGCTCGGCCGATATCTGAGAAAGCCCCCGCAACATATAGAAATCGAGTACTCAGCACATGGTAAACTATACCTGACAAATAGTCCTGTAAATTTTAATCTTGCTCATTGCCAGGATCAGGGATTGTATGGCTTTTGTTTGAACGCTGAGCTTGGAGTCGACATCGAATGTCTGCGAGAAATTTCTGATGCTGAGGGTATCGCCAAAAGGTTTTTCTCTCCGCAAGAATATGATGCATTTTTAGCCAAATCACCTGATGAGCAGATGCAGCATTTTTTTTCAATATGGACGCTGAAGGAGGCTTTTATCAAGGCAGTTGGTCAAGGATTGTCTTACCCGTTGGACGCATTTGTAATTCATCTAAATGAAGGAGATACAGTAAAAGTAGATGTTCAAGGGCGAGACGAGGGCGACAACTGGTCATTACACTCATTTCACCTGGAAGAAAATTGTTTTGCTGGAATTGCACTAAAAGGAAAATCCCGCAATTTGCATAAATATCGTTATTAATTTTAGAGTGTGCTTATGATTCGATTAGTTCTAAAGGATTGATATTACTTCCGAGCTGCTTATCAAATACATTTAAATGGGTGTGATACCCACAATCCCTGCCCCGACAAGAACGCCCCTGCATATCTCTTGTATTCCCCAAATTTCCTTCAGTCCCAATGGGATCACCAAGTTGCAATTCTTGCCCGATCTCAACGGAATAGTTCCCATGAAGCATGGTAATTCGGTAAAATTCATTTTCAATTACAAGCGTTGAGTTTCCAATGGCATCAAAAAAGAATTCGGTTACGGTGCCTGTAATCGGTGATTTTACAGTTTCCCCTTTTCCTGCGGCAATATCGATTGCCATATGACCATAAGATAGCCCATGAATTCCCTGGGTAATGATGTAGTTATCGTATGGTGCGATAATTGAAGAGGGTGAGCTTATTACAGGAGCTTCAAGAGGCTTTGTGCCCTCATCTATTGATTGTACTTGAGATGTATTGGGGGAAGATATGACCGTTTCGCTTCCAGAATTCCAGGTAAATTGTTTAAGTGCGAAAAATAGAGTCAAGATAACCAGGATTACAGCGGTTAAAGCGATGACGTCAATAGGTGGGGATGCCCGATTATATTCGCTGGTGTCCAGCCCATCTCCTGGCTCATACCAATCTTCTGCCTCCCATTCATCTTCAAAATAACCGTAATTCAGTGCCATAATTTTTCATAAAACCGTAAATGAGAACATGTGTTCTATTCTACCATCTTGGAAGTTTAGAGGCAAATTGATTTTTCCACTGAGTGATTCCAATGTCGGTATGTAGCCGCGATTTATTATCGCGCCGAGGAGCGAAATTATGAAATTTCGGTTACATCAACCTGTAGCTGTGATTGCAACACAAAAATTGGTAACTTTAGAATCGCCCCGGATTTTTCCATCTAATTCTTGGAATGATGGTTATACCTGTTAGAATTTGCAGGACTTGAGTGATGAAATGTTGGAGAAAGACGGCTGCCTGATCCTGATTTCAGAACAACTAATAGAGGAGCTATTTAGATGTGGCACATATTGCACAGTAGCCTCACCTTACAGAACTTAATTCGGCCTCTGAAATTTGAGCCACCTTTATTTAACATCTCTATAAATTTTAGGCAAGAGAATGAAAAGGAAGTTATTTATAGTTGGTGCAGTATTCGTTATTGTGACTTTTGGCGCTGCTGCTTTAAACTTGTCAATTCGCCAGGAAAGAAGTAGGAACCAACCGGTTGCCGACCAGGTAAATGCTCCGGCAGAAAATCCCGTTGCACCAACTCCAACGCTGCAAACGAGTTCTTCTGTTTCAAACAATATTATTGAAGCGTTGCTCATTACACATACCGTTCGCTCTGGTGAGACACTGTTGGAAATTTCCTTAAATTATGATGTGTCCATTGATGACATTATCCAGGCGAACGAGATCGACAATCCAGATGTTTTGTCCCAGGGACAGAATTTACTTATTCCAGGCGTGAAACCAACCGCTACTATTTCTTCCGTGGAGCTGTCAGAGCTAGATTCGATTGAGTTACTTCCCAAACCGCAAAATGTAATGGTTAATGGCCTGGTGGAAGGTCAATTTCTCATTATTCCTGAAGAAGTGAAAGCAAATGCCAGGCAGATTTTTCTAAATGGACAGAGCATGAATCGAAATCCACGCGCTTTTTCGGTTGTCGGTGACAGTACAACTGAAATCCCTTTTTTCTTAGCCCGTTTTGATGCAGGACCTTATGTGTTGGGAGAATATGAATATTTGCAATCTGTCATTGATTATTTCAACGGTTCGTTTTCCAGGGATAGCGTTGCTGTTCGCATTGGTTTGCACTCATATACGTTGTTTGATCCGACCTGGGCCGATAAAGCGCTCTGTTTACCTAATGAGGCAGTTTTAGAATGCGAAATTCGATTACACAATCCAAGTATTGTATTTTTCCGATTAGGATCAAATGATGTGGGGGTTGCGGAACTATTCGATCAGAGTATGCGTGAAGCCGTGCAGTTTTCAATTGACAATGGTGTGATTCCTGTTATTGGTACAAAAGCCGATCGCTTTGAAGGGAGTAACCAGAACAATGAGATTCTGAGGAGTATAGCGGCCGATTATAATGTCCCATTATGGGAATTCGACATCGTTGCCGGCACAATTGATGGGAGGGGGCTTGATAGTGATGGCGTGCATATGACAACCTTTTATCCGCACGATTATACGCAGCCTGATGCCTTTACCAGAGGTCATTCATTGCATAATCTCACTGCTTTAATGATGCTTGATACTCTAATGAAAGAGGTTATACTTGCTGCCCAAGGATAAGTGGGTTTAATGGAGAATCATCAAATGCAATGGGGGAGATTCCTCCTTTTTTTTGTCTTAATTCCATTAATTTTTGTCTCTTGCTCCGGGGCTGAAAGTTCGACTGTCGAGCCTGAGCTTGTGGAAACTGAAACAGCTCAATTACCTACTATCGTACCATCTCCGACTGCACGCTCTGAATCAGAGCAACTATCTGAATTAGAGCAACTAAATGAAGGAGAGCTTGCAAACACAGAGGAACCCGCAACGGCCGAACCCACTGCACCAATTATGGAAGAGCCGACTGCCGTGCCAACCGATGTTCCCACGCCGACACTAGAACCAACTCCGAATCCTTACATCATTAATGGGATGTCTGCCGAGCAGTTCATCATCATGGATGATGAAACCCGGAAAAATGTCCGGGAGATATTTGCTAAAGGCCAATCTCTCGGAAGAAACCCAGAGATATTTGCCATTTTGGGTGATAGTTTGATCGCGACGCCGCAATCTTTGGCTAAATGGGATGGTGATGATTATGTCTTGGGTGAATATGAATTTCTGCAACCGACCATTCAGCAGTACCAGGGTTCATTCGGCCGATATGGCGTAAGCGTTCGGGTTGGGTTGCATTCCTGGTCAGTATTCGATCCGTTATGGGCAGATAAAGATTTCTGCTTGGCTAATGAAGATTTGCTGACCTGTGAATTACGTCTGAACAACCCAAGTGTCATGATAATCTTTTTAGGATCCAATGACGCCGGTTCGCCAGGTGGGTTTAATGTTAATTATCGCCAAATTGTAGAAACACTCATCGATCGAGGAGTTGTTCCGATTTTAGCCACAAAAGCAGACCGTTTTGAAGGACCGGATAATACAAATAACGAAATGATTCGGAGAATCGCGACAGAGTTTCAAGTTCCTCTATTGGAATTTGATATATTAGCCGACACCTTACCGGGTCGGGGATTGAGTTCCGATAACGTTCATCTGACTTACCTGGAACCTTTAGATTACACCAATCCAGATATTTTCACGATGGGTTACCCGGTTCATAATTTGGCATCACTCATGATACTGGATGCTGTAAGACGAGAAATTATCGAATGAAAATCATTAACTTACTGTTATTGGAAAAGAACGTATGAAAAAAATTTCTTTATTAACTCTTTTGATGTTTCTTCTGGTCGCGTGCTCGTCTTCAGGTGGTGATCCGGCCGATACGGTGGAAAATTACCTGCAAGCCAAGGCTGATTCTGATGAGCCGACAATCCGACAACTGATTTGTTCTGAGATGGAAAGTATTGTCGACCGGGAAGTTCATACATTTGAAAGCGTTAGCGGCGTACGAGTTGAGGGAATGTCCTGTGACCAGGTAGGAGATAATGAGGTTGTCTCCTGCCAGGGCAGCATTGTCGCGACCTACGGCACGGAAGATACGGAATTCCCCCTAGTGTCTTATAAAGTGGTGGAAGAGGATGGAGAGTGGAAATGGTGCGGTGAGGCAGCGCCATAATGTGGAAAAGGATCTTTTCAAGAGAAAATTTATTGGCCTTGATTCTCTGTTTGATTGTTTTAGCCCTGATTGTCATGACAAGTGATAGTGCCCCGCAGTGGATTTACCAGGGATTTTAGTTCGCAAATTAAGCTGGTTTTTTGCAGGGGGTTGGAGGGGCGCAGGTTGGTTGGCGGCCGTTATTTTGCTGCATACTGGCTGCTCGTCCACCTCTGGCGTAGATTCCGAAATTGCTAACAATCCTTTACCGGCAACTGCCACAGCGCCAGTGCTGCGTCAAATCGACATAGCAGCGGCCACAATGGTATCTACGGCAACGATTAGCCTACATGAAATGGAAACCCAGTTTCCGGGCGAACCTGCGACGCTAATCATTGAAATTTTACCAACAGAACCAATTGAATTACAGCCGACACCCACGCTGCGAACGCCTTCCTCAGCGACACCGTTAAGCCCAACTCAAGAACCAACTTCAATTCCAACCTCGACTTATTTCCCGTCCCCAACGCCCACAGCAACGGCCGACACTGTGCAGGTGAATGGCGTTCCCCGGCAAGAAATCATTCTTTTTCCAAATAA
>JANQGC010000247.1 GCA_028277515.1 Anaerolineae bacterium
TCATCCTTAATGCGATGGTTCGCGATGGAAATTCGTGGCAAGATAGACCTGTTTTTTCTTGATTGGACCATTTTTATTCACACAGTTGCTCCGAACAGCTTGAGGAATCTTTCGCAGGCAGGAAGTGCAAGATCCTTCATTTCATTCAGGATGACAAAGGAATGTTCCATACTAATTGAGCAGAGCTTGCGCCGTGAGGTTTCATAGGTGCCGGCCCCAAATACACGCGCGTTTGATGAAAGTTCAGAAAAAAACAGGGTCGACAAATGTCATCTCCTGTTTTATAATCATAAAAAAACCGACTGGTCGTTTTTTATATTGGTGTGCTCAGTTGCGATCCAGGGTACATATATGGTCTTGACAGAACCCGGAAAATCATGAAGGTTGGACAAAATCATTCCCCGCTCTCGTCAGGCCTCGCCGTGCCCTGCCCCATAAAAATGAAGCGCATCCTTTGAAAAATCTAATCATTATGAAGGAGAAACAATGATCGAAAAATTGCAGCAAAGCTCAGACAATGTCCTCGGATATAAGATGATTGGAACCATCACCAAGGATGATTACAAAGTCATGACCCCGGAGGTGGAGGCGTTAATCGAGCAAGAAGGCAGCGTGAATCTGCTGCTCGATATGACCGAATGTAAGTGGGAGAAGGTTACCGCCTGGGGATCAGATCTCAAGTTTGGCAAACACACGCGCAAGCATGTGCACAAGTTAGCTGTCGTCGGCCACAAGAAATGGCAAAAATGGCTGACCGATATTGCCGATCCCTTTTATGCCCAGAATGCCCGCTACTTTGAAGAAGCGGAAAGCGACCAGGCCTGGTCCTGGCTGAATGAAGATTAATGCTTGTTGTGCCCGAAACGCGCGCCGCGATTTGGGCACAACACACCCTATTGCCACCCAGCCGCCCGATGCCCAAATTGAAACCGGAAATCTCGGCCGCCCGCCGCGAGCACATCCTGACGGCTGCCCTATCCTGTATCGGCCGTAAAGGATATCATCAAACAACCCTGGATGATATCGCCGCCGAAGCCGGGTTAAGCAAAGGCGGCGTCTACGTCTATTTCGACAGTAAGAAAGCGTTGTACATCGCCTTATTTGAGTCGGTGTTGGAAGAATCCGGCATTACACAAAGGTTGCAGGTATCCGGGGTTACGGTTCATGAGCGGCTGGCCAACATGTTAACTGCTATGGTCGAAGCAATGGTCAAGCCCAAATTTCAAAAAAAGGCCCCCTTAATATTGGATATCTGGCTGCAAAACCTGCACGATCCCTATTTCCAGGAACGCGTGTCGGCGCTGTATGACCAATACCGGGAACCACTGGCCGGGATAATTGAAGAAGGCGTTGCCGCCGGGGAGTTTCGGCCCGTGGATGCATCTGCTCTGGCCAACATTTTACTGGGAGCCTTCGATGGCATCATGGTGCAGATGTTGATTGATGAATCGGCCGTCAATATCTCTGCCATTTCCCAAACCCTGCGCACCCTTGTTGATGGGCTGCTCCTCGAAACGTAATTCGCGCCTTATTCATCATTCCCAGGTCCGGAATCAATTTTCTTCTCTTTTTCTCCGCGCAGATCCGTGCTCGTCCGCGTCCCTTCAATAAGCCGGAGTTTGCCGCTAAGCCAGCGCGCTCTCATCCCCTGAATCGCGCACAAAGACACTGGAACCCTTTACCTTCCCGGCCAGACTCTGTACAAACGTCAAATCAGGATCGTGATCCAGGCCAAAAATAGAAAGGTCGGCACGCTGCATTTTAGATAGTGATTCCATAAATGGCGAGACCAAAACCGCATAGCCTGTGTTCCTGGGCATACGCGCCAGGCTGATCAACTCTTGCAGGAATTTTTCCGCTTTGGTCTGCGTTTCCTCGTCCGGCACGGCCATGCACAGCGTAATCCGCCCGTTCCAGTTGCGGCTTAATTGGTAAGCCAGCAGCAGTGCCAGGTCCATGTTGCTTTTCTTCAAATCAATTTGCCAATCCGGCCCCTGGTTTGATACCCAGACATTGATCAACTGCTCCCGCCCCAACTCGACCACCGGATGTCGCGCTAATAGGGCGATGCCCATCTGGTAAGCGGCCGTCTTATCCACCAGCTCTTGCAGCTCCTCCAGGTCACTGTCCGGGCGCAGGTGCAAGAAGAGGATATTGGGCCGGAAAAACGTATGGCGCAGGATTTGCGTCGTCACGCGCACACCATTGACGAAATCCGCTTCTTCCAGCAGCGTGGCCTCAGCATAAATGCCATCCTCTCGAAAGGCGCGCGCCAGTTGGCGCAAACCGGCCAGCCGCTGTTTTTCCCCCGGCGGATAGATGCCCAGCGCCTGCACCGTCCCTTTGGGCGTGGTTAGCGAGCGTAAGAAAAGATAGCTGCCGGAGAGCGTATCGGCCGTCTTCACCGGAACCAACACTACCGGCTTCCAGGTGCGTTCAGGCGCAGCATGCATATCCCGCGTGCGCTTCACCCCCCACTCGGCCACCGTGGCCGACAAACCGCTGCGCACATCCGTCTCCAGCGTGGCCAGGTGGCGGCGGCTTAGATAAAAATAAAGGGCGACAACCAGGACAATGGCGATCAGGCTGAATACCGGCTGGATTAAAAACATGACAAAGATACAACCGATCATGCCGATAAAAGGCACTAGGCGAGACACGCTGAACGTCGGCCGAAAACTGATGGTATCCAGCGTCTGTTCAATCAGCACCACCACATTAATCATGCCGTAGGTGATCAGAAAAAACATGGTGATAATTCCGGCCACCGCGTCCAAACCGCCCCCAATCAAAGCAGCCAGCAGGGCGATAAGACCGACCGCTGAGGCCAGGTACATCGCATGGCGCGGCTCCCCATTTTTTGCCTCCTCCGCGAAATATTTGCTCTTCGGGAAAATATCGTGCAGCGCCAGGGCCTGCATCACCCGTGGCGCGGCGACAATCGATCCTAATGCCGAGGAAAACGTCGCCCCCAACATGCCGGCCAGAATGGCCCACCCCCACACTGCCTTATCGACCATGATCGTTGAATTGGTCAGCAGCTCCTCCGGCGAGGCGATGCGCGACAGCCAGTAAGCCAGGGCCAGGTAAACCAGCAAGGTCAGGCCGATGGCGCTCATCGTACCGATGGGAATATCGCGGCGCGGCTTTTTCAACGATCCGCTCATGCTGATGCCGACCATGATCCCCGTCACCGCCGGGAAGAAGACCGCAAATGTTTCCCAAAAATTGGCGGCCGCAAAATCGCCGATTAACGTGGGCGTTTCCGTGAAGCCTTCCTGGCCCAAAATAGGAAAGCTGGCCAGAAAAACGGATACCAGAGAGAAGCCGACGATGAGCAAGATCAGAAACTGCGTGCGCGAAGCGAATTTGGCGCTGATATAGGCGATCAGGAAGACGACCAGGAAAGTGGCAATGGCCACCAGCACCTCCGGATGA
Source organism: Anaerolineae bacterium (assembly GCA_028277515.1). Next base: position 3,439 of record JANQGC010000247.1, read on the forward strand.
GCGGGGAAGATGCGCAGCCACGCCTCGCTGAAAGCGAGGACATAGAGGGCGATGGAGATGCCCTGCGCTAAAAAGAGAGGAATGCCCACACTGCCCCCGACTTCCAGGCCTAACGACTGGGCGATGATGGCGAAAGCGCCCCCTGCCCCCACACGCGTATTGGTCACCACGGAGGAGACAGCCAGCCCCGTGGTCACGGTGATCACATGAGCCAGCAAGATAATGGCCAGAGCGCCCAGCAGCCCGGCATTACCCACCACCCAGCCGGTGCGCAGGTACATGATCGCGCCCAGGATGGTCAACACCGTGGGCGTAAAGACCCCGGCAAACATGCCGAATTTCCTGGCGTCAGCGTCCTCCCGCGCCTCCGGTTCCGGTCCATTGGCCGGCCGAACTCTCTTGCGAATTCTTGTTAACATTTAGAATGTAACTATAGAAAATCGATTAAAGTCCTACATATAGTTTCGTCACTTGCTGCGGCCAGGCCATGATCACGAACATGGATCGCATCGTGTCCAGCTTTTCGTAAATTTTCAGCGACAACAGGTGATAATGCATTATCAATAAGAAACTTCATGCGGATTTTAGCAAGGGTAATTCCCTTTCTCGCACAGCTTCGGCGGCGAAATGAAGCGCTTCCTTAATATCATCTTTTTCCAGGTCTGGATAAGCGTTCAAGATCTCTTCTTCTGATAGACTATCAGCAATCATATCCACGACAGTCGCTACTGGGATGCGCAATCCGCGTATACAGGGTACACCCCCCATTTGATCTGCGGTCACGGTTATACGAGTGAAGATCATAGTACACTCCTCTCAAATATTATCCTAGTGTAAAATTATAGCTGTAACTTCATCTAGCTGTGATGGATTATAACATACTATGAGGATTCCAATCCTGTTTTTGCAAAGGCTTGTCAATATTTCCTTGAGACAGAGCTTTCCCGTTACAAGTTAGTAACCACGAAATCCATTTCGCGTTCCAACACAAGGCGCGATATGGAAATCGCGATTACAATTATCATGGCCGGACAGAAAAATTTAGCGAATTTATTGCCGGAAGACCGCTATCTAGGGCCAGGTGGCGACCGGAAAGCGATTGCTCTACAGCTTTATCAAGGCGTGCGCCACTTGCCGCTCATTTGCCCGCACATCCGCGTCAATGCCCTGGCTCCTGGTTTCTTTGTTGCCAGGCAAAATCGCGCGCTGCTGCTCAACAAAGACGGCAGCCTGACCGACCGCGGCCGGCAGATCATTGACCACACGCCGATGGGCCGTTTTGGAGAACCGGAGGAACTACTTGGGGCCACCTTGTGGCTGCTTTCCCCGGCATCCCAATTTGTAACCGGCATCGTGCTGCCTGTTGATGGTGGTTTTTCTGCTTTCAGCGGGGTATGAACCGGTAGATGGAATATTAAATGAAGGGAAATTTGATCGCCCAGGCAACTCAACCGGCAGGCATTTTGTCCTCCGACCAGGTGCGGACTACGTTCTACCATGGTCTCGAACGTCGTTTTCGTGGACAAAGGCTGCTGGTGCTGATCCCCGACCATACCCGGACGATTCCGCTGCCTTTTTTGTTCCGGCTGCTGGTCAGGATATTGCATGATGCCCGACAACTGGCCTTCATGGTCGCCCTGGGAACCCACCCACCTTTGGCTGAAGAAAAGCTGCACCAACTGGTCGGCATTAGCGCTGAAGAGCGCAGCACCACCTATCGCCGGGTTGGCTTAAGTAATCATGCCTGGCATTCGGCCGATGCCCTGACCATCATCGGGACCTTGTCCCAGGCGCAAATTCAGGAAATAGCCGGCGCTCAATGGCATCCCTCGCTCGGTGGTGATGTCGATATCAGCATCAATCGCGCCATATACGACTACGACCATATTCTCATCCTGGGTCCAACCTTTCCCCATGAAGTGGCTGGTTTTTCCGGAGGAGCTAAATACCTGTTTCCCGGCATCTCCGGACCGGACATGATTCATGTGACCCATTGGTTGGGTGCTTTGGCCGGGGTGCGCAGCATAATCGGCATCAAAGATACGCCCACGCGCCGTATGATTCACGCCGCTGCTGCACATTTGCCGGTCCCGCTTACTATGATTTCTCTAGTAGTCGTTGAAAATGGGTTGGCCGGCATTTTCATTGGCGACTATGAAACGGCCTGGCGTGCGGCGGCCGATCTGTCAGCACAGCGTCATATCGTCTGGGTGGACAAGCCCTTCCGCAAAGTATTGTCCAGGGCGCCGGCAATGTACGATGAGCTGTGGACGGCGGGTAAGGCGATGTACAAGCTGGAACCGGCGCTGGCCGAGAGCGGCGAGTTAACTATTTATGCCCCGCATCTTGATACGGTAAGCCATGTGCACGGCCGTATGATTTATGAAATAGGCTATCATGTGCTGCCTTACTTTCTGGCTCAATGGGATCGTTTTAAGCACCTCCCTTTAGGTGTGCTGGCCCACAGTACCCACATTCGCGGAGATGGCCGATTTGAGAACGGGATCGAATATCCCCGGGCGACGGTGAACCTGGCCAGTCAAATACCGGCAGGTGCGTGCCGCAGGTTGAACCTGGGCTACCAGGACCCGCAGACCATCGATCCCGCAGAGTGGCAAGATCAGGATTCGCTCTATGTTGCCAGAGCGGGCGAGATGCTCTATCGAGTGCAAGAGACATAAATAACCTACGCCAAAGGTAAAACTCCTTATTTTTGACAGCTTTTACATGAGTTGTTAGAGATCATTTTCCACCTAGATCTGATGAATTAAGAAGCACCATTGCAATTGGATGTAAAAAATACTTGACATTAAGTATGAAATAATTTACAATATGTCCAAAATGATTTACTATAAGTAAATTATACCATACAGTTTGTAAACAAAATTTTACTAAGTGAGCGTTAAAAATGTCCTTTACTGAAAAAAACATAACCGTTACCCTGGTCAGTTTTTCCCTGATTCTAGTCATATTTGTCAGCGGCATTATGAATATGCTTGCTGGCGGGGGTTTAAACGCCACCAGTCTGTTCTGGCTGTGGGGCGTCGTCATCATCATGGCCATTGTCTTCACCATCATTTCCATGATCCTGACCCATATTATCACGGCGATCATTGAAGCGATCCGGCAAGGTACAGATGACCCACAGATCGAAGATTTAGAAGATGAGCGCGACAAGCTGATTGATTTGCGTGGCACCAAGTTGACCTATTTCGTCTCGTCATTGGGTGTGTTCCTGGCTATGCTCAGCTATGTCATTGGCCGTGATCCGCTGGTCATGTTCAGCCTGCTAATCCTGGTCGGCCTCGTCGCTCAAATCGCGGGCGATATTGCCCGCCTGGTGATGTATCGCAGGGGGTTTTAAGATGGCCAAGATCCCAATTACAAACAACATCCGCAAGCTGCGCTTTTATCATAATGAAATGACCCAGAAAGATCTGGCCGAAAAAGTAGGTGTAACCCGGCAGACAATCGTAGCTATTGAAAATGCCAAGTACTCCCCTTCCCTGGAACTGGCCTTTCGCATCGCCTATGTCTTCGACTCGCCCCTGGAAGATGTGTTCACCTATGAACCAAAGGATGATCCGATCTAAAAGACGCAAACCTTTGAAAAGTCACCATCTTTCTCGGGAAATTAAAGAGGAGAAAAGCTAATGAAAGCAATCATCGCCACCCAATACGGACCGCCTGAGGTCCTCAATATAGCCCAGGTTGATAAACCAACCCCTCAGGACAATGAAGTCCTGGTAAAAATCATCACGACCACCGTGAACGCCGGGGACAGCCGCATGCGCAGCTTCAATGTACCCCTCTCATACTGGCTGCCCGCCCGTTTATTCTTAGGCATCCGCAGGCTCAAACAACCCATTTTAGGTATGGAGATAGCCGGCGAAGTGCAGGCTGTTGGCAAAAATGTGACCAAATTCAAGAGCGGAGACGCCGTGTTCGCCTCTATCATTGAACATGGCTTTGGTGGATACGCCGAATATATCACCCTGCCCGAAGATGGCCTGCTGGCCAAAAAAGCGGCCGATATATCTTATGAAGATGTCGTCACCCTGCCCATCAGCGGCCGCACAGCCCTCTACTTCCTGCGCGAAGCGAACATCCAGCCGGGACAGAAAGTGTTGATCTACGGCGCATCCGGCGCAGTCGGCACCTTCGCCGTACAGATGGCCAAACAATTTGGCGCCCAGGTGACGGCCGTTTGCAGCACCCGCAACCTGCAGATGGTCAAATCCCTTGGGGCGGACAAGGCTATCGATTACACGGCGGAGGACTTCACCCAAAATGGTGAAACCTATGATGTCATCTTTGACGCCGTGGGCAAAGCGCCTTATGCAGCAACCATGCGCTCTATAAAGGAAAAGGGCGTCTATTTACAAGCAGTTGCCTCTCCGGGCATCAGTCTGCGTATGCGTTGGACTTCCCTGACCAGCGGTAAGAAAACCGTGGGTGGCGGCCCACCCAAAATTGCGGCAGACCTGGTCACCCTGCAGGAAATGATGCAGCAAGGGGTGTTCAAACCGGTCATCGATCGCTGCTATCCGCTGGAGGAGATCGTCGATGCCCACCGCTATGTGGACACAGGTCACAAACGGGGCAATGTTGTCATTACCGTCGTCCAAGGTGATAAAACCAATCAAATAAGGAGAAATGGAACCCTGATCAAGAACCATCATGCATCTTAACATAAGAGCGCATCTTCAAATGCGTGGCTTTTCTGGACCGGCATCTGAGGACGCCTACTTACAGGATGATTGTATTATTTTGCAAATTTTTATTCTCTTGCTCTGAGTCCATCATCCCAAACATATTTTCGGCAAGGCCCCTCACATTTGCTTGCAGGCAGAACAATCCGCCGGCAAGAGGTTGTTCTTTTAGCTGGTCTGCACTCAGACCGACATTGGCCGAGGTAATATATAATTCGTTCAAGTTCTTGCCGCCAAAGGTGCAACTGGTCGGCCGCTGTACCGGCAGGCGGACGGTCTCCATCACCACGCCCTGCGGATCATAGCGGGTCACGCGCCAGCCATCCCAGTTCGCAGACCAGACACAGCCTTCTTCGTCCACCGTCAAGCCATCCGGCACGCCGTCGGCCGCTGGAACTCGAACGAACACCCGCCGGTTTTCAATCATTGCCGAGGAAGCATCAAAATCATAGAGATAGATACAACCCTTCTCCGAATCGGTAAAGTACATCCTTTGCTGGTCCGGGCTCCAGCCGATGCCATTGGAGATGCCGATGCCCCCTTCTTTAATGCGTGTCGGTCCACCATCTTCGTAGCAGTAAAGGGAATTAATAGCCCCGCCGCCCATCGTGCCCGCCCAAAAGCGGCCCTGTCGATCAACCGCGCCATCATTAAAGCGTGACACCTCATTGTTAATCTGAATCCGGGTCACCTGTTCTAATGAATGTCCTTTACCGGGCCAGGTGGCCAGTTGATCGCCGGCAGCGACCAAAAAACCGCCGGTCGCTCGCCGGCCGAGGATGGCGGCCGGCACGCCCATGTCAAAAGCTTTATATTCTTTGGTCTCCGGCCGCCAACGCTGAATCAGATGGCCTAATATATCGACCCAGTACAACGCTTCTTCTTCCTGATGCCACAGCGGCCCTTCTCCCAGGGAGTTGCTCGCTTCAAAGACACAATTTGCTTCCATCAATTTCGCCTTTTTCCCAGTTTCGTAACGTTTAGAGGACGATTCTTTGCCTATTATATCGACAAATAGAGGAATCATAACCTATACGACAGAAGCAGGAGGTAAGCCAAGGTGAGCTTCCCAAAAAATAATAAAATGAGTTTTACCGGAAGCCATAGGGTGAGCAGGTATAATAACCATTGGAAGGGACATGAAATCTTCGCTCACCAAGTACGCCTGGCTATCAATTGGGGCAGCAACTTTAACTATCCTGATTAAGTTGCTGGCCTATTTAGCCACGGATTCGATCGGCTTATTATCTGATGCGCTTGAGGGAATCATCAATCTCGTCGCTGCGATTGTGGTCCTGATAACGCTTACTATTGTGCAGCAGCCTCCGGATGAAAGCCACCAATTTGGTCATGATAAAGCGGAATACTTTTCCAGCGGCATTGAGGGAACGCTGATTGTTATCGCTTCTGTGACCATCCTGCTGACCGCTTTTACGCGCCTGTTAAATCCCCAACCCCTGGGACAAATCGGACTTGGTTTGATCTTGGCCATCATTGCTTCCGGCATCAATCTGCTGGTCGGCCGTCTGCTCATCAACCGCGGCAAAAAATTTGAATCAATCACCCTGGAAGCCGATGGCCAGCACCTGATGTCCGATGTCTGGACCTCCGTTGGGGTCGTCCTGGGGGTCGGCGTTGCTGGGCTGACTGGCCTGGAATGGCTGGACCCGGCTATCGCCATTCTTGTCGGGATAAAAATCGGTTGGGAAGGAATAAAGATTTTACGACGGACCACTCGAGGATTGATGGATTCGGCCATCGACCTTGAGGAACACCGGCAGATTGAGGACATACTCAATCAGCACCGGCATGACGAGCTGGAGTGGCATGCCCTGCGCACACGGCAATCCGGGTCGCGCCGTTTCATCAGCGTGCATATCCTGGTTCCCGGCGACTGGACCATTCAAGAAAGCCATGATTTGGCCGAGCAAATCGAGTCCGATATCAGACAGGTGATCCGCAACAGCACCGTTTTCATCCACGTGGAACCCCTGGAAGATCCGCGTGCTTTTGTGGATCAACATTTGGATCTTATCTTTGATGTTGATATACCGGAAGGCAGAGATTAATATATCTGTGTCCGTACTGGCGTATAAAGTGAGAAATGGGTATCCGCACTATCCAGGTCAACCTTAGCTCCAACATCATCAACTTCGGCATCGGCCAGCCGGGTTTCGATCTGCTGCCCCAGGCGATCATGCGCCGTGCGGCCGCAACCCGACTCAGCCAGGACGATCCCTCCCTGCTCGCCTACGGCTACGAACGGGGCGATGGTTATTTCCGGCTGGCCCTGGCCTCGTTTTTAGAAAAGCATTATGAGCTATCCGTCAGCGCCGAGCAGCTTATGGTTACCTGCGGCGCTTCGCAGGCCCTGGACCTGGTTTGCACGCTCACTACCCAACCGGGCGATCTCGTCTACACGGCCGAACCGACTTACTTCCTGGCCTTGCGCATCTTTGCCGATCACGGTTTGCGCGTGCGCGGACTGCCCACTGATCAGGATGGATTGATAATGGAGGAATTGGAGGGAGCATTAAAGAAGGAACGGCCGAAACTGCTTTACACCGTGCCCACCTTCCAAAATCCCGCCGGCTGCACCCTATCCCTCGAACGGCGGGAGCGTCTGGCCGAATTGTCGGCCGAATATGATTTCCTGGTCGCCGCTGACGAAGTTTACCATTTGCTGTACTATCAGGAACCACCCCCGCCACCTATGGCTCAATGGATCGATAACGAACACATCATCTCCATCGGCTCATTCTCCAAGATCCTGGCTCCCGGCCTGCGCCTGGGCTGGGTGCAAGCGGGGCTTCCCCTGCTGGATAGATTAGCCGGCTCCGGCCTGTTGGACAGCGGCGGCGGGCTGAACCCCTTCACCTCCAACCTGGTTCGTGTGGCCATCGAAGAAGGTTGGCAGGAGGATCATCTGACCTTCCTCAAAGAAACTTACCGGCGGCGCATCACCATCATGGCCGAAGCCCTTAAAGAAAACATGCCCGATCCAGTGCAATTTACCATTCCCACAGGTGGTTTCTTCTTCTGGCTCACCCTGCCCGATGGCGTGGATACGGGGACCTTACTGCAAGAAGCCAATGCCAAGGGCGTCGGCTTCACCCCTGGAATCCGTTTCTCCACCCGTCAGGGTCAAACCAACAAAATGCGCCTCAGCTTCGCCTTTTACCAGGAAGAGCAGATCCATCGCGGCGTCGAGCGCTTAGGGGATTTACTGCGCGAAAGCAAGTAACCGCGAAATCGTTTTCGCGCGTCGGCGAAAATTGGAATTTTCGGTTACGACCGCTGGCTGCCGTTCTCCTCCAGTTGCAGATCCCCCACCAACAACTTCCGAATAGGCAGCATAATTAACTGCGCCGCAAATTCTCCCATCTTTTCCGGCGGATAAGGCATTTCGTTCTCCAACCACCAATGAATCATGGCAAAGGAGGCGGCAATCATATGGTTGGCGATTAATTCATGCGGGATATCATCTTGCGGCATGTTTTCAAAAAAATGTTCCGTCTCCGCACGCGCGTAATGTTGAATTGGCTCTAAAGCCACCGGCCCACTCTGCATCAGCAGTTGAAAGATGTTGCTGTTGTCAGCCACATACTGGTAAAGAATTCGCCCTTTACGACGCGCGATCGCTTCAAAGTCAGGATTATTCATTTCACGCGGTGTCGGTGGCGGCATGGTGCGTCGCAGATCGGCCAGGGTGCTCTGCAGCACATCTTGCAGCAGGTCATCCTTGCTCTCATAATGGCGGTAAAATGTGCGGTAATTAATACCCGCCCTCTCGGCCAGGCTCTGTACCGTCACCGCATCATACCCTTCTTCACAACTCAAGGCGATCAACGCATCAGTTAGTTGTGACCGCGTGCGAATGACCCTTTTATCTTCCTCGTTCATACTCTCCGATTTGACATCCGATTTTGAAATATTTGGTCCTTAGCATCCTCTGAACCGTTATAATTAAGCGAAACGATAATCGGATATCGCTTTATTTAAAGAACTTAAGTGACTATTGACATTAAAAATAAGTTATGCCATACTCTGTGGCATAATTATGCCCCATATTGTGGCATAAATCAACTTTTATTAATGAAGTTAAAGTGACAGTCACTTTCAAAGTGACTGTCACTTCGGTTAAACTATGGTTTTTAGAAGAAAGAAGAAAAAGGAAACGGTCGAACACCAGACGGCCGTCCACCAGAACAGCCCCATCCTCACGCTGCGTGACGTGCGCAAGGTTTATCACACCGGTTCCGGCGATTTCGTAGCTCTCAAGGACATCACCCTGGACATCCAAACCGGGGAATTCCTGGGCATCGTCGGCAAGTCCGGCGCGGGCAAGACCACCCTGCTCAACATGATCTCCGGCGTCAGCGAGATCACCTCCGGCGACGTTCACTTTTACCCTAAAGACGGTGGCAAATCCCATTCCCTTGAGGAGATGGACCAGGATGAACTGGCCGTCTGGCGCGGCCAGAACATGGGCATTGTCTACCAATCATTTGAACTGATGCCCCAGCTCAACCTGGTCAATAACATCATGATGCCCCAGGAGTTCGCCGGCCGTTTTCAGCCGGGTCCCAGCCAGGAGGAAGCCTTACGCCTGTTGGATATCGTCGAACTTAAGGAACATGCCTACAAGCTGCCCGCCCACATTTCCGGCGGGCAAAAACAGCGCGTGGCCATTTCCCGCGCCCTGGTCAACGATCCTGCGCTGATCGTCGCCGATGAGCCGACCGGCAGCCTTGATTCCGTCACGGCGGAGACCATCTTCAATATCTTCGCCAAACTGGTCGAGCAGGGCAAAACCGTGATCATGGTCACCCACGACATGGACCTGGTGCCCCGGTTCAGCCGCACCTTGCAGATTTCCGACGGCCGTTTACTGGACGCGGATGGAACCCTGCGTGACGATGCGCAAGCAGAGGCGGACGAAGTAAACCAACCAGAAAAAATCGAAGTCATCATGCCCGGTGGGGACGAGGACAGCACACCCTTATTGTCTAATATTAATACCGACGGCGGCTACGACCGGTCCAAACCGGCCATCCTGCTGCAAGATGTGGTCAAGACCTACGTCAACGCTGCGGGCAGCTTCACCGCTCTGAAGAGTATCGATCTGGAAATCGAATATGGCCAGTTTGTGGCATTGGTCGGCAAATCGGGCAGCGGCAAATCGACCCTGCTCAACATGCTGACCGGCATCGACCACCCCACCTCCGGCGAGGTGCGCATCGGCGATCAGGATATTTACAGCATGAGCGAAAGCCGGCGCGCCCTGTGGCGCGGCCAGAATGTGGGCATCGTCTTTCAATTTTTCCAACTGCTGCCCACCCTGACCTTGCTGGAAAACACGATTCTGCCCATGGATTACTGTGACGTCTACCCCTATAACGAACGACCAGAGCGAGCCATGCAGTTGTTGAGAATGGTTGGCCTGGAAGAACATGCCTACGAACTGCCGGCCAATGTATCCAACGGCCAGCAGCAAGCGGCGGCCATTGCCCGTTCACTGGCCACCGACCCGCCGATCATCGTCGCTGACGAACCGACGGGTAATTTGGACACGCGCTCGGCCGATGTCGTCATCCGAGTCTTTCGCGAGCTGGCAGCGCAGGGCAAGACGATCCTCATCGTCACCCATGACCCCTCGCTGACCAGCCGCGTGGACCATACCGTGATTATCTCCGACGGAGAGCTTATTGATCCCCTGGTCGCCTCGACCCTGCCCTCCCTGGATCACCCGCAGATGTTGCAGGCAACCAAGGATTTAACACGCCGCCGCTTTCAACCGGGCGAGATCATCCTCAATCAAGGTGACCCGGTCGAGCACTTTTACCTGGTGGGCAGCGGCCGGGTGGAAATCTGGAACGGCCACGCTGAACCCCACGCTCAACTGACACACAACCAATTTTTCGGCGAAGTGGAGATCATGGATGGCAGTCAGGCCATCGCCACCGTGCGCGCCGGAGAAGAACCAATAGAATTAGGCCTCTTATCCCGCGAGCATTTCATGACGATCTTGCAGGATTCGCCGCCAACGGCCGATTTACTGCATGATGTGGCTCGGCAGCGCCGTGAGGAGAACCAGGAGGCGAAACAATGAACTTAAAATTCTTGCGCCCCACCTGGCTTAAAGTTTTGGCTGACCTAAAAGGAGACCTGACCCGCACACTGCTGGTCATCGCCTCTATTGCAGTTGGCGTCTTCGCCATCGGCACGATTGTTTCTACCTATGTCATTCTCTCCGAAGATATCGGCGTTGGGTATGCTAACGCCCAGCCGGCCAACATCGAAATCATCACTGATCCTTTTAATGAAGGCTTGGTGGATTCCATAAAAAATATTCCAGGTGTGACCAACGCCGAAGGGCGGCAGATGCTCTCCGTGCGCGTCGGCCAGGATGGAGAATCCTGGCGGCCGTTGGATGTAGTAGCCGTCGATGATCCCATTTCGGCCGAAATTAATCTGCTGACCGTAGTGACAGGAACCCGCTTTCCCCAGGAACGCCAGCTTGTCGTGCGCGAGGATATGATGAACAGCACCGGCTTGCAGCCCGGCGACACTGCCCGCGTGCAGCTTAGCGACGGAACCGTACGGGACATGCCCGTTGTGGGCACTGTAGGTGACCAGTATGCCGCCGGAGATTTCGCTGCCCCACCTCGCGGATATGTTTCCCTGGATACGGCCGAATGGCTGGGCGGCGGCGATGAATACAATCGGCTGTATGTGCAGGTTGCCTCCGGCGATGACACCGTGGCCATTGATGCTGTGGCCAAAGAAGTAGAAGACAAGGTGGAACGCAGCGGTCGTACCGTATACCGCACCAACACCAATAAAACCACCGAGCATCCCATGGAATCGACCGTCCTGGCCCTGATTGGCGTTTTGGGCATCCTCGGCGTCCTGGTCATGTTCCTCAGCAGTTCATTAATCATCAACACGCTTAATGCTCTGCTGACCCAACATCGCCGGCAAATCGGCGTGATGAAGCTGGTCGGCGCACGCGGCTTAAATATTTCCGTCATGTACATCGCCTTGATCGTTGCCTATGGCATCCTGGCCCTGATCATCGCTGTGCCCCTGGGCGTGCTGGGTGGATATGGCCTGGCTTCCTTCACATCCAATATGCTCAGCATTGAACTCCAGGGTTTTCGCATCGTGCCCCTGGCGGTCATATTGCAGGTCATCCTGGCCTTTGCCGTGCCCCTGGCCGCCGGTTATTTCCCGGTCAACAAAGGGGCTAAAACAACTGTGCGCCGCGCGATCAGCGATGACAATCCATCAGAGGGTGGCCAGAGCGGCGGTCTGATCGACCGGCTGGGCGTCTGGTTCACCTGGATTTCCCGCCCGGTTCTGCTTTCTATCCGCAACACCTTCCGCCGCAAGGCACGCCTGGCCTTGACGCTGTTCACCCTGATTATGGCCGGCGCCATTTTTATCGGCGTCTTCAACGTACGCTCCTCTCTGGGTGGTTTTATGGACACCATGAGCCAGCATTTCCTGGCTGATGTCATGATTACCTTCACCGAGCCATACCGAACGGAGCAAGTAGAGCGTGAACTGATGCAGATCCCCGGCGTACAGAGTGTGGAAAGTTTTGGTGGGGCCTCGGCCGAGATTTTGGATGAAGAGGACGAGGTGCTGACCAATATGATCATCGTCGCCCCACCGGAGGGGTCGGACTTAATTGAAGCTGACCTGGTTGCCGGGCGCTGGCTGCAGCCTGGGGACGACAAAGTGTTGATCGTCTCCGACGCCATTTATGATCAATTTCCCGATTTGGCAATCGGCGAAACCCTGCGTATTGAGATCCCCGGGCAACGTATCGAGGAATGGCCGGTCGTGGGCATCTACCGATTCGTTGATATGGCCGGCGATATTTTGGGCTATGCCCCATATGACACCATCGCCTATCTGACCAACACACCCGGACAGGCCACCAATTTCCGGATTGTCGCTGAGACAGAATCCTTAGAAGCCCAGAGTGCTTTGAGCGCCCAGGTAGACCAATATTTGCGTTCGCGAGGTTACAGTCTCAGCAATGTGGAGGCCGGCGGGGTGACCCGTGAACAAAATTCGCAGCCGATCAACATCCTGGTCATATTCCTACTGACGATGGCCATCCTGACCGCCGTTGTGGGCAGTATCGGCCTGATGGGTACGATGGGCATGAATGTCCTGGAACGCACCCGCGAAATTGGGGTCATGCGCGCGATTGGCGCTGTCGACCTGGAGATCGTCAAGTCGGTGGTTATCGAAGGATTGATGATCGGCTTAATCAGCTGGGTAGCTGCCCTGGCCCTCTCCTTCCCGATCAGCTTTGTGTTGCTGCGCACCATCAGCACGTCTATGATGGGTACGAATATGCCCCTGGAGATTACCGCCCTCGGCTTTGTCATCTGGCTGGTGGTTGTCATTTTCCTTTCGGCCGTGGCCAGTGTGGTGCCTGCGCGCAGCGCCTCCCGGCTGACAATCAGGGAAGTGCTGGCATACGAGTAAACTCGTAACCGCGAAATCCATTTCGCGCTCTTGACGATCAGGGAAGTGCTGGCTTATAAGTGATATTTAAATCTTTTCAAACCAATGAGATACGACTATCATACATTTTCGTAGCGTCGGCATCCTTGCCGGCAACTTGTTGTAACCTTACGACGTTACGTCCGTATAGGATATTATGTGCCATATGCCATACTGTCACATATGAAGGCACTTTTAATAACGATTTATAGAGAATAAGCACGACGAAGTGCCTGATTTTTTGGCAGCGGGTAGCAATTCATTCCCCTGCATCTATTTTCTGTTTTTTAATATTGGAGTTTTTGATGAATCGGAGACGTATATTACTGGGAGTCGGGATCGTCGCGATCCTGGCTGTTGGTGGTTTTTTTATTTACAATCAATTTTTCGCTGCCGAGGCCGAGGCTGAAGAAACGGCCGTTGCTCCGGTAGCGGACAATCCAGCGGCCCAAACCGACCTGGCTGTGGTTTCCGCCGAGGGCCAGATTGCGCCCCTGCGTGAAGCCTTCCTCTCCTTCGAAATCGGAGGCGAGGTCGTGGAGATCATCGCCGATAAAGGGTCGGTCTTAGCGTCCGGAGAACCCATCCTGCGCCTGGATGCATCCGACCAGGAACTGGGTCTCGTTCAGGCCCAGGCCGGTTTGGAGAGCGCGCAAGCTGCCCTCCAGACCGCACAGGCTGGCCTACTGGCTGCGGAAACGGGCGCGCAGGCTGCTGATGTGGGGCTGCAAGCGGCCCAGGTCAATCTTGCTTTGGTCACCGCCGAGCCGACCGAAGCCGAAATCTTATTACAGGAGAGCGCCATAGCCCTGGCGCAAGCCGGAGCCGGCCAGGCCAGTGCCGGATTGGGCGTCGTCCTGGAAGGGCCGGCGACCTCGCAGATTCAGGCGGCTGAAGCGCAACTGCGCGCCGCCGAAGCCCAACTTTTGCCCGTGCGTGATGTATTGGACGCCTTGAACCGCGCCAACAGCAATGATGAAGAAGCGTTGGCCCAGGCTCAGTTAAACTATAACGCCGCCGTGGCCCGTGTCAACGCCGCCCAGGCCGCGCTGGATGAAGCGCGCGCCGGGGCTACCAGTGGCCAGCGCCAATCCGCATCCGGCAATGTGGCTGCGGCCCAGGCCCAGACCGAAGCGGCCCAGGCCCAGCTAGATAAACTGCTGGCCGGACCGCGCGCCGAAGAAATAACCGTCGCCGAAGCGGGTGTGGCTCAGGCCGAAGCGGCCGTTGCCGAGGCTGGATTAGCCACCCAACAGGCCCAGGCTTCCGTCACCCAGGCTGAAGCGGGTGTGGCTCAAGCGGAAGCGGCTATCGCCTCGGCCGAAGATGCCTTAGCGCGCATGACCCTCACTGCTCCCTTTGATGGCGTCGTTGCCGATATCACGGTTGAGGCGGGGGAAGTCGCTGCCGGCGGCGTTCCCGTCACTACCTTCGGCGATTTCACCGAATGGCAGGTCAAAACCACTGACCTGACCGAACTGGATGTCGTCGATTTACAAGTGGGCGATCCCGTGGAAATACAGGTGGATGCCGTGCCCGGCGAGACACTTACCGGCACCGTGGCCCGCATCGCCAATACATCCCAACTCACTCGTGGCGACGTGACCTATGAAGTCACCATCGCATTAGATGATACGGCCGATTTACCCCTGCGTTGGGGCATGACGGTATTTGTGAATGTGGATGTGGAATAAGAAGAGGAAGAAAATTGATGAATTGATGAATTGTGGATGGTGAATTATTAATGATTAACAATTCACCATTCACCGTTCACAATTATTTATTTTCTTTTATTAGAAATGAAAGACTTAATCATGAAAAATAAACGTCTCGTTACCCTACTGATAACTGTTTTACTCCTCACTGTTCTGGCCGCCTGCCAGTCGGAGGAGCCGACCCCGACCCCCGACACGGCCGACGAGTCGCCAATCACCGAGGTCAACAACCTGGCTGTCGGCGGCCTGGGCGATGTCACCGCCGAAGGGGAGATTATGCCCCTGGTCAACGCGGATCTTTCTTTCCGCAGCGGGGGCACGGTCGAACAAATCCTGGTCGAAGCCGGCGAGCAGGTCGCTGGCGGCGCGCCGCTGATCCGCCTGGAAAGCAGCGCCCTGGAAAACGCCCTGGCGCAGGCTGAGGCCGGGCTGACCGCCGCCCAGG
>JANQGC010000189.1 GCA_028277515.1 Anaerolineae bacterium
TTTTCTTCCTGACTATATGACAAAGATCACCCCCATGATTGGAGGAATATCACTATGACCGGCCGTTTCATTTTCGTACACTATAGGTGGGTAATTGGCCATTTTTTAGACAGTCGCATTTAATAACAGAAGGGGCCTTAGATGAAACACTTCCACCATTTCTCCCACAAGAGCGAACGCAATTTTTCTATTTATTGGATCCTGGCAATCGTGGTCGCCGCGCTGGTGCTCACGTTGGTTGTGCTGATCCCCCTGGTCCAGGCGCAGGAGGGCGGTCGTGCGGAGCGGGAGCCAAAGGAGGCGTGGAACATCATTAGTGGAAATGGAATTATAAGTGGGACGATAACTTCCGAAGCAAATGGCAGTCCGATCTCGTATATGAGTGTTTTGGCTTACAGTTTCAATGGCTTGGAATGGGAACAAATTGCTCATGTTTTAACCGATCAAAAAGGGCAATATCAATTTACTGATCTAAATTCTGGTAATTACCGCTTGTTATTCCACGGTACATATGTAAACCATATTGATGAGTACTATGAAAACGCTTCTAATATTACGAATGCCAAGGATATTTTCGTCAACAATGATGTAGTCGTGATTGACGCCGCATTATCTCAATTGGGAAGCATTACCGGGACGGTTACGGACAAAAGTGATGGCTCCCCAATAAATGTTGTCGATGTTATAGTCTATCGATTGGTAGAAAGCGGTTGGATAAATGTCGAAACAGAAGAGACTCGTACTGATGGGGTTTACACCATCACCGGTTTATTTCCCGGCACATATCGATTAAAGTATCATACTTATCGGCGATATATAGATGAGTATTATGATGACGCATCAACTCTGGATGATGCAACTGATATTGCTGTAACTACTAACCAAACCACCACTCATATAGACGCACAGTTAATTAAATTGAGCCAAATCAATGGCACCGTTACTGGTGAAGATAATGGTTTGCCGATAGATCCGGTTATCATATCAGCTTATCGATTTGTAGATGGAGAATGGGATTTTTACAAAAATGGGCATGCCAATGCCTCGGGCCAATATATTATTGACGGATTGCCAATTGGAACCTATCGTCTGAATTTTTTTTGTTGTTATCATAGCCCTAGTACTTATAAAAGTGAATATTATGAAAATGCGCCTGATTTGGAAAGCGCAGCCGACATCAACATTACCGAGAATAATTCAACCACGGTAATTGACGCTGAGCTGTCGGCTTATGGACGCATTACAGGAACAGTTAGGGCTGATATTGATGGACGGCCATTGGAATATATATATGTAGGAGCCAAACTTATTGGAAGCGATCCTTTCGAGGGCTACTATAGTGATTCCACAGATAGCAAAGGGCAATTTGAAATAAATGGTTTGCCACCAGGTTCCTACAAAATTAGATACTTTCATGAGAGCATTGTCGAGGAGTATTATGATGATTCTCCAGATGCGGAGGGAGCGATTGAACTTCAAGTCTCCTTAAATAAAATCATGCCCAACATTGATGCTTCTTTAACAGTTTATGGCATGATCACTGGCACAATTACAGCAGAAGATAGCGGTGCTCCGATCTCTACTGTTGAAGCCCATGTTTACCGTTTTAATGGCAGTGATTGGGAACATACGGGTAAATATCAAGCCACGAACTTAGCAGGTGATTATGCTGTTGCTGGACTGCAGGCCGGAACGTATCGGGTGTTTTTTAATGATCTTCTCGAAAACTATTTATTTGAATATTACGATAATGCCTCTTCTCTGGAAAGCGCTACTGACATTTCGGTATCGTTAAATAGTGTGACATCGGGGATTGATGCCATGCTGGCTCATCCCAATCAAGTAGACAATGATAGCTTTGACAATCCACGAATAATTTCTGATTTTCCTTACGTGAGCACTCAAAACGTGCAATTTGCGACGTGGGCTAGTGATGATCCCGGAATTCCTTGTTATTATAATAATCAAGGAAGAGGATCGGTTTGGTATTCTATAACTCCTAAAGAAGAAATTATGATATCAGTTGATACTTTTGGTTCCGATTACGCTACTAACTTGGCTATTTGGCGTGGAAATCGGGGTAATCTGATAAATATTGCTTGCGATAACAATTCATCCGGCAGCCAGTCAATCATTAAGGAAGTAATTCTTGAGGCGAATAAAACCTATTTTATTGAAGTTGTTGCACTTTATCATCCTGAAAATCTTGTATTAAATGTTATTCTTAAAAACCCTACCCGTTTTGGGGGTTGTATCGCCAAAACTGACAATTTTAATACAGTAGTCCTTCCGGCTGACATTCGCTTAAGCGATGAGTTAAGCTTTGAAGCGGGCGATGAAATAGCGCTGTTTACTACTGGAGAGTCATTTTGTGCTGGGTTTGGAGTTTGGAATGGGGAAAACTTGAACATAAAGGTTTGGGGAGACGACAGTCAAACAGAAGGTAAGGATGGCTTTTTTCCAGAGGAGGAAATGTCATTCCATTGGTATGATAAGTCGGAAGTTTTTTTTCACCAGAGAATTGAGCCAACTTACGAAAGTGGTGATGGTCTATATAAACCAAATAGTGTTCATGTTATTTCGACTTTGGACATCAAAATGCCTCCAAGTCAGAAGATTGAGCTTTTACAGGGTTGGAATATGATCTCCAGCTACCTTGGACCGGAACCTCCAGCTATGAGCGAAATATTTGCTCCACCACTGGAAGACGATCTTGGGTTTTGTAAGAATGGGTATGGGCAAGTTTATTGGCCCTCAATGTCTAGTGACCAGATTGGCAAATGGAATCCATTTCACGGCTACCAATGCTACATGAACAACGCAGCAACGTTGAAACTTAGAGGTATAATGATTCCCACCGGGACGAAGTGGGAATTGG
Organism: Anaerolineae bacterium; assembly: GCA_028277515.1. The sequence continues at coordinate 2,879 of JANQGC010000189.1, forward strand.
AACAGGGTTGGAATCTAATCGGTTACTGGGTCAATCAGTCGCTGGCTGTGGAAACGGCTATTGCTGCTTGCCGCGAGGAAATTTTCCTCGCCAAAAACGGCGCAGGCCAGATCTATTGGCCCGAATTCGGACTCAACCAAATTGGGGAAATGCAGCCGGGACAGGGCTACCAACTCTATTTGACGGAA
>JANQGC010000311.1 GCA_028277515.1 Anaerolineae bacterium
AGCAGGGATTATTACGAATCGTCAGCTTTACCGAAGATATGCAGCGCAGAGGATTGGTTCCAGGGACGAAACTTATTTCGGCAGAATTAATGCCGGCAACCGAAATTTTGGCGCGCCACTTAGAGGTAGAAGTAGACGAACCTCTAGCTCGCATCGAAAGGTTACGCCTGGCGGATGGGGAACCTATGAGTGTTGAAATTTCATTCCTCGTACATCGTTACTGTCCAGGGATTCTAGAACAGGATTACACCAGACAATCTTTGCGCAATATGTTGGAGGATCGTTACAATATTCGTTTTAGTAACGCCCACCAGACTATTCGGGCTATCAACGCCAGCAGTGAAATGGCGGAGAGGCTGTCTATTAAGCTAAATGCCGCATTGCTGTACATTGAGCGTATCTCTTGCACAGATTATAATGTGCCGATAGAGTTTTTGTGCTTATTTCATCGTGGGGACCGGTATACTTTGCAAGGTGAACTGCGCGGTTAATCACAGAAAGACCAGCCGTGCCTTAAAAGCCAGTCGGGCCGACATTTCCTAAACCAATAAAAACAAATATTGTATTACTTAAAATTTGACAACTCTTATTAATAGTTTCGCTCATATCTCAAGTGAAAAGTTGTCAAATTTCTGTGCAAATGATTTTTGTAACAGTGCACTGATACCGTTGCCTTTTATAGAGATTAAGGTGACAATCGGTCTGAGTACCTATAAATCTAAGTACAAACAACTATGTTTTAACGGCTGTCATTTCGAGCAAAGCGAGAAATCTCTCATGAGATGCCTCGACAAGCTCGGCATGACACATGCAATAATACTTTTTTGTTCGTACTTAATAGTCTGACCAATGATTTGTTGGGTGGTTTATGGTGACCGCTTCAGCGGTCAAACAACTAAAGCCGATACTACGAACCCGATGTCTTATATTTTGATTGACAGTGATGTATGAAAAGCGATTTGTACCCATTATTATTTGAGCCGGTTTTAAAGGATTATATCTGGGGTGGCCGAACGTTAGAAAGAATCGGCCGTTCATTGCCACCCGGTAAGGACATCGCCGAAAGTTGGGAGATTGCCGGGCATGACGACGGCACAACCAGGGTCATTAATGGTCCCTATGCCGGACAGTTATTAACGGACGTATTAGCTGATTTGGGTCTCGAATTAATCGGCGAAAATAACCGTTGGGCGTTGGAGAGAGATAAATTCCCCCTACTCATCAAGCTGTTAGATGCCAATCGGCCGCTCTCGGTTCAGGTCCATCCGCAAGACCCTTATGCTTTGCAGCATGAAGGAAATGAACTGGGGAAGAGTGAAATGTGGGTGGTTTTGGCAGCCCAGCCCGGCGCTGAACTGATTCTAGGTGTGAAAAAAGGAACCACACCGCAGAATTTTCGCCAGGCGATTGAGGATGGCAGCTTGGAACCCTATTTACATCATCTTCCTGTTCAGGCCGGTGATCATGTTTGTGTTCCCGCGGGCACGTTGCATGCCATCATGGATGGTTTGTTGATCGCCGAAATACAACAGAACTCCAACACAACATACCGGGTTTATGATTGGAACCGGGTTGGGGCGGATGGCCGCCCGCGCCCGCTGCATGTGGATAAAGCATTAGATGTCATCAATTTTGATCAAGTTGAGCCGGGGTTAAATGACTCTCAATTAATCGAGGAAAACGATTCGTTGCGCAGGGAGCGGCTTTGTGCCAATGAGTATTTTGTCACCGAGCGCTTAACATTTGCTGAGGGAGGTGTTTTTAATGGTGTATGTGACGGCCGTTCGCTGGAAATATGGGGCGTATTGGAAGGAGAGATTATCATAAATAATCTTACCTTAAAAAGTATTCGTTTTACACTCCTGCCAGCGGCTTTAGGCAATTACACTATAACTGCCGGCAAACCATCAACCGTGCTGCGAACGTTTACGGCAGCCACACCTTAAATGGTTTTGGTGCTATGGAATTTGCTTTGATCGCCCTGGATTAACCATTTTTGGAAAAATAATGGCCGTTTGATCTTTAACAGCGTGAAAGTATCGTGATTAGACGATTGATTTTAAGAGATGAATAGTCTATGATGCCCTCATAATAACACTTCCTGCTGGAACAACATGATGACATTGCACAAATCAAGCAAAATTTGCGAGGCACACAGTACAATCTTTTTGCTCTTCAAGCAAACCCACTTATCGAAATAAGATATAATGAATTCAACTGTCGAAGATACCGACTTGTTCATTTATCCATCGTTGGAGAATTAAAGTGCACTATGGATAAGAAAAGTTTTATTCGATTATTTTTTATCATCCTTATTATTACAATTGGCAGTTGGCTGCTTTTTCAAAGAGGCAGCTTGACACCGGAAAACATCAGTCGAAGTGAAGCCGTTCAACAAGCACTTGGACCTGGGGGTGTTCGGGGTGGAACCGGTAATGTGGTTGTTGACACTGATGATGGCCAAATGATTTTTGGGGAGCCTGTTGCGCCTGCTGTTGTTGATTTAAACACAGTTCCCAGCCGGCCGGCAGAGTTTGATCGATTGAAGCAAGCTTATGAAGCCGGTCAGATCGATCTTGGAATTAATGAAGGTCCTGTGAGTGAGGCCGTCTACCAGGCAATGATTGCCGAATCGCTGGAACAGGGTGTTGACCACACTGTGCAAAATTATCTGGGAACTGGCCTTGATGGAATCACTGCGCCCGCTGCATTATCACAAGGAGTCAATTTTAAGGCCATTGACTATACACAATCGCAGCAGGGTGTTCCACCTGACCCCGATATAATGGTTGGTAAGGATCATGTCGTAGTCGGTGTTAATACCAGCTTTCAGGTATTTGACAAGCAGGGGAACAGCCTAGTTGGACCCATTCTCTACGAGGATTTCTGGGGCAGTAACTGTGGCACCGGCAGCAATGTGGTTATGTTCGATCCCTATTCGGGTTATGATGAAGAAAACGGCCGTTACGTGCTAGGTATCACCGCTTACGATCCCAATGTCAATGGAGGAGATAACGGATACGCTTGTATTGCCGTTTCTCAAACAGACAGCGCGGCCGGCTCTTATTGGCTTTACTCCTTTGACGGCAATCCAGGCGGGGGAACAGATTACTTCTTTGATTACCCGCATATCGGTATTGGCCAGGATGCCTTATATCTTGGAGCCAATATGTTCGGCACCTTTTTTGTACGCAATCACATTTTTGCCTTTGAAAAAGATGATATGTATGCCGGCGCAAGCGCCAGCTACCTTAAATATAATGTCGGTAGTGGCAATTTTACGATCCAACCGGCGAAGCTAAAGGGGTTTCAGACAGGCGGATGGCCGACCAATGCTAATGAACCTCATTATTTTGTCGATGCAGATTTCGGAAACAATCGCAATACATTAACCGTGTGGCAATTTTCCGATCCTTGGGGTTCACCCTCATTCTCACAAGCCGGCACAGTGACCGTGAATTCTTACAGTCTACCCGTTAACCAGCCGCAGCTTGGCGGCAGCAGCATTCAAGCCAATGATAACCGCCTTTTGGATGTTGAATATTGGGGTGGAAAACTATGGACAACCCATACCATTGGTTGCAATCCTGGTAGCGGTACGGTGAACTGTGTGCGTTGGTATGAAATCGATATGAGCAGCGGATCTCCCAGTTTGGACCAACAGGGTACCTTCGCCACCAGTGGCGTTTATAACAGCTTTCCTGACCTGGGGGTCAACGCTTGCGGCGATATGGTTGTTGGATATACAAAAACAAGCAGCAGTATATATCCCAGTGTTTACGCAGCAGGGAGACAAGCAGGGGATGCCAATGGGACATTAAAGGATGAGACACTGCTACATGCCGGTGAGGCCCCTTATACAGCATATGATAGCGTTCCCAGGCGTTGGGGTGATTATACGGGTTTAGCACTTGACCCGGATGGAAAAACCTTCTGGTATGTTGGAGAATATTCGCGGGAACAGTCGACAGCCCGTTGGTCTACCTGGGTTTCAGCTATGAGTTGGCCTGAATGTACGATAGAACCTACGGCCACACCAACATCTGGTCCCTCGCCGACCCCTACTAATACACCTGAACCCTTATCCTGTACAACCTACAACAGCTCAGACACCCCAATAAACCTTCCCAACGGTGTTAATTCCATCAATTCAACGATTAATATTGGCAACGGCGTTACTATCGCTGATGTCAATATTGACGTAGATATGGCTCACGACTGGGTAGGCGATCTTATTTTCACTCTAAGTAAAGGTACAACCAGTGCAACGATAATCGATCGCCCGGGTGTTCCTGCTTCTACCTATGGATGTAATATTGATGACATTCTGGCTACTCTGGATGATGAGGCGGTTACATCTGTTGAAAACCAATGTTCAAATAGCGCACCGGCTATTTCCGGCACCCACGCCCCAAACAATCCGCTTGCGGTGTTTGATGGCCAAAACAGTTCGGGTAATTGGACTCTTCAAGTTGCTGATGCTTACCCCGGAACGGACCCCGGCACCTTAAATAGCTGGAGTATTGAAATTTGCGGTGAGGAGGCGTCACCAACCGCTACAAATACACCCGAACCGCCATCGCCAACCCCAACAAACACGCCGGTTCCACCAACCGCGACGCCAACAAATACCCCTGAGCCGCAAATTGTTCAACAAATTGCGCTAACAACTGGCTGGAATATGATTTCTAGCTATATGATAGCGGATGACCCGAGTATGGAATCTTTGCTGGCCGGTATTGAGGATGACATGTTCATTATAAAAAATGGGGATGGGCTTATTTACTGGCCGTCACAAGGAATTAACAATCTGGGAGATTGGCAGGTTCAGGAAGGATATCAAATTTATATGAATAATCCGGCGACGCTTTCGATTGAGGGCAGCCAGGTCGATCCGGCGAACACACCAATCAATTTGCCATTCGGCTGGAGCCTTGTCGCTTATCTCCGAGATCAATCTATGAGTGTTGATCAAGCATTGTCTTCTGTTAGCACTGATTTGTTCCTGGTTAAAGATGGCGCCGGCCTGGTCTATTGGCCTGAATTGGAATTAGATCAAATTGGCAGTATGAACCCAGGTGAAGGTTATCAAATCTACATGTCCAACAGCGGGATCTTGACTTATCCTGGAAATTAAAAATTTAGGATTTTATTCTACCCTGTAAACGGACGGCCGTCTTGCCCGCACAGCACGAAGTTGCCGGTTTGATCGGTATGGTAGGCGTAAATTTCACCATCTGCTTCAAGGTTTATGAGGAAACCAGGCGTAATCACAGTAAGATAATTCATGCCGGGGGCAGGACAACCAAGCCCGCTGTCTGGCCATTCTTGAGGTTCGGAGTTAATAATCGCTACCTCACTTACGTCAATTCCCAGACGCCTGGCGAGATCCTGGCTAACCTCATGTCCTATCTTTTCACCTAAATCAGGTACGCCAGGCTGCGGCATAACCACCGGTGATTCATCCCCTGGAGGCTCACTGGTTATTTGCGAAGGATCGACTGATCCTGCCGGTTCACTTGTACCCGAACTTAAATCTGTAGAGGCCGGTTGGGTGGCATCATCTGCTGTATCAGATTCTTGATTATTAGGGGGCATAGCAGTTTCCTCTGGTATTGGTGTAGCCGTGTTGGAAGCAGCGGGCGGTATGGTATTTAGCGCCGGTGCAGCGGATGGAGTATCTGCAGGAGCTGAATCAGAAGAATTGCTTCCGCCGGGTGTGCAAGCAGCTAAAACGAACATCACGGCCGTTAACAATAAAGGGTGTGACAATTTCATCTTTCCTTCATCCATAACATTATTTCTATGTTGTTCGGCAGCAATTTGCCGCCTATTCTATGTTGATATAACGTCCTTGACCCCCTTTTTGTTCCAGGAACTTTTGAAATTTAAGGGAATGTGACAGTCACTTTGGTCATTATTTAAGTGACAATACAGTTAATAAAGTGACTGTCACTTATTAGTGAGGTTATTGAACCCATTCTTTGACAAATTTCATTAAGAAGAATACAAAGCGCACCTATGCAATTCATTTCTCGTATCGCAAACAAAATCGGTTCGCATCTTTTACTCCTGCCGTACTCTCTAGGAATGATATTCCTCATCGTCATTCCGGCTTTGATGTCGCTGGTGACTGCCTTTTTCCGGTATGATGGCCTTTCTGCACCCATTTTGGGGGGCGGAATAAATTTTACTTTAGCTTATACCGATGAGCTATTTTCCCTCAGTATCCGCAACTCGCTTGCTCTAATTTTAATTCCCGTGCCTTTAAGAGTACTGGGCGCTTTTTT
>JANQGC010000329.1 GCA_028277515.1 Anaerolineae bacterium
TGACGCCCTGGATGAAACGCCGCCCCAATTAGTGGCTGATTTAATGGAAGCCGGCGTTTGCCTGGCCGGGGGTGGCGCGCAAATTCATGGTTTAGCCGATCGCTTAGAGGATGTTGTCAAGATGCGAGTTTGGGTTGCTGAAGACTCAATGACTTGTGTCGCGCGTGGAGCCGAACGTGTCCTTGAAGATCTCGATAATTACGAACGCGTATTGGTCGGTCTACATCGCGGCAGCACCCAACATTAGGGTTTGATTCTCCCCGAAATCAGCCGCGTTTAATCCCAACCTGGCTTTTATTTTTAGATATGGACCTGAATGAGGCGCAAAAACGGATCCGCTGGATGACGCTAGCTGTTCTCGCTGGATTGGCGATGCTGCTGACGATCCTGGATCGCACCGGTAACCTGGACGCAGCTTTTAATATTATTCGTAATCCAATGAGTGCCGTGATGGGTTGGACCTCAGCTCGAAGCGATGCGCTGTCCGATGTTGTAGAAGGGCCGCGAAATTTAGCGGCTGCCAGGGAAGAAATTAATATCCTGCAAAATCAAATTGCTGCATTAGAAAGGGAAAACGAAGAACTGCGAGAAATTGAAGGCGAATATCAATTACTGTTGGATCTATTCAATAGAGCCAGGCAGGCTCCTGATTACCAAAGATTAACGGCCTCCGTGATTGGTCAGGATAGCAACCAATCTGTGCGCAGTATCATCATTGACAAGGGATCTGCGGATGGCTTGCGTGTGGGAATGCCGGTCGAGAGCGCGCGTGGACTTGTCGGCCAAATTTTTCGCACAACGCAAAACTCGTCCCAGGTTGTTCTAATTAATGACAGCTCCAGCGCGGTTCCGGCGCGCCTTGGCAATTCACGGGCGACCGGGATTTTACGTGGCGGTGGTGTTGGAGGGTCATTATCAATTGATTGGATTGACTTGAAGCATCAAGTTGAAGTGGGTGAGGTGGTCTTGACTTCAGGTCTGGGCGGCCGTTTCCCACAAGATTTAGTCATCGGACGCGTGATCGAGGTTGATCGTCGCGAAGCCGAACTGTTTCAGAGGGCGGTGGTGCAGTCGGCGGTTGATATTGATTCATTAGAAGTATTGTTCGTGATTACCGACTTTGAACCGATAGATACCGAAATTTTTTCGCAGATCGATCAATGATTCCCTCCAGTACATTAATAGCGTTGCCGGTGATGGCTCTGTTGACTATATTACAAACGACCGCCTTGCCCTATTTTCCCATATTTGGGGTTATACCATCATTTCCCTTCCTGGTGGCTATCACCTGGGGCTTGCTGCGCGGTGTACAGGAAGGGATGATTTGGGCGTTTATAGCAGGTATTTTCATGGATCTATTTACGGCCGCTCCGGCGGGTGGATTGGCGTTGTCTTATACCATCGCGATATTTGCCATATTACAAATAAAGGAAGTGCTGCCGGAAAATCGCATCCTCATTCCCGTGGGTTTGACGGCCATCGCAACCGTCATCCAATGGATTTTGCATACTATTTTTCTGGCAATATTTGGATACAACACGGTTTTTACACTGACTAACACCTTGCTGCCGGTTCTTCTGCTGCAGAGTTTTCTGATATTGCCGATATACTGGTTATTCCTGGTCATTCACCGCGCTATTTGGCCCAAAGCAGTTGAAGTTTAAGTTGTTAAAATTATGTCTAGAATAGGTTGGGAGCGCGTAGAAGACCTGGAGTTGAAAGAAGAAGAGGATGTGGGCATCCGCAATCGTCTTTATTTTTTGCGTATCATCTTCATCATCATTTTAGGTTTATTGCTCTACCGGGTCTGGTGGATTCAACAAACACGCGGCCCCCAGTTGGCAACACTTGCTAATGAAAACCAATTAGCTGAACTACAAACTGATGCGCCGCGAGGCGTCATCTTTGATCGCAATGGAGAACCCCTGGCGATCAATCAACCCAGCTTTAATGTAACGATTACTCCCGCTTTTTTGCCTGATGATGAAGATGAGCTTCAGGCTGTTTATGAACGTTTATCATTGCTCACCGGGGTTCCAGTTACGAATACAGTGCAGCAGCAAATCCTTATTGATGCTGCAAATCCGGAGTTAGTCAGTACATATTCTCGATTGGCCGAAATTTATGGTGCTCCTGTCGAAGAGACCCTGGATCAAGCCGGCGTCGTTCCCAAATTGCCGGATAGCATTGAAGGAATTGTGCGAGAAAACAGTTTCGCGCAATATGTCCCGGCGGTCATTACTTCTGGCTTGCCGATCACATCAGCTTATGCGATTGAGCAAGAGAGCATTTTTTTACCCGGTGTGCGAGTATTACCCGAACCTCAACGAATCTATCCCAGTGGAGAATTCACATCTCACTTAATTGGTTTCATGGGTCCAATTCCCAATCAAAATTGGATTGATGTGCTTGGTTACCAGAGAGATGATCGTGTCGGTTGGTCAGGTTTAGAAACCTCTATGGAACTGGAGATGGCTGGAACCAAAGGGCTGCGTACGATTGAACAGGACTGGACAGGTCGTGAGGTTCGCCAGATCGGTTTGGCTCAAGAACCTGTAGCGGGATTAAATTTACATACAACCATTGATTTGAATTTACAGAAGCAAGCATTTGAAATCACCAAGCAATTCATGGAAGCCAATCGCAATACGCCGCGGACAGATGAGATAACCGGTGAACGAACGCTTCCTGAAATTGAACAGGCGGCTGTAGTGGCGATGAATCCCAAGACAGGGGAAGTCCTGGCGATGATTAACTTCCCCACTTTTGATAATAACCGCTTCACCACAGAAGTCCCGGTCGATTATTATTTGCAGTTAGCGCGAAATGATTATACGCCATTGGTGAATCACGCTATTAGTGGTACTTACCCTCCCGGTTCGACCTTTAAGCTGGTCCCTTCGGCCGGGGCACTCCAGGAAGGTATTATTTCTCCCGAACGATTGTTGACTGCTCCTGGACAGATCGAAATCCCAAACCGCTTTGCCCCCAATGATCCTGGCCGCGCCCAGACGTTTGTCTGCTGGAATCGAGAGGGTCATGGCTTGATGGACATGCGCCAGGGCATTGCCAACTCTTGTGATATTTATTATTATAAGATTAGCGGCGGTTTCGATCAAGATGGAGAGTTTGTTGAGGGTCTTGGGGTTGACCGTATTTCTACCTATTCCGAGCAGTTCGGTTTCGGCCGTGTCCAAGGAATCGAGCTTCCGCTGGAGGCAGAAGGAAATGTACCCACGAAAGCCTGGAAAAGACGTACGCATGGAGAACCCTGGTCAACTGGTGATGATTATAACCTGGGGATTGGACAAGGGTTTATGACCGCAACGCCAATGCAAGTCACGCAAATGGCGGCCGTCGTTGCCAATGGTGGGTTTCTGTTCAGGCCAACCATTATCCATCACATGACGGATGAAGAGGGAAATGTGGTTTTTGTGGATGAGGATAGCCAGATTGCCGCCCGGGCAAGGCAAGGAGAAAATGGGGAAACGATTCTCATAGATGCCGATGGCAATCCCCTTGATGACCCAGCCCTTGTCGTTGAGTTCGATGAAAATGGTGGATACATCTATCAACCTGAAGTGATTGATGCTGTGGATGTGAGCCGTGAATACCTGGACATAGTTGCTGAGGGTATGGAGTTGGTAAACAATTTCATTGATGAGGAGCAATTTTACACAGGGGCTACATGGGTCGATTGGCCGGATGGTTTTGGCCTCTCAACGGCAGGGAAGACAGGGACTTCTGAATACTGTGATAACATTGCCATTGAGCGAGGATGGTGCCGCTTTGAGGAAAAGGCGATTCAGCCAACACATGCCTGGTATGTTGGCTATGCCTCGGTTGAAGATCCGGAAATTGTCGTTGGTGTGTTTGTCTTTAATGGTGGCGAAGGGTCAGCCTGGGCAGCCCCGATTGCCTGCCATGTTATGGCCGCTTATTATGGGCTTGGCCAATATGCTGATGGGCTGACCGAATTGGAATGGGAACAATCATTATTAGAAGGTAATCGGGTTTGTAATTCATTGATTTATAATCCCGTGATTGAACCTGAGTCTTTCGCACCAGAACCGGTTGAAGAGGAGCCGACGGAGGGACCCGAAGCACCCCTACCTGAGATAGAAGAAGGGGAACCTGCAAACATAGAAGAAGAGACTGGTGCGCCCGATGTAGAAGCGACAGAAACAGAGAATCAGCCTTAGATATACGCCGGTGACGTGCCGTTGTACTCTAAATTGTGTTATCATTAATGAATGACAATTATTGTTTTATTGCGCCACGGCGAAAATGATTGGGTGAAAAAACACCGTTTGGCCGGGTGGATTCCCGATGTGCATCTGAATAAAAAGGGGCGCAAGCAAGCCAAAGACGCAGCTAAGCGTTTAGGTCCGTTGAAAATTGATGCCTTGTACAGCAGTCCCGTGACCCGTTGCCTGGAAACGGCCGAGTTTGTCGCTAAGGAGAAAGGTCTCGATATCGTCCTTCTTGATGATATGGGTGAAGTTCGATATGGAGATTGGGAAGGAAAGAAGATTGCCAAATTGGCCAAGAAGCCGGAATGGGGAACAGTTCAATTTTTTCCCAGCCGGATGCGGTTTCCAGAAGGTGAAGCTCTGCGAGAGGTTCAATTTCGAGCGGTTCAGGCTCTAGAAAGGATTAGCATCGAGCAAGAAGATAAAACCGTAGTTGTCGTGTCTCACGCCGATGTGATTAAATTGACCCTGGCGCATTTTTTGGGGGTTCATATTGATCTTTTCCAAAGAATTTCAGTCAGCCCGGCATCGGTAAGTGTCCTTTTGCTAACGAAAGAAGGGATGGTACGTGTGCTGCGCTTAAATGATGATGGCCCATTACAGTCCTTCTCATCACCAGGCAGCAAAAACAAGAAGAACAAATAGGTTAGTATGCCCCAGCAGATAGAACTAAATCCGACAACCCACTTGACCATTGGAACCGTTGGCCCTCCAGGGCAGCGCACTTTTTACCTTCAAGGAAGCCAGGGAGCCGACACTATTTCTTTAATTGTTGAAAAAGAGCAAGCGTCCATTCTTGGGGATAGCCTGGAAACCTTCTTAAAAGAATTAGAGGAAAAACACCCTTCTGAAACCAGGGATGCGGAAGAATCGATTTTGCAAGATATGCGATTGCGCCAGCCAGTAGAGGGTTTGTTCCGTGTGGGAAATATGGGGTTGGGTTACAACGAAGCAGGCGATCAAATTGTCTTAGTGGCCTACGAGTTGGTTGATGAGGATGATGAGCCAAATGTCGTCAGCTTTTGGGCAACGCGAGTACAAATGCGTTCATTAGCCAATCATGCGCGCGAGGTAGTGGCTGCCGGACGGCCGATTTGCGGCAATTGTGGCCGGCCGATGGACCCGGACGGTCATTTTTGTCCCAATAGGAACGGTCACACACACTAAAAACGATTTATGGACGAGGAGAACAGAGTTGAGATCCTCGAACTTCTACGCTTTGGAACCCTGGAAATCGAAGGCATCCTACCCTGGAGTTCTAACTATACCTTTATGGTCAAGGCTTGTAGGGAAGGAAAAGAGGTATCTGCAGTCTACAAGCCCCAACGGGGCGAACGACCATTATGGGATTTCCCACAGGGTACATTAAGCGCCAGGGAATTTGCGGCCTACCTGGTCAGTGATGCATTAAGATGGGATCTCATTCCACCAACCGTATTGAGAACGGGAGAGCATGGTCCCGGATCAGTACAATTATTCATTGAACACGACCCCGACCAACATTACTTTACTTTTGAGGGGCAACCCATATTTCGTGACTCATTGCAAAGGCTTGTGTTGTTGGATGTGATTATCAATAATGCTGATCGCAAGGGAGGGCATGTCATTATTGAAAATGAGCCGCAGGGTGATAGCTTTGGCAAAGAAATTGGCAGGGAGCGGTTATGGGGCATCGATCATGGGATTAGCTTCCATCACGAATATAAGCTGCGCACCGTCATTTGGGAATTTGCAGGAATGCAGATACCGCAGAGGGTCCTGGATGATTTGATTTCTTTACAATCGAAAATCAATGATACAAGCAGTCAATTGATGACGGAACTTTCTTCCTTACTCACCCAAAAAGAAGTTGCAGCGTTTCGCAATCGAATGAACAATTTGGTCGAGCGCGCAAATTTTCCTAATCCAGGTCCCGGAAGACATTATCCCTGGCCGCCAGTCTGATTTGTTAATAAGTGTTGATGGCTAACCAGTATATTATTGATAAAGCGATTCACTATTTGCAGCAATCTGAGCGAGCGGTTGCTTTGACCGGGGCCGGAATCAGTACGCCATCCGGCATCCCTGATTTTCGTAGTCCGACTTCCGGTGTTTGGGAAAATCATGATCCGACGCAGGTGGCTTCGATCCAGGCTTTTAAAAGACGGCCGCAGGATTTTTACGATTGGATCCATCCCCTGGCCTCTCAAATCATTCATGCCCAACCGAACGCCGCACACTATGCATTAGCCAGGTTAGAAGCAGCCGGCCCCCTGCAAGCGGTGATTACACAAAATATAGATATGTTGCATCATCGGGCCAATTCTCAGAAAATTTATGAGGTGCATGGTCATCTTAGAGAAGCAACTTGTCTTGATTGTGGATATATAACAAGAGCAAGGGCTATGCTGGCTGAATTTGTGGCCTCCGGTGATATTCCCTTATGTGAATTGTGCGCTGGGATATTGAAGCCTAACGTCACATTGTACGGTGAAATACCGCCCTTCTTTGTTTTTCAGGAAGCTGAGCTGTGGGCATCGACTTGTGATTTAATGATTGTGGCGGGTTCCTCTTTGCAAGTGGTTCCGGTTGCTGATTTGCCAATTTTAGCCAAACGAAATGGCGCGAAGTTGATCATTGTCAATCAAACCGCAACCTATGCAGATGAAATAGCTGATGTAGTCATTCATGATGATGTGGCAAACATTTTGCCGACGTTCGCAGCATCTTTTGGATGAAAAAATTTTAATGTTTACCGCCCTGATTGTAAGAAAGTTGCGTCACTTTACGTCAATGGATTGAAAGAAGTGAGATCCCCATTGGTTAATGGGATTGAGAATTTTAGAGGAAAGTTTTAATCAATGAAAAAGGAAAGAGTCATAATTATAGGTTCGGGACCGGCAGGATTAACCGCCGCCCTTTACACGGCGCGCGCGCAGCTAAATCCATTGGTCATCGTAGGTACTATGTTGGGGGGGCAAGTTGCTCTAACCCATGAAATCGAAAATTATCCCGGATTCTTTTCAAATGAGAAGACACCAACAGGTCCGGAACTGGTTACCGCTATGCAGGAACAAGCGGCTCATTTTGGTGCGCGCTTTGAATACGATGAAGTTATAGAGGTAGATTTCACACAGGGTCCACCCTTTACAATCAAAACATATGGAGAGGAATATCTGGCTGATAGCGTGATTATCACTGCCGGCGCTTCACCAAAACACTTAAACATTCCCGGAGAAGAAGATTTCACCGGACGTGGCGTTAGTTATTGCGGTACATGTGACGGGTTCTTCTTCCGAGATAAAGATGTCATCGTCATTGGTGGTGGGGACAGTGCGATGGAAGAGGGCATTTTCTTGACCCGGTTTGCCAATAAGGTGCAGGTTGTCCACAGACGTGATGAGTTGCGCGCGGGCGCAACCTTACAGAAACGAGCCTTCTCAAATGAAAAAATGTCTTTTGTCTGGGATACGATTGTGGATGAAGTTGTTGGCAATGGAACTGTTTCTGGTGTGAAGGTTACTGACGTTAATACCGGAGAAAAGAGTATTATTGATACGGATGGTGTATTTATTTTTATCGGCCATTATCCCAATAGCAAATTCCTAAAAGGGCAACTGGCAATGGATGAACATGGATATATCATTACTGATGAGTTGATGCGTACCAGCATCCCGGGTATATTTGCTGCCGGTGAGATTCAAGATCCGATTTTTCGCCAGGTGGCAACTTCCGTGGGCCAGGGAACGGCCGCGGCCATGCAGCTTGAAAAATGGCTCAGCGAGCAAGAAGACGACTAATGATTCCCCAATTAATATTCAAAATCCTGCTCTAATCCAGGGCAGGATTTTTTGATCTCAATGGTTGAGCTAATTTTGGGGAACTGTTTCTTGATGGATTTTTTGTAAATCGGCGAAGCTGGTAATGGGCGAAACGGTTTCCATGAATGCTTTGATTGAAGATGAATGCTGCCGAATCTCGCGCAGCATTGGACCAATAGGATTGCCACCCTGTGCGCCTCCCGGATCGGCCGCATAAGCACCATAAAAAGCAAAATAAGCCTGGTTTAGCTTGCGGATGCCATAGCCATTTTCCACAAAGAGCTGGCGCCGTTCCTCCATATATTGTTCCGCTTCTGCAATCTTTCCTTCGGCCAACATTTCTTCGGCTGCGATGCGAGTTTCAGCCAATTCGGCTCTGAAATCGAAGGCATCCAAGTCCTCGGTGACAGCTATTTCACTTTCTTCAGTAGGTAGTAGTTCCGGATAATAGCGTTCTACAACTCTGCCTCCCAATTCCTGGTCAATCAACGAAGCCACGGTTTCATTAATAATTCTAAGATCAGGATCAAAAGCGTAATTGAAGCCTAGTGGGCGTAAGGTGAGCCAATGATGCGCCCATTCATGGCTGGTGACCTCGACCAATCGGTTGATATCGCTTGTTTCATTGATCATTGCCGGAAATGTGCCGATGCCGCCTAAAGGAACGACGAGAGCGGAGAGGTCCAAATTGTCGAATACGGCCGATTCCATATCGTCTTTCTCTGGTGTTGACAACCCGGTCACCAACGATACCTGGTGCTTTTTCTCAATACGATCGCGCGGGGAAACGACCAGGAGAGAAGGAACAGGTGTAACGTGCATCATCACCGGCGGCCAGGCGCTGCCCATAATTTCAAACCCTTCCTCTCGAAGTATGGCGGCTACTTGATCTTGAACAATCGCCTCAGCAAGCAGTTGTTTTGTCTCTATTTCCGCGCGAATTGCCGCCAATTCCTTTTGCTCATTTTTTGTCGCTGATTCGGCGTCCGCAATATCCGGGTCTATATAAGCCTGGTTAATATTGGATTCCAGTTGGCGAGCCTGGCGGGTTAACTGTAAATACTCCAAGACAATCGCTTTTTTTTCTTCTTCGCTCAAAAAATGATGGCCGCCGGCCAGAACAGCTTCACTCTTATCCAATAAGGCTGTTGATTCCCAGGCCAAATAGTCAAACTCACGCCGTTTTACAATCTCACGCAACCGGTATTCTTCATCAGCGAAGACCGGCCATTCGGGAGCTAACAATATGATCGTGAGAAAAATTATGAAGAGAAGTTTTACGACCAGGAATAATTGACGCCAGAGCATAAACAGATCTTATAATACAGAGTTGAGCATAACAAGCAGAAAGGGTGGGGGTTTATCGCGCGTTAATCACTTGATTGGAGACAACAAAAAAGCTGTCGCGGATGGACAGCTTCTAGTAACTAAACTTTGTGACGTTTGAATGATTCAGGTATGTTTAATCATTTTACCTGAGTGGCGAGGATTCAGCCTCTGCAGGAAAGGTTTCGGACTCCTCGAAAGTTTCGATCCATCTTTCTTGCTTACTCAGGCGCGAGGACAACATGCCCGCGGCAATCACCAGGACAGTGCTAATAAGCATAAAACTCAAGATAACGATTAAAATAACCATCGTAGTTCCTTCCAGGATTTATTCAATCAAATCCATTTAACCACATTATAAGGGTTGTTCGGCCCCATGTCTAGGTATTTTACCTAAGATTTACCTCAAAACACGTTATTTAACCTAAATTCCCCGATTTTCCGAGGGTAATATAAAACATAAGAAAAAAATGATTAACCGTTGAAATCAAAGGCGTCGCCAGGTCGATACCCTAAACGCGCTGAGATGCGCAAACTCGATTGATGGATCATCCGGCCAATTTCCGCAAAACGATTTTCGTTTATGCGAGATTTTGGCCCGTAGATGCTGATAGCACCAATGGCGCACTCATTATAATCAATTAAAGGTGAACCAATGGCTACCAGATCCTTTTCCAGCATTTCATCCGCCACTGCGTATCCTTGGCAAGCAACCTGCCTAAGATAATAGCGCATGTCATCTGGTTGGGTGATTGTTTTAGGTGTGATTTTGGGCAAAGGTTTTTCTAGAAAATTATTGAGTTCTTCTTCCGGCCAGAATGCTAATAAAGCTAACCCGGTTGATGCCCCGTGTACAGGCCAGCGGGTTCCAATGGAGCGCACCCCGCTGACCAGGTGGTCGCCTAAAATCTCATCAATGATCACCATCTCATGGCCATTCATGATTTCTAGGGAAGCCGTTTCTCCCGTGTCAGTGGCCAGCTTCTCCAGTTCTATGCGGCTGATTGCCCGTAAATTGTTGGATCGCAATGCGCGACCACCCATGACTATTATTTCAGGCCCAAGGACATAGCTGTCACTGGCCTTATTCCGCATGATGAGGCCTTCACTCTCCAGGGCGGATAGGATGCGAAATGTTGTAGTTTTATGCAAATCAACCTTGCGAGCAAGTTGGGACAAATGCCATTCCGGATGGTCGTCATCAAAAGCCTTAAGAATAGAGACTGCTCGCAGTACTGATTGGGTCCCTGGATAGGGTTTGGTCATGTCAGTCATGAGCGTTGATCTTTACTACCGGCATTCTGGCCATCCTTGCCGGATGGAAGCTGGTTGTTCTCACTTTCTTCTCCAGCCGATAATTTCTGCCCTTCCATAGCACCGATGCCTAGAGGCTGCCATTTTTGCGAAATTTCTCCACTGCGCAAGCGGTGCTCCGATCCTCCGCGTGCATGAACATCGTCAAACCCTTCCGGTTCGATTGACATCCGGCGGCCTTCCAGCAATCCATAGATGCCATCTTGTCCCGGTTCAGGACGCGGTTCAATAAGCGCCTCTTGAGTTTTTATTTCACTGGGATCATAGTCGTGCGGCTCGCTGTAGGTCGTGATGAAGCCTTCAAAGTTGCGCAAGACAACTTTATCAGATCCCTGAGCGAGAATATAATTGGGCTGTAGCGGTATTTTGCCCCCGCCTCCTGGCGCATCAACGACATAGGTGGGCACGCTGTATCCCGATGTGTGGCCGCGTAAGCCTTCCATGATTTCGATGCCCTTACTGATGGAGGTGCGGAAATGTCCGGAGCCTTGTACGAGATCGCACTGGTAAAGATAATACGGCCGAACGCGAATTTTAACTAAATCGTGAACCAATTTTCTTTGAATACGAACGGAATCATTGACCCCTGCCAGCAAGACACTTTGGTTGCCTAAAGGAACACCGGCTTTTGTCAACCGGTCAGCGGCCGCTGCCAGTTCCGGTGTCACTTCCTTGGGGTGGTTGACATGGATATTGAGCCAAAAGGGATGGTATTTTTCCAGCATGTCACATAGATTTTGGTCAACGCGCATAGGCAGAAAAACAGGAACACGCGAACCAATGCGAATTATCTCCAAATGCGGGATGTCGCGCAGGCGTGATAGGATCATGTCCAGTAGTTTTGGGGCTAACACCAGGGGATCCCCACCGGAAAGCAGCACATCCCGAATCTGAGGAGTGTTCTCAATATATTCAATTTGAGCGTCAAATTCTTTGCGGCTGAAAGTTTGGGTTGGGTCGCCCACAATGCGGCTGCGTGTGCAATAGCGACAATAGCTTGCACACTGGGTTGTGACCAGCATCAGCACCCGATCCGGATAGCGATGCACAAGACCGGGCACTGGGGAATGCTTGTCTTCGGCAAGGGAATCTTCCATCATTGATTCAAAAGATACCATTTCTCTCGCTGTTGGAATCACCTGTTTACGGACCGGACATGTCGGATCATCAGGATCGATGAGACTTGCGAAATAAGGGGTGATATCGACCCTAAATAAGCCTCCGGCCCCTAACGCTTTCTCCTCAGTCGTCGTCAGATTGATAACTTTGCCCAACTCTTCTACGCTGTTCAAGCGGTTACTCATTTGCCAGCGCCAATCCATCCATTTTTCGTCAGGTACGTCCTTCCAATAGGGTGCGCGGGTGTATACTTTATCCGTTATAGGGCTGCTTGTTGTTTTTGCCATGATTCACCTGTGGTTTCATAATGTGAAACTTCGTTTCAAAATTTGATTGATATTATACAGCAAGTCTTGAAATTTTCAATTCTCTCACGCAAATTCAAAAGTAAGAATTTCCATAAACGAGGAAGTCTAAACCAGGAGGCAGGATGAGATAATCAATGAAAAAATTGCTGACTGTTTTGATTTTGAGTTTTATTTGGGTTGCTTGCCGTCAGTCTGAAGACGTTGACACCACTATCGTGCCGACACGGCCTGTTGAGCAACCCGTTAAAAGAGCAGATACGCAAGAACCCACGGTTCCGCCAACAGCAGTTAAACCAGCCATTGATAAAATAGAGGTAACGCCTGAAGCAAATATTGATCCAATGGCCGCGCCCATGGCAACGGAAGAATCTACTCCAACGCCCGTATCGGAAATGACACCCGAAATGAATGAGTCTGAATTTAGCGATGAATGGCCAATGTTCCGTCAGAATACAACGCATACAGGGGCTATTGATGGAGTTGTTACCGGCCAAAAACCGGTTATTGCTTGGCAGTTTAGTACCGGGGGAACGGTCGAGTCGTCCCCGGCCGTTGTCGATGGCATTTTATATGCCGGCACATTTAACAACTTAATGTTTGCTCTTGATGCGCAATCGGGTGATGAAATATGGCGATTTCAAGTTGGCGATCTGTTAAGAGGCTCGCCCTCTGTGGTGGATGGAACTGTCTATTTTGGCGCTGATGATAATTTCTTTTACGCGGTTGATGCAGCGTCAGGCACCGAAAAATGGCGATTTGCGCTTGGCAGTGGTGGAGAACAATCTTCAGCGGCTGTTGTCGATGGAAATGTTTACTTCGGCGCGTTTGATCGCAATGTATATGCGCTGGACGCTGAAACCGGCCGTGAGATTTGGCGTTTTACAACCGGGGCGGGGATATTGTCATCTCCCCTTGTTGCCGAGGGCATCGTTTACATCGGATCAAATGATGGCAATATATATGCTTTGGATGCTTTGTCCGGAGCGCAGATCTGGCAGGTTTCAACTGGAAGAGGCGTGTTTTCATCTCCTGCTTATTACGAGGATCAAATATTTGTGGGATCCGATGATGGCAATATTTATGCCCTTGATGCTAAAACCGGGTCCGAAAGTTGGCGCTATGTCACCGGCGGCCGTGTCTTCTCTTCACCGGCCATTTCTGACGGGGTGCTTTTTATTGGCTCCGGTGATAGTTTTCTTTATGCGCTTGATGTGCACAGAGGCCAATTGTTATGGCGGTCTAGCCTGGGAGGGGGGATTTTATCTTCTCCGGCCCTGGCTAATGGTATGGTTGTTGTGGGTTCAAGCAACGGCCGTCTTTATGCTTTACAACAAGTTGACGGTGCTATTGTTTGGGATTTTCTGGTAGCTGATCGCATTCCGGTTTGGACATCTCCGGCATTAGTGGGAGATACTATTTATTTTGGTGCACATGATGGCAATATTTACGCCCTCAGGCCTGGAGAGTGAACGCACATCTAGCTATTCCGACAGGTTAGAAATAGGATGCAGACAAGAGCGGATTTACGCCGATAAAAATAAAAAATTCAACGTCATCAGCGTGAATTAGCGTCCAGTTAATCTTCTCTTTGTTAATGTGTCGGGTTACTAGAACGCACAACAATATTGTTCCAGTCCATTAATCCCCTGACGACGCACTGGTCGCAAGGGCAGATTTGCGTGTGAGCCAATAGGTGGCAGCAACCAGCAAAAAGGTAAAAATAAATGCAACAACACTCACCAATTGAAATCCGCCCCAACCAAATACGATACCTACCGTGAGACCAGCCAATCCTGCTCCAATAGCGACGACAGCCTCGCTTGCACCCTGCCCTCTAGCATGTTCATGTACCGCCAGGGCATCAGATAGCAGCGATGATCCTGCAACAAAACAGTAATTCCAACCAAGCCCTAAAAGAAATAAGGCCAATCCCAAAATGGGTACTTGTAGTGAGAGGGGTGCCAGGATACATGAGATGGCCAAAACTGCTGATCCGGCCAAAATCATTTGTACCCGGCCGAATTTATCTATGAGCCAACCCGTCATCCAGGATAAACCAAACATTCCCAAAGTGTGCGCCATGATAACACCGGAAATTGCCCCGGTCGTGTGCTCGTTGTGATCCATATGGAGGGGTGTAATAACCATCAAAAAGGTCATCACAAAAAAGCTGATAAGCATGGAAAAAACAGCGAGTTGAACGAGGGGAGCGGCAAATATTTGGGAAAGCGGGCGACCTTCTTTATCGGCAATATTTTCAATGCTATTTGGATTTTGAGCCGCTTCCGCAGCGGCTATTTCCTCTCCCAGGTGAAGGGGGTCCGGGCGTAGAAAAAGAAAAACAGCCAATGTAGCACAGGTCATCAAAAAAGCTGCAATAATAAATGGGCCAATCTCCTCAGGAAAACCCAGATTACCAATCCAGGTGGCGCTGATTGGAACGAGCAAGGGTCCTGATATGGAGCCAATGGTCCCAGCGAAGACAATGAACCCAATCACTTTAGCTCTTCTTGAAGAATGAAAAACTTCTGCGCCTATATATCTACTTTGATCACCGGGGGCACGCGACATACCAATGAGAAGAGCGCCGATGAGGAATAGAAGAAAATTGCTGATGAGAATTGCCCAGACCGAGATCAAACTGCCGATGATAGCAAGACTGTATCCGCCCGACATTGCCAACCGGCGTCCCAAACGATCCATAAGATAACCAAAGGGAAGGGCAAAGGCGGCACGCCCAAGGAGAACGATTGTGCTTGGTATACCTGCCCAATTATCACTTCCACTCAATTTTGAGGAAATAATAGGTGTAAGGGTAAATGCTGCCAGGGTACTCGCTGTAAAAAAGCTCTGCGACATAAAAAGGGTGGATACTATTCTTCTTTGTGCCTTTATTATCCTGTTTTCATTGTTTGTCATCAGGTGTCGTTTCAATTTCCCTCTTACCTAGCCCACTGATTCTCTGCTAGAATAAGGGAAGCGAGAGGATATTTGGGTTTCATTTAGAAGCGAACGATTTTGGTCACAAATTATATGATTATGCTCGCTATTGGCAAAAACAAAAATGGTTGAGATGCCGGAGCAAAGTGAGGAATTAGCCAGGCTGCGAGAACGGATGGTTTCACAACAGATCCTGGGCCGGGGTATCCATGACCCGGCTATTTTGCATGCGATGCGCACGGTGCCTCGCGATGCATTTGTCGCCGAATCTTATCGCCAATATGCTTATGATGATACCCCTTTGCCTATTCCCAACAAACAAACGATTTCCCAGCCGTATGTTGTCGCTCTCATGATTGATACGATGAAATTGACCCCAACCGCTACCGTTTTGGAAATCGGCACGGGTTCGGGCTATGCTGCCGCTCTGCTTGGACAGATCGTTAAAGAGGTGCACACGGTTGAAAGGCATAAAGATTTGGTTGAATATGCACAAGATCGCCTCACTATGTTGGGTTATGACAATGTATTTGTCCATCATGGAGATGGCACATTAGGTTGGTCACCGGGTGCCCCATATGATGGGATTGTCGTTGCTGCGGGCGGACCTGCTGTGCCGCTTTCATTGCGCGAACAGCTTGCTGTTGGTGGAAGGTTGGTTATTCCTGTCGGCCGATCGGAACGCAGACAGCATCTTTTCTGCGTGGTCAGGGAAAGTGAGACGGAATACCGCAAATCTGATTTGGGAGCCGTCGCTTTTGTGCCCTTGATTGGTGAAGAAGGTTGGAAGAAAAGTTCCGATTAATAGGGCCAAAAATTTAATACCGCCATTGCTGCCAGGGTTACCGTGATGTTGTCTAATCCCATGATAGATACAGCTTCAGCGACGGTCGTTACAATCCCAACCGCTAAAGCGGGCAAAATTGCATTTATAGGGGTAAGGTCCGGTGAGCCAGGCATTAACCAAAGTGCCAACCACGTGGCCAGGAAGGCGGCAACAAAAAAGCCCAACGATCCTTCAAGCGTTCGTGTTGAGTCATTAATTGTGAAATGATGCCGGCCGAATTTTTTGCCGATTATCGGAGCTAACCCATCTCCCCATGTGAGCGGCATCAGCGAAGCTACCATCAAAGGTGGGGTGTCCCAAAAAAAATAAACAGTGAGAGCAGCGACAAGTGGGAAATAGACAGTGCCCAGGTTGTTAGAATTGCTGCTGGACATGGCCGCAAAGAACTGGTATCGCCAATCCAAAAAGTTAAGGGCAGCAAAACCTAAAGCACCGGCGATGAAAAACCAGGGCGATGTAAACAAAAAAGGCAAAGCCCAGGACAACATTCCTACGCCAATGTGAATCGCATTGCGCGTAAAATTGTTGCTAAGCCTATAACGATGTCGCAGCAGCTCGGCCGCTCCAATCAGACCGAAAATATAAACAATGATGATTAACAACCCCAACCAGTTTGACATATTTTGCTTGCTATTTCTAAATCGCTTTTATAAAGTGACAGTCACTTATTCTGGCGTCCGAGAACTCTTAATCATTCAAGCAAGTGACTGTCACTGTTCAGGAAATTTAACATCAGACGATCAGATGATCGTAAAGCAAATCTAAACAAAGATCAGGCACAACCGTTTCTGAGGTTTGTAATGTCAGGCTGGCTGCAGCGGCACCTAAGCGCATACATTCAACAGCGGGCAATTCATTCAACATGCCATAAATGATGGCTGCCGTAACCGCATCACCTGTGCCGGTTGAATCGACCTTTTTAGAGTATGATGGAGGAATATACCCGACTTCTTCGTCAGTTGCATAGTCTAAACCAAAATTGGATAAAGTGACCACAACATGAGCAGCGCCCCTGTTCACAAGCTGCAAGGCCAATGCGCGACTTGCATCGGGATCAAAACCCTGAAAGGGAACTTGTAAAAGTTCGGCTTGCTCAACCTCGTTAGGGACGAGCAGATGCAGATCTGAGATATAAGGTTTTAAACGGTGAGCCATTCGGGAGGAAGATGGGTCGGCGCAGAGTGGTTTCTTGTACTTTTTAGCCAGGCGGACCGTGGTATCAATTGCTTTCGGGGACAGGCTGCCATCAATCATAATCATTGCTGCATCTCGAAATAGGCGACGCCTTTGATAAAGATATTCCGGCGTGATATGATACATAATGGTCGTGTCATCTAATGCTACGGCAAGAGATCCATCTTCATCAAGCAATGCCAGGTAGGCGCCTGTGCTTTCATCCTCAAGGAGTAACGTGTGCTCAAGGTTTACACCTGACGCCACAGTTTGATTAAACAGGTTTTTTCCGATGGGATCATTACCTATGGCTGAAATTAATAGCACTTCAGTACCTAATCGGGCTAGATTTTCGGCTACATTACGAGCGGTGCCACCTCTAGAATAACGAATGTCGCCCGGATTAGAGGTACCTGGTGCTAACCCTGCATCGGGTTTGCCTTTTGTATCTAATAATGTAGCGCCAATGACCAGCACATGATCTGCCATAAGAAATATCCTTTTATTTAATTTCTGAAATCTGACCCCGGCCTGATCAACGGTTAGTTAGATTCCTTGTCGGAATTAATTATTGGTGGAGGTACCGGCTGAGTTTCTTCAGATGGATTTTCAGATTGTAAAAGCTGCTGCTGTAAATTTTGGATTTGAGGAAGGATCTGCTTGGGAATCGTAATATCTGCCTGAGGTTGGCTTACTAAACTTTCCATGACTTCTACTAACCGCAGGGCTGCTACTTCATCTGCTGTGCTCTGGAATCCTTGCTGCTTAGCCTGATGGATACCCTCCATGATAGCGCGAATCATGTCTATTCCCGCCTCAGCTTTGGCAATCTCCAACTCCTCCAGCGCAAACGCTTCCCCCTCAGTACCGGCCTTTTCGGCCTGGGCATCCCAATATGTCTTCCAATAAGCGATATGTTGTGATGTGACATCTTCTGGAAATCGAAAATGGCCTATACGTACCCTAATCAATTGTATCCCTTGGCTCGCCAGACTTTGTCTTGCCTCCCGTTCCACATTTTGTCGAATGGTGAGATGGGTCCCTAATTCTGTTTCAGCATCTTGTAGTAGTTCATCAAGAGAAAAATTAAACACAATTTTGCCAAGTATACCGATAACCGTGCCTAAAGCGATGCCTTCCCATGTGCCGATTTTTCCATGCGGTAGATTGGTTTGGGCATAAGCAAGTTTGCGCACTGATTGCGGATCAAAAGGGTGAGGTTGTCTTGGTGATGCAACATTATCACCCGTACTAATTCGAAATGTAACGCTTACGTGCGTGTAAACTTCCAGCCCTTCGCGTGATTGGAGTCTGACCTCCGGATTGTTGCGCTGTTGGGAGCGTAAATCAAGGACGGTATAAACATATTCAAAACTATCCAGGGCATGAGTCCCGGCATCCAGGATGCGATAATAACGGCCGTCAAGCTCGGTAACTGCTACTTGACCTGGAGGTATATAGACCCGGCCGGGACCTCCTGTTTGCAATATTGCATACTCCTTTCGCTGTTGACTTAAATTTTGTGAGGAGACTTCGATTGGCCGGGTTTTTGAGCGACCAGGATTTCCTAAAAGATTCAGATTTGACCGGGCCATGTTCCTATCAGGAAGATTATAAAGATAGTAAATCAAGTTGGTGGCCATTTCATAGGCGATAAGCCAGCCTAAAATTACAGGGATGAAATGGCGTAAAACACGGGGTAAAAACAATGTGGAGAATCCAAGGATGAATTCGGGAAGCACAATGGGAAGTTGAAATGGAAATTCAAATGTCGCCAGGTCAATCCGTTCCATAAACCAGGCAAACAACCAGTAGCTAAGCGCCAAAATCAACAGGAAAAATATATAAACTGTTCGCCAGGCGGGCACATTCAAAGATGGCAGCAGTCGCCGTTTTTCTTCGGGATTAGACGTTTGCTCAGCCATCGCTTTCTTGATCCTCAGATCCTGATTGAGCGAGCGACTGCATTTGGTTAGTCGTCTCTTGCGTAAGTTCAGCCAGGACCTGACCTGGAATAGGAGTTTCCAACGATTGACTTGAAATCGCTTCGTCCAGGGCTTCAATTATCCGTAAGGTAACAATTTGAGGCAGGGCGGCATCTTCTCGCTGCCGAATTTCATCAATACTGCGCATGATTTTTTGGATTATTTCTACCTGAACACGGGCACGGGCTTGTTTCATACGCTTCATGCGTTCGGCATCGCTTACTGCTTGCTGAGCAGTGATTTTACTCTGCCAGGGGACACGCCAATTTTCCATCCGCTGGTCGATTATCTCCTGAGGGAGTTCTTTTAATGAGACGCTGACTCCATAGACTTTAATTCCCATGCTATCAAAATTACTTCTCAGTAGTCGCCGGACCCGGTTCTGCACCCCTTTCATTAATCCCGGATTTTGAGAGAGTTCATTAAGGGTGAACTGGGCCATTTCACTGACTGCATAAGAGGCCGCCTGGGGGGCCAATTGTTCGGCCCACGGTAAGAAACCATTTTCGGCGTCATAACTACCCGCTTGCGCGATCAGAAAAACGGCATTTTTATGGTAGGGGATTACTAAATTTCCGCCGGGCGCATCATTTTCTGATTGCTTAATTTGAAAAGTGACTTTGACCATTGTTTCCAAGGGAATACCATCACGCGTATTAATGATAATATCCTGGCTGCGTACATGTTTGCGAAGATCGATCATCTGATCAATTATTTCGCCGGTACCAAGCCGAACATAGCCCGGTCCGGCCGCGCGAGCAAATTGAGTCCCCCTGTTAATGGCTAACACCTGATGGCTTTTCAGGATGCCGGCCCTCAATGAATAAAAGCAAGTTGCAAGTTCCTTTTGTCCTGAAAAATCTTCACTCTTCTTCGATGGTTGGGGTGGTGGTCCCAATTGAAAACCACCACGAAGAATCATGGCCACTCCTTCCAACCAGCTTTCCCCTTCGTGGTGAGGCAAGATGAACCTGGCATAATAGAGGATTCCAAACGCTAGGGAGAAGAACGCGGCCACTAACCAGATAAGCGTCAAAAACCAACCGTATGGGACTTCCCGGTAATCTTTAAAGAATAGACCGGCCAGGATTGAAAGGAGCAGGGTGGCAATAATCAGCGGAATAATGAAACTACGAGAATTTTGCTGCGTTCTCTTTCTGCTCTTGGCCACA
This sequence comes from Anaerolineae bacterium, assembly GCA_028277515.1. The sequence continues at coordinate 20,238 of JANQGC010000329.1, forward strand.
AACTTATCCTATCTCGATTATTGCAAAGCCGAATGATAGCAACTATACCATAATTGACGATGTCGTGGAAAAGTATGAATTTTATTGGATAGGCCTTTGCAGGGCCTTGGGGATGGGTTATATTTGTTGTTGTGAAGTCATGACGACTTGTTAATATTTGATTTTGAACAGGTAAAAATATGAAAAGGGCATTGGTTTGTGGAGCAGGTGGTTTTATTGGTGGACACCTGGTCGAGAAATTGAAAAATGAAGGATATTGGGTTCGTGGGGTTGATGTTAAGGAGCATGAGTTTGCGGAAACGGCCGCCGATCAGTTTCTTCTTTTAGATTTGCGCGAAGAGCAAAATTGTATTGAGGCGCTCACCCTGTCAGATGGCACGTTTGATGAGGTGTACCAATTGGCGGCCGACATGGGTGGCATGGGCTTCATTCACTCCGCTGAGTGTGAAATCATGCATAACAGCGCTTTGATCAACATTCATATGACCCATCATGCTTCCCGCATTGGAGTTCCGCGTTACTTCTTTTCTTCTTCAGTCTGCGTCTATCGCGACATGCAGCCCGGTGAACCGGAGATGACAGAAGCGGAAGCTATTCCGGCAAATCCGGATAATGAATATGGTTGGGAAAAGCTTTACTCGGAACGTATGGCTTTAGCCTATGAAAGAAATCGAGGGATGATCGTGCGCATCGCCCGTTTCCAAAATTGCTACGGCCCTTATGGCACATGGACGGGAGGGCGAGAAAAAGCGCCCGCCGCCATCTGCCGCAAGGCGGCTGAGGTTGAGGATGGAGGAACGATTGAAGTTTGGGGAGACGGCACGGCCGTTCGTTCCTACACCTATGTTGAAGATATGGTAGATGGTATCTTCATGCTCATGCACTCCGATTTAAGAGGCGCAGTGAACATTGGCTGCCCGCAATATGTGACCGTGAATGAGCTTGTCGAGACGGTAGCCGAAGTAGCTGGAAAAGAAATCCACATCAAGCATATTGATGGCCCGGTTGGCGTTCAATCACGTAATTTCAGCAATGAGCGGATCTATTCAACCGGCTGGGAAGCCAAATTTTTCTTGAAAGACGGCATCGCCCAAACTTATCCCTGGATAGAAGAGCAAGTCAAGCAAGCAAAAAAAGAAAAAATGCTCCTGAGCGCAGGCGTTATGTAAAATATTTGTCATTATTTTAATTACAAAATCAAGCGGCCGACGGGATTTAGGTTTGTTTTACTAAAGTAAATCCTGCCGGCCTTTTTCTTCAAGGAGCTTAACCATTGTCCGCACATCCTGCTCACGTTCCTTCGTGCAGACAAGGATGGCATCACCTGTATCAACGATTACTATGCCTGAAACGCCAATGGTGGTTATTAAGCGATCATTGCTGACCAAGAGCGTATCCTTCGTATCAATGCCTAAATGTTGACCCAGAACGATATTACCTGCCTCATCAGCGGGCAAAACTTGTTCCAGGCTGGCCCAAGAGCCGACATCAACCCAACCAATAGAAACAGGGATGACCGCTACTTTTTGTGCTCCCTCCATAACACCGTAATCAATTGTTTCTTTTTCAACCTGCGGCCAAATATTGGCGATCGTTTCCTGGTACTCTGTAGTTCCCAGGGTGGCTTCGATTTCTTGTAGCTGCTTGTAGAATTTTGGCATTTGGCGTTGGAATTCAGCAAGTATCAGAGATGTTTTCCAGATGAACATGCCGCTATTCCAGGTATAAGCCCCGCTATCAACCATTTTTTGGGCGGCATCAAGCTGTGGTTTTTCCACAAAGCGTTCGGCACGGAAAATGTCAAAACCGTTCGTGCTGGACAGCAACTCCCCTTGTTGAATATAGCCATAGCCTGTAGAAGGGGCAGTTGGTTTAATGCCCAGGGTTACCAAATAGTTCTCCTTGGCAATCTTTGCCCCGGTTTTGATCGCATGTCGAAAACCGGCCGTATCTTCAATGAAATGATCGGCTGTTAAGACGGCCATAATCGATCCCGGATTCTGTTTATGAAGATGGATGGCCACAAGCCCGATGGCCGGTCCGGTGCCGCGCCCTTCCGGTTCAATGATGTAGTTCTCCAAAGGGATTTCCGGAACCTGAGAAGAGAGAGGCTTTAGATGTTCTTCGGCCGTGACGATGAAAATATGCTCGGCCGGAAACTTCGGCAGTAATCTATCAACTGCATGTTGGATGAAGGTTCGCCCTCCGACCAGTTGCAAAGCCTGTTTTGGAAAGGAGCGCCTGCTCAATGGCCATAAGCGTGTTCCGGTTCCTCCGGCCATAATTACTGGATAAATCATAAAATTCTCCCAAAAAAGTTGTCAATTTCTAAAATATGGTGTTGTGGTCTTTGTTCATTTCTTACTCGCGCACGAATTAACCCGTTTTGACGATTGGTAGAATATTGTTATAATTTTCATCGTCAAAAGGGGCGGTTGGCTCAGTTGGTTAGAGCGCTACGTTGACATCGTAGAGGTCACTGGTTCGAGTCCAGTATCGCCCACAGTGCAGTCAGCACTCCTTGCTGCATGGCAATTTATCCTTTTGTTAACGTGCAGTCAGGAAAAGAACGGCCGTCAATCTTGCAGGATCACGGCCGTTCTTTCTTTTCAATCAATCATCCGTGAACGCTCAAAAGCACGTACCGCAGATTCAGGAACCATATAGGGAGACATAGGATTCACAGTCTTTCGTCTTGAGCCGGGAAAACGGCCGTTCTTGATATAATCTCTAACCGTTTGATCGGAAAGTCCCAGATATTGGGCAACTTCCTTCACCGTCATCCACCGCTCATCATTCGACATGAAAACACAATAGTCCCAACCATTAAAAAGGTCAAGCATATCGCCCGAAATGTTTCAAAGTGGAACAGAACCGGGAGAGACGGCCGTCAAAGCCAGTAACAATACCGCAAACTAACCCCAATAAACCATAGCGACAACGGGAGACCGTCGGCGCGGTCAAGATAACCGCGCCGACCGTCTCCCTTTCGTTCTTACTAATCTCAATCAAAGGAAAGAGGGCCGGGGTATCCAAGAGTCTTCGGAGGACCTCAGACCCTTGGATACCCCTAGGCAATGCTTCTTCGGCCGTTGGTTATATTCCTGCTTGCTTTTTAGCGTACTATCATTTACACTATCATTATGGATGTAAAAACCATCGACAACCTAACCTTTTACAATTCAGGTCATTGGCGGTCCCGAATCATGCTGGTCGCCGGCGGCTCAGTGGACATGTCTGCTGCTGCTCGCGTCGGTTCAACCCGCTGGCTTGTCTTCGGTAATGCTGCTTACGATTTGAATGTTTTTATCGGCCGTCATAGTTGGCTGGAATTGAACAAAACCATACCCGGCGGGATGTCTTCCGATATGTGGAAGAAGCTCAAGGAGGACGACAATCTACACTATGTCGATCCTGTTCCTGTCGATGGACTGTGGTATCTCAATTTCGGCCGTGGGAGTAATCGTATTGTCCTCGTCGCCAATTCCCCTACTGTTGTTGATGATTTCCGGCCTCATCGTCTGGGAAATTCAACATGGATCATGGCCAATCCCGCAACGCTTGCACTTTTTACGGCATGGTTCGCCGCTGGTCCAGGTGATACAAATCAGCTTGTTAACCACTTTTCTGATATTCCTGGTGGCGTTAGTGGGCGGACGCTGACCACTATTCGGGCGGCCGTTGCTGTTCAGGCTGGTTAATTGTCGGCCGATTTTCTTTTTTATGGGGCTGAAACTCCTTAAGCCTTAAGTCATCCTCAGCGTCCTGCTCCCCTATTCATGATGACCTTGGCGATGATCTGCCGATCGCTCCGCCTTTTCTCGGCGGGGTTCGTTAATCAGTAACGGCCGTCGCCCACAAACGACACAGTTCCTCAAGGCCGCTCGCCCAATCCCCGCCGAACGGTCTCTCTCCTGAATTAACCAATCTCAATCGTCGCGGAAAGGTTCTTCGCATTCTAAACGGCCATCACTATAAAGATAAACATTAGTGGGCAAGGCTCTAACCGTCGTTCCGCCGCCGCTTCGGAACTTTCTGGCGTGGGTAAGGGGTGTGCGGCGGCGGTCGGCGGGGTCGCCCGTGGGGATTTTTTGCAACTATAAATTATTAATTGCCAATGGTTAATTGATAACGTTGCAAAAAAACCCACTCGCTCCCCCGCCGAGTTATCTCTGCCACGCCACCGGTTTTCCTATAAAGAAAAATATTCATAAGGTTCTACTTCTACCGTTGGGGGTCTGCTCCTGGGCGGCTGGTGCGCGCGGGCGGGCTCCCCTCCCCTGCCCGGTGGTCGTCCTGCGTCTCCCTGGGTGTCTGCGCTGGCCTCGGTGCCTCGGCCCCTGGCGTCCGGTGCGCGCGGCCGCCGCTGTTGTTCCGGGTTTTGGTCGTTTTTGGGGCTTGCTTTTTGGCGTCTTTTGTGTTATAATGTGGGTGTCTTGGGTTGGTCGGCTTGTTGGTTTTTCCGGGCTTTTCTCCGGCCTCCCCGCCCGGTTTTGGTGGTGTGTTGTGGTTTCTGTTTCCTCCTCTCTCTGCTCTTGCTGTGGCTCCTCGCCCTGCGCGCTGGCGTCGTTTTTGTCCGGCGCTTCTGCCGGCTGTGGCTGCTGCGGCTCCGTCTGGTCGGCCCTCGGCCCGGCCGGTCTCTGCTCCTCCTGCGCGGTGCTGCCGTCTGTCGGCCGTGCGGCTGTGGCGG
>JANQGC010000033.1 GCA_028277515.1 Anaerolineae bacterium
ACATATGCGGCCTGGGTTTCAGGAGCCGTAAAACGAATGGCATGGCCTATCTCTCCCGCGGCCACTTCTTCATAGCGCACCAATCCGGGCAGGATGGGCAGCCCGGCGGCATCGGCCGATGTCCAACCATCCGGCCGCAGATCGTGGCTGTTGAGATCAAATACGGATCCATTCGCTGCCTGCCAACCGCCATCTCCCCGCGGAAAAGCATAATAAAGCTCGAAAAGCAGACATTTTTCTTGCTGCAAAACCAACACATGCCGGTCCCCATCCGCATCCGGCCCACCTTCAATGGGGGCATCCGGCGGCAGCGGATAGGGGCCGGGATCGCTTTCCTCCGGCCACCAGATGAACTCAACCGGCACATCAGGCTGCTCGGCGGAAACCACAACAAAGGGAATGCCGATAGGGCTGTTTGAACCGGGTGGCCAGACGCCGGAACCAAAATCCGCATGCAAACCCCTGCCGGCACCGATACTGTTGATAAAATCGGCCGAATTGGGGTGCACCGGCAGATCGTCAACCGCCGTATTCCAGATATTGTCCTCTGGAAATATTGTGCAGCCCCCAATCACCGGCGCTGAACTGCCTTGTCCCTGCACCAGCGGCAGGTACACATCTGTGGCCTGAATATCCTGCCTGAGAGCTGATACACGGCATGAAATTGCAAACACAAGACTCAAACACAACATGAACAAAGTGAATTTCATCGCTGATCTCCTGGAGGTGCCAGTCACTTTGAAAGTGACTGGCACCTGGCAACTCATCTCTCGATCCACACGGCCGAATAACAACCCTGCAAATTATGTGGAATCGTCCACTCAAAATCATGAATAGGTGAAACCACACGAAGCTGGTATCCCTCTGAAAATAATAACCACTCCCGGTCGGCCGACCAGTCATCGGGAAAGCGGCCGGTCCGAAAAACTTCCTGTTCATTTTCCAAATCCAGGAATCGCAGCAGAAAATCACCATCGCGCAGGGCAGCGAAAGCCAGGTAGGGTCCACCGATATTCAACATCAACGGCGGTAAAATCATCTCCATTTCGTTTTCCGTGATAATGGATAATTCATCTGTTTGCGGCTGGTAATAGAACAAATAACTGCCCGCCTGGCGCTCATTACCCAATTCACGGGTAGCGATCAACCAGCCATCTTGATATGGCTCTGCGGTGACGATTCCAAGCTGAAACGAACGCCTCTCGGTGGCAATACCTGATTGCAAACGGCGCAAATCAATGATAATTTGCTCATCACCAGTCAAATTCCCCTGAACAAGTTCCCGCCAGATCCCCCTTTGCGAGGGATCAGTGTGGCCAAAAATCTGGCCGCGCAGATAAGCAAATGTTTCATCATCCAACCAGGCAACAGGCAGACCGCTTCCCAAATGAGACACAATACGCCCTTGTTCATCCCCCAAAGAAATTTGAGGTTTCTCATAAGGTTCTCGCAATGTCAGTAGTGTGTACCGGCCATCCGGTGACCACAGCGGTACACCGTCAGCGGTAATCCTTTCACAATCCCCCTCTGAGCAGGCTTTAACATCAAGATACCAGGGTTCTATTACCGTCCGGTTGTCCTCAATAAACAGGTAGTAACCATTCATGGTTTGATAAGGTTGTTCACCCGTTCTCAGAAAGCGTTCGGACCAATAAAGGGGCGCCCGGTCATGCTCCAGCCAGAACTGTTCCTGGCCGTTGCGCCACAAATAAGTATGGTAAGGTCCCTGGTCAATCTCTCCCGCATTAAAGGAGACGAGAGCGCCGCTATAATCGGGCAAACGGACGAGCTGTGGCTGGGGAAATAGGGAGTTACCATTGGTCGAGGGGTTGGTTCGGAACTGCCATTCACTCATCCATTCTCCTTCGGCCGTTTGCAAGCGCAGCAGGCGCTGTTGGCTGCCTCCTCTACACAGCATCAAGATATCATGCGGGGGCTTGGCCTCACCAGCGGGAAGGGCAGCCGTCACCGGCCAGGGCATGTTAGCATTGGGCAAGGGTGGGGGTTCTAATCCTCTGGAGGCTAGCAACTCGCTCACAATAGCCGGATCGACGACTTGATTAATCACCGCAAAGTTATTGACCAATACTGCGCCCAACCAGGCAGCGTACCCTTGAGCAAGCGCTTCATATCCAGGATCATCAAGCGGCCGGCCGACCAGGGTTGGCGCAGGCAAGGTGACCGTCCCTTTGCCATCACGAACCAGGATGCGGGCAGAAAAATACCCTTCACTAATGCGCAAGAGCGATTCTTCCCGCCGGTCCAGTTTTAGTTCCAACTCAAAATTCTTCGGGCAGTTGACAGCCGAACGTGCGCAATAATCGTTGACCAATTCATCCAGGAATGGAAACAACCTGCGGCCCGTTTCTGCGTCTCGCTGCGGATACACCAGGCTTAAGATTTTACCCGTTTGACTTTCCCAACCGCCCCAAAATTCCGATCCGTCCAGGCGGATTAACCGCCAGCCATCGTCAGACTGTTTATAAAGAAAGACGCGCTCCAACATGAACGGCCGGCTGTCGGATCGTGTGGTAAATGAGCGCGTTTGGCTGATAGTTGCCCGCTGCAAATTGGGTTCCGTTACAATTTGCAGGTTAGCATCCCCGGCCAAATCCTCATTAATCGGCTCTAGCCCCAGGACCGTACGCTCCCAAAATAGATTTAAACTCCACAACTGAGCCTGGGTATTAAACCAGTACTGTTCCTGGTCTGAAATCAATGAGCTGAATAGCTCATAATCTTGCGACTGCTCGGCTTCAATCAAGAGCTGATGGGTGGCGGCCAGCTCATCTTTAATTACCTGCGTACTTCGATCTGCCCTCCGGTCCAGCAGCCAATAGACACCGGCAGCCAATAGTCCAAAGATAACCAGAATCAATAACAACCAGCGCCACGGCCGTTGTGGAGAATCTTTCTCATCCCCTTCATCCAAGTGGCGTAGCTCATCCCAATCCTGTTGTTCGCCTGTTTGCCATTCAAAATCCGGAGTTTGCATACGCTATTAGAAACGAAAAGCTGCCGGCTTTCAACAGGCCGGCAGCTTCTTTATTCTTTCGTCGTCAGGGTAAAAGGGGTTGTATGCGTTAAAAACTGGAATCCCCGTTTTTCCAGAATCGGCCGGCTCATATCCCCTGCGTCTACCGTCAAAAAACGATATCCCCGTTGCACCGCCTCCTGGGCACGGGCGGCAACCACGGCCGTATATAATCCTTGCTTTCGATACTCAGGCAAAGTCGCCCCGCCCCACAATCCGGCAAATGTGCTTTTGGGTGGAAAGGAAATCCAGGCTGCGCAGGCAGGCTGGTCATTAACATAGGCCATATAAACGCTCCAAAATTCAGGTTGTTTGGTTATATTCTCTTGTAACTGCGTGGCCAGCCAGTCAAAATTTTCGTCATAAACCTGTTCCTGGATGTTAGCTACTTTACGCAAATCACCTGCCCGTATAACGCGCCGCACATCGGCCGTCACCGGTTCTAAATAAACCGCGGGACAATCCTGCAAATCAATTAACAGCAGCGCCTCTTCCTCTTCCCCTTCAAAACCATGCGCAAGGAGTCTTTTCTGCAAGTCGGCCGGTTGGTCGTGAGCATAAGTTTTCCATTCCAGGCCATACCCATTCACCCGGTTTTTGTACCAATCAACCTGCTCCTGGATAACCTGGTCGGCATTATCCTCGTTCAGGTCGCTGTAAATAATAAAACTTAGGCGGGAGGGATCACGGCTAATATGGCGCACAACCGGTCCGGCAACCTCACGCCGGTACTGGGGATGGATGCTGTCTTTCCGTTCCTGCTCATTATATAAATTTAATATTTCTTTTCTGTCCATCATAGTTCCTTCCGAGCCGGATCTGCCCGCCATAAGCACCAATCTAACATGGTTTCTCTTACCGGCAGCCCATCAATGCGTACCCCTTCCAGAATAGCACTCACCGGCGTTGGCCGGGCTAATCCTGAGCATTGACTTATTTGACGGACCTGCCAGCCTGATTTTTCAAATTGTTCTAATGCGGTAGCGTGATAAAGCATCATTTCCAGGCCTGCGTTCCGGATCACCTCCTTGTTTGCCATATCTGAAGGATCGAAAAAGTGGGCTATGGAATAAAAAGATCCCTTGACAATACGCTTCAATTCCAACAAGAGGTGACCCGGCTGTTCAATATTGGCCAGGCCCAGATTTGAGGTCAAGGTCTCCACCGCGCCATCCTTGAAAGGCGTTTTGCGCGCGTCAAATGACAGCAAGCTAACGTTATTGGAAAGTCCCATCGCCTGCCACAAACTTTGGTTGCGTCGCAGAACATGGGGGCTGAAATCAGTGGCAACAAGAGATCTGTTACTCTCACGTAGAAGCTGGTCAAGAAGATAACCACGCCCGGAGGCCAGATCAATGATTGGTCCTTCATCTCCAGAAAGCTGGTCGATTAAAGCACCAGCCTGATGGCTCCAACAATCTCTATATTCGGCCGTATACATATGCTCCTTGGCCACTTCTTCAAGCATCTTTGCCTCTACAAACTGGCCTTGCACTTCCAATAACAAGGTTTTCATAAATTGATCGGCTGGAGAGAGCTGATCAATAGGCGTTTCCATCACCTGTCGCTCGATTTCCGGATGATCGAGCAGGTAGCGCAACAATCCGCTGTCAACCTGCTCCCACATATCATTGCGTGGCAGATCGGGTGTTAAAAAGAGACCAATGCCTTCGCGAACCGGATACTCTGAGCCACAATTTTGGCATTGTGATTCGGCCGTCTCAATTCCCTCATTGGTTTCCGCCCCAATTTCCCAACTCAAGGTGCCACCGCAGGCTGGACATTGTAATAAGTCAATCAAATACGCTTGCATACTTTTCTCCAAAGCGAAACCATATAAGGGTTAACGGTCAAATAATTAAAACCATGATGATTATCAATCAGATTAACCGCCCTGGCAAAACTTATTTAATAACTTTCCTTAATCACACTTGACAAACTCGGTCAGGCCCGCTATCATTTCAATATTAAATATTTTGATGTTAAACTAATTTCCAATGGGCACACATTATTCAGGAACACAAAAAGAAACAATCGCTTTGGATGGCTTCATCAAGCTGTCCCGCGCGGCCGATACGATCACCCATCGTACACACCAGCATTTGCAATCCGTTAATCTAACCATCAGCCAGTTCGGTGTTTTAGAAGCATTGGCACACCTGGGACCTTTACAGCCTGGCCAATTGGCGCATAAAGTTTTGAAAAGCAGTGGCAATATGACCCTGGTGATCGATAACCTGGTCAAACGTGGCCTGGTCAGTCGCCAAAGGAGAACCGACGACCGGCGCTGCATTGATATCACCTTAACTGAAGATGGGACGGCGCTCATTGAAAAAATTTTTCCCGGCCATGTACGAGGTGTCGTTCAGGCAATGAGCGCCCTCTCCGATAAAGAACAGATGCAATTAGCAAAACTATGCCGGAAACTAGGGTTGGCCAATCAGGCAACAGTTTAGGCAATACCCAAAGGGCATGCTGATTGTTTTACAACGAAAGGACAAAAACATGCAAAAAGTACAAGGCATTCACCACATCACAGCAATCGCCGGCGATCCGCAGCGAAACATTAACTTTTACCATCATCTGCTCGGCCAGCGGCTGGTCAAAAAAACGGTTAATTTCGACGATCCGGGCACCTATCATTTCTATTTCGCCGATGAAACCGGCACACCGGGAACCATATTAACCTTCTTTCCCTGGAAACATATGACGCGCGGGCAACGTGGCAATGGCGAAGTAGCTGCGACCGCCTATTCCATCCCGCCCGCCTCCATCCCCTACTGGCAAGAGCGGCTGGCTAAACAAGGTGTCGTGATTGGCGAAAGGGAAACCCGTTTTGGCATGGAGGTCATCAACTTTCAAGATCCTGATGGGATGGTTGTCGAGCTGGTCGTGCATGACGGTAACGCGACTTTTGCTCATTGGGAAGATGGTCCTATTCCCGCTGAACACGCCCTGCGTGGATTTTTCGGAGCCACTTTATGGGTTGCTGAAATTAAAAGCACTGCCAGGTTATTAATTGACTCGCTGGGCTTCACTTTTATTGGCAATGAAGGCCCGCGCTATCGCTACCAGGCCGCCTCAAATGACATTGGCCTAACAGTTGATCTGCTGGAAAGGCCAGGCATGCCCTTCGGCCGTTTAGGCGCCGGTTCCGTACATCATATCGCCTTTCGCACCGTTGATGATGATGAACAAATTGAATATCAACATGCATTGCGCCGCGATGGCTACCAGGTAACGGTCGTGATGGATCGCCAATATTTCCATTCCATCTACTTTCATTCCCCCGGCGGCGTTCTCTTTGAAATCGCCACCGACGCACCTGGATTTCTCTATGATGAACCACGCGCCGAGTTGGGAACTCACTTGAAATTGCCTCCCTGGCTGGAAAGCCGGCGCAGTGAGATTGAACGTCGCCTGCCACAGGTGAGCTTAGAAACAGAAGGAAATGATCATGACTGAAAATACGAGCAACAAAGGACCGCATCAAGGACAGGAGGTATTAAAAAGGGGGCCAGACTTTAATCAGGCCTCCGGGGCCATGCTCTTGATCCACGGCCGTGGCGCCTCTCCTGAAGATATTATGGAACTGGGCAGTCACCTGCCCCATCCCAATCTGACCTTCCTGGCTCCTCGCGCGGCCAACAATACCTGGTATCCCTACAGCTTTCTGGCTCCACTGGAGCAAAATGAGCCTTATCTCTCATCTGCCCTGCAAATGGTGGAAGATCTCGTCACCCACGTTGAACAAGCGGGCATTCCGGCCGAAAAAATCTTGCTCGGCGGCTTTTCACAAGGGGCTTGCCTGGCATCCGAATTTGCGGCACGTAACGCTCGCCGTTACGGCGGCCTGCTGTTATTCAGCGGCGGTTTGATCGGCCCTCCAGGAACAACCCGTGATTATGAAGGTTCTCTTGAGGGAACACCCGTCTTTCTTGGCTGCAGCGACATCGATCCCCATATACCCCTGGAACGTGTCAATGAAACGGAAGCAAAATTAACCAAACTAGGTGCACAGGTCAACAAGAAAATCTATCCTGGTATGGGTCACACGATCGTCCAGGATGAAATAGACCAGGCAAATGATATTGTCAGGGCTATATAAACATATATCCTAATTCTTGACACCATTTGCAGCATCGAATAAATTTCATATCGAATCTTTTGGAACTGATATGCTGAATACGTAATGAAAAAGATACAAACCCAAGGTGTTCATCACATTACCCTCATCGGCGCCGACCGCCAGACCTCCATTGACTTCTGGGAAGGTGTTTTAGGTATGCCCTTCATCTTTGAACAACCCAACCTGGATGTGCCGGAACAAAATCACCTTTATTTCGATCCTGGCGACGGCCGTCTGATCACCGTCTTCACCAACGAAAACCATAAACCGAACAGCACCCCCAACCCGGAAGGTATCGGCAACCTGCACCACATCGCCTTTATCGTCTCCAATGCGGTTTACACCCAGGCCGGAAAACGGCTCAAAGAGCGGGGCGTGGACCATTCCGGCCCGATCGACCGCGGCTTCATGGACTCCTTATACTTTCGCGACCCCTTAGGCCAGCTTTATGAATTGGCTTGCTACAAATTTGAACCTCCTGTGGGATTTACCCATGCTCAGGTGTTGCATGAAGCCCACAAGATCCGGGTTGCCCTGGATGCTTATAACATCACGGACGAACATTTAGCCGATGCCATCGAAAAGCTCACCCAACAGGCAACCCCCTCCCTATCCGGCGATTTATCAGCCAAAAATCCTTACTGATCTTGTCCGCGTCCTATTTCTAATGTGGAGGAAACCATAGACGTTGTATCCGCGCCATCTCGCCCTGATGGTTTAGATGTATAGGGCGAGGCCGGTGGTTGGGTTCGTTTGAGTTATTCGCGCGGGTCTCAGCCCACCGGCCCCGCCCCTACCTTATCTATCCGCGCCGACGGCCGGGAAGAGCAGGATGTACTGGAACGTGCCGAAGTCGTTGTCGTCATCACTAATTTCGATGGCCAGGTCGGCCGCTTCAACCGCCGCATAGGCCGGGTCGTCGGAGGTCGCCACATGCGCCACACTCCCCTGCTCGATGAACTCACTAAGCACATCATCAACGGCTCGGACCGACACGCTTTGCGCTGTGTTCCAGTTATTCGTTGTGAAGGTCAAGCACTGCCCCTCATCCTGGTCGATGACGCAGGAGGCGGAGAGGGCTATCTCACCGCTGCCGGCGAGCAGCACGGTGACAGGGGACAGTGGTTTAGTCATCAGTGAGACAGTATAAGTTTCGCCTTGCTCACCCTCTGTTAATTGAATACTGTCCACTGATAACTGAATACCTGCACGCTCATCATCCAGCACCTCAATCACCCGCTCGTCGATGGTCAACTGGTCATACGCCTTGTCGCTAGAGACGCCGCGGACCAGGATGGTGTAGACAGCCCGGTCGGAGCCGGGCGAGCGGTCATAATCATCATCGACGGCCGTGGCGGTAATCGTCTGCGGCCGGTCCCAGTTGGCGGCAGTGAACTCGACGAAATCCTTGTTGAACGCCAGCCCCACATCTCCGTTGAAGGGCACGAAGACCTTGTCCTGTGGTTGGCTGGTCAGGACGACTTCAAAGGTGACCTGGCCCCCTTCATTGATGAGGACAGCCTGGTTGTCGACCCGGATACCGGCCGTGTCATCATCGGCGATTTGCGCTTCGACCACACCGGCGACGATGTTGTCGTAGGTCGACCCAGGACTGACCACCTTGTGGCTCACCTCGACGATTTGGGTATTCCCTTCATCGACATCATCGTTGACGGCCGTTAATTCCACTGTCTGCTCCTGGTCCCAATTGCCAGGGGTAAAGATCAAGGTGTTCGGTGAAGCTGTGACCTGCTCGCCGGTTTCTATTTGGACTGTGACATCGGCCGCCGGTTGGGAGATGAGACG
>JANQGC010000080.1 GCA_028277515.1 Anaerolineae bacterium
GCCGACATCCGTTAGCTCGTTGCAGCCGTCACCGACATAGTTACGCTCGCTGTAGGTGAGCTGAATAATGCGGTATCCAAGCCGGGCCATCGACTCCACCCGTTGCAGACGGTTGCCGATAGCCGACGGACTTTGGGCAAACAGAATGATGCCGACCTGTCCGTTTTCCTTAGCCTCATAGATGTCTTGCACAGTTTCAATCAGGCAAAGTTCCGGTGTTTCATCAATTAGCTTGTAATAATTTTCGGTGAGGGCAACGCTGGGTTCAAACTCCTCCCAGGGCATAGGAGTCGTGATGCCCATAGCGGCTACCCCTGATTCAGCGATGACGTCTGAATAGCCGTGGACGAAAAAGCTGACGGCATCAACGATGATGCTCTCTTTATGAAGCGCTTTGGCTTCCTCAGAAATTTGTTCCATTGCAATCATTTGTATTTCTTCCTTGGTTATGTTGTGATCCACTCAGCACCCTGGGCGTCGACAATTCCGAAGCCCCAATGTCCGGGGCGAATTGCGTATGTGCGTGGCATATAACCAATCCAGCCGTCACATGGTGAGCGCAGGACTTCCAATTCTTCAAATGTATAAGGGCTGAAAATGCGGCCGAGGATTTCGTCTTTCTTAACCTCACGCAGCAGCTTTTCCGGCCGGTTTTCGGGAACCAGGTAGCCACCTACCTGGGGGTTGACCCGGTGTTTGCGGACATAGGTGAGCAGGCGTTCCGGTCGATCCAACTCGCCATCCAATATACCCATTTCTTTCATGACGTTGGTCACGCCGCGAACGGAATCCGCTTCCCATTCCTCTTCCTCTTCACGGCCGAATCCGCCGCCCCCTATTTCCACGCCCAATGCGGGAACGCCGCAAACGCTGCCGGCATATCCCATCAGGGAGCGTGGACCCGGAAAGACATCGACCACCCGGCCCTGGCCGATCGCCGGATAGCCAAAGGCAACAGCCAGATCGCGGCAGCGATTCACCAGGTCTTCATCAGGGTAATCGACGCCGAAGAAGACTTCAGCGAAAGTAGAACCCCAGGGTCCAAGGTGAAAGTCCAATACAGTGTCGCATTTTTGTACGACTTCCTGATCGATAACTTTAGTCATCGATTCAGCCAGCCAGGTATGTGTTCCCGGCCAGACCCGGTTTTGATCCGGCCCATCTGATTCGGGCTGGGTGTTACGTTGGCCCGTTCCAAGAGCTATTGGATTACAAACGGGCACCATCAAGACTGTCCCGGCCATGTCTGCCGGGTCTAAAGCGCCTAAGATCGCCCGCATCACATTGAGGGCGTACCACTCGTCCCCATGTTGAATACTAAAAAGGCCCAGTGTTGGTCCTGGACGGACACCTTGCAGGGCATGGACGGTGATCTTGACCTCAAAGCCATCAAGATCGGTGGTGACTGGGAGTTCTACGATTTGATGTGTCCCGTTGGGGATCGATTGATCACCGATGATTAGTTGTTCCGCCATTAGGAAAATCTCCTTAATAAGTGACAGTCACTTAGAAAGTGACTGTCACAATATGAAATAGGAGAAGGGTGACTCCCCTTCTCCTGATGACTGATAACTGACTCTTATTCCTCTTCTAATGTGAATTCGCGTACATCCAGGAACTGGCTGGCTCTTGGAGTAAAACCGCCGAATCCATCCTGGCCGGCATAGTATTCCTCACCACGATACAGCGGCAGGTAGGGCGGATCTTCGGCGAAGATGTCCAGGATCTGGTGGTAGATCTCCAGACGTTCTTCCGGATCGGCCGTCTGTGTACCGGCTTCCAGCAATGCATCGAATTCCGGATTGGAGTAGTAGGAATAACGGAACCCGGTTTGATATTGGGTGAGCATAAAATGGGCATCCGGTGGTGGCAGCGATCCGGCGAAGAACAAGTCATTTAGTTCAAGCTGCGAAAGCTGAGTCAGGAATGTGCCTGGCTCAAGGACTTCCTGGTTTGCCGTGATGCCAACATCGGCCAGTTGGGCGGCAAGGATCTGACCCAATTCTTTGTCCTGGGCATAACGGCCGGATGGATATTTGAAGGTTATTTCAAAGCCATCAGGATAGCCGGCGTCGGCCAACAATTGCCGTGCCAATTCCGGATCATATTCAGCCGGTTCCCGGTCGGGATCGTATCCGAAGAACGCCGGTGCCAATGTCTGCCCATTCAATCTGCTTGCACGGCCATCAAACAGACCTTCGATAATGGCATCAACGTCAATGGCATGCCACAAGGCGCGGCGAACGGCCGGATCTTGTAATGGGGTATCGCTTAACGTGCTGTAAGTCATGTAAAAGATACGGTTTGAAGGTCTGGAGAACAGCTGGAGATCAGCATTGCCTTCGACGCGATTGAGAGCATCAAGCGGTACATCAATAATAAAGTCAACCTCTCCGGCCTCTAGTGCTGCCAGTTTAGCGGCTCCTTCCGGAATGGTGCGGAAGGTGACGGTTTCAATGGCCGGAGGGCCATTCCAGTAATCGGGATTGGCTTGTAATGTTACATGACTGTCTGCCACATGTTCGACGAACGTGTATGGGCCGGTGCCAATTGGTGCCAGGCCAAATTCATCCGGACCGAGTTCACTGAAATATTCGATCGGATATTGGAAGCTGCCCATGGCCAACGCCGGCATATGCAGCAAAGTCGGATTCTTGGTTTTCACATCAATGGTATATTCATCGACCACTTCGGCGCTGTCAATTGAGCTGGTGAAGAAAGCATATGACGGCGCTTCGAGCATCGTCTGGATGCTGAAAACGGCGCTTTCCGCGTTAAACGGTTCCCCGTTGGTGAAGGTTACGCCTTCCCGGAGTTGAATCCGTAGGGTTGTGTCATCAATTTGTTCCCAGGAAGTCGCCAGTCTTGGCTCGTAATCATCCGCATCCGGGGTAAACTCAAACAGTTTTTCACTGATCTGTTCTGATACGTTGATCTCCTGCTGTGTGGTTGAGCTGTTGGCCCAAAAGCTGCGAGGATCGATGCCGTGGGCGATGATCAATTCACCTGAGGAAGCACTTTCCATCGCTTCTTCTTCGGCTGGTTCTTCCATTTCTTCTTCAGCGGGTTCTTCGGCCGGCTCTTCCATTTCTTCTTCAGCCGGTTCCTCTGCTGGTTCTTCCATTTCTTCCTCAACCGGTTCTTCAGCGGGTTCTTCCATCTCTTCTTCAGCCGGTTCTTCGGCTGGTTCTTCCATTTCTTCTTCAGCCGGTTCTTCCTGCGCTGCGGGCGCTTCGCTTTCCGTATCCGTGCTCGCCGCAGGCTCTGTTGTCTGGCCCCCACAGGCGACGAGGAGGGCGAGTACCAGCATAAATATCAAGATAATCAGTGACTTTTTGTGCCAACCTGAGACTCCCGTGAACAATAATTTATTTCTTGGTTTCATTTCTTTTTCCTCTTTTGAATAAATTTGTTGCTTTGGCTGGTCTCCTGACTGTTCCAGGAGGGACTCGGTCGGAGACCGGCCCCAGCCAGCAAACTTAAATAAAAACTAATCCAATAAAAAAGGTATTTTTCTCGGCGTATAATACATTTCTTCTCAATAGGCAATCTCCTTTATGAACGATAACTTTGCGGATCCAGGGCATCTCGCAGCCCATCCCCTAACAGGTTAAAGGCCATCACACTTAAGATGATGGCTAATCCGGGCAAGGCGGATGTCCACCAGGCTTCAAACAAATGTTGGCGACCGTCGGCAATCATGGCTCCCCAACTTGGGGTGGGGGGCTGGATGCCCAGGCCAAGAAAGGCCAGGGCTGATTCCGTCAACAATAAACGGGCCAGATCAAATGAGGCGAAAATGACAATAGGAGTGATGGCATTCGGCAGCAAGTGGCGAGACATGATGCGTGTATCACCGGCGCCTGCTGCCCGCGCCGCTTCAAAGTATTCCCGCTCGCGAATGGAGAGGACCAGGCCGCGAATGAGACGGGCATAGGCCGCCCATCCGGTGATGCCGATGACGATCACCAAATTGCGCAGACTTGGACCCAGGACGGCCACGATGGCGATGATCAAGACCAGGACGGGGAACGCAAGCTGGATGTCAGCCAGGCGCATTACGATGTCATCCAGCCGGCCGCCAAAATAGCCGGCCAGCAGCCCAATGGTGACGCCAAGGGAAAGGGAAATTGCGGTGGATAAAACAATAATCAATAAGGAGAAGCGCGCGCCGTGGATGATCATGCTCAGGTTGTCACGGCCCAGGGCATCCGTACCGAGTGGAAATTCGGCTGTTCCCTCTTCTGCCCAAATTGGCGGTAGGAAACGGTTGCGAATATCTGTTGTGTAAGGGTCGTGGGGCAACAGGGCGACCGGCATGGCAGCGGCAAGGATGAATAAAATAATTAAAATCGCACCCAGGATGTTAGCCGGATTGCGTAGGAATCGCCGTAATGCACGTTTCCATTCTTTATCCGATTGTATTGAATCATTTTTCAATACTGGGGGACTCTTTGATTGATCGGTTGTCTTTTCAGTGCTCTCAACAATTTTCTGCATCTTAAATTAAGCATAGCGAATGCGGGGATCCATCCATGTATAGGCCAGATCCACCAATAAATTTAGAAAAACAAAGATAGTGGCTACAAAAAGAACGGTTACCTGGATGACCGGAAAATCTCTTGTGGCGATAGCCTGAACCATGAGACGGCCGACGCCAGGCCAGGCAAAAACGGTCTCAATGACGACTGCCCCACTTAACAATGCGCCGACACGCAAGCCGATAATGGTGATGATCGGGATCATAGCGTTCTTGAGCGTATGGCTCCACAATACCGCCCGTTCCGTCAATCCTTTAGCCCTGGCGGTACGAACATAATCCTGGTTTAGAACGTCCAACATAGAGCCGCGAGTGAATCGGGCAAAAACCGCTACAAGATAACTGGCCAGGGCAATACTGGGCAGAATAAGATGACGCCAGGTTTCTCGACCGCCGGTTGGTATTTGCTCTACCGGCACAGCAACCAATAAGATGAGCATTAATCCCAGGTAAAAACTAGGGATCGCCTGAAAAAGGAAGGTCCAAAAACGGAGAAAATTGTCGATCCAGCTATTGTGTTTAACAGCACTAATCATGCCGATAGGGATGCCTATAAAGATAGCCAGCATCATGGAAACAACGATCAACTCCACCGTGGCCGGAATACGCTCAATGAACAAATCCAGCACAGGCACTTTGTAGCGCAGCGATTTGCCAAAATCCCCTTGAACGGCTTTGGTCATGAACAGGGCATATTGCACGTAAATGGGTTGGTCAAGACCATATTCGGCGCGGAATTCATCAATGGTTTCCTGTGGTGTGTCCGGAGGAAGCAAAATCGCTGCCGGATCGCCGGTCAGACGTACTAGAATGAAAGTGATCAACGTGATCCCAATTAAAGTCGGTATCAATTGTAGTAATCGTCTAATAATATAACTCAATGACATAAGCAAAAACCTTATGAGAACCGAAGGTTGAAATTTTAGCCTAAACAGATCGGGCGCGATCCATCACCTGATCTGAACTTGACGGAATAGTGCCGATGAAATTAGTGAAATTTATATGCTAATAGACTCGTGATAAACGTATCTATCACCACGATATAGGGATCGGGAATAGACAAGACAGTTTTCATGTTGGTCATAGACAGTAAGATAGACCTCAATGACTGCCTCATTTGGCTCGATGTCTAAAGCAGCTCCTTCTTCTGCACTTACTTTTGTAAGCTGGGTGGAGCGTTCAGCGTGGGAGGGGACGATGTCAGATCGCTGTTCAAGCATAGTGACGACCGAATCAGTGGATATTTCTTCGCGGGTGAAGGAAATATGCTCAAGATAGTTATGATAAACATAGCCCATCGCGACCGGTTCATCATTAGCTAAGATGACCTGCCTGGTGTGGAGGATGATATTTTCAGTGGGGATGCCCAATTTTTGGGCGATTTCTGCTGAAGGTTCAGCGAAAAAATAGTCGATAACGTCGATTTTGACTTTGAAACCTTGTTCGGCCAAATCAGTCGGAAAACCACCGATCTTGCCGGATCTTTGACGAACTCTGGCCGGTAAAACATAGGTGCCCCGGCCTGGCTGGCGGGTGATGTAACCGGCCGTTTCCAGATCTCCTAAGGCGCGCCGTATGGTAATACTGCTGACGCCATATTGCTTCTCCAGCTGCTTTTCACTGGGCATAGGGGTTTCAATACTGAAATGGCCCGATTGAATCTGATCGAGCAGATCTTGCTTTATCTGGTGATAGAGTGGGATCGTACTGCTGCGATTTATCATACTCATATGTCTCAATGATGCTGCCGGAAAGACCGGTATTAGGTTTTCAAAGATTGTTATCCACTCGTTTCCGGATTTCACTGTCTAACGCAAGGGAAAACAGCGAATCGTAGGAAACCTTATACTATTATAAAGTATGCAAATATGATTGTCAATAAGGATTTTGCAATATAAAATTAACCTTCTAATTTTATCTCTCGTGTGGCGGCAATATAGGATCGTTTTCCTATTAACTCAATGGGTTCCCCGGTAATTTCAAACGAGTCTTGAAGCGAAAAAACATCTGAATTGTTGCCGATCATGACATCAATATTTCCTGGTTCCACCACGAATTGTTTATTCTCATTGGTAAATCCTAATTGGCTCATTTTCACCGTGAATTCTACGATACTTTCTTCTTGGGACTGTAACGTGATCCGTTTGTAACCGGCCAATTCTTGCAATGGCCTTGTCACTTTCGCCTCGCGATCCCGCAGATAGAGTTGAACCACCTCATCACCAGCCACCTCTCCAACATTTTTCACCTTGCAGGATATAGTCACTTCACCGTCAGAAGGGACTTGCTGCTGAGCAATGGACAGGTCCGAAAACTCGAAATTCGTGTAACTTAGACCATGTCCAAAATGATAGCGTGGTGCACGGGGGGCATCTACATAGCCTCCCCAAAAGGTTTCGACAATCATCGTGTTGGGATTCGGTTGTTTATATCCGCTGCCAATTTTATGATAATGGAAGACAGGAATCTGTCCGATATTTACCGGAACGGTCATCGTTAGTTTTCCGCCGGGGTTGACTTTCCCGAAAAGCACATCGCTGATCGATTCGGCGCCGTGTGTGCCCGGAAAACCGACGAACAAAATGGCCGGGATATGGTCATAAGCCCAATTGATGGCATAGGGACGGCCGTTGAACAAAACCAATACGATTGGCTTGCCTGTAGCGTAAATGGCCTCAAGAAGTTCCTGTTGAACGCCGGGTAATTCGAGCGAGGTGGCATCCTTGCCTTCGCCACAAGTTGATTCTACCCAGCCACACAGATCCCCCAGCGTCAGAATAACGATGTCTGCCTTTTCAGCCGCGGCTATCGCTTCCGAGAAACCATCCGTTTCGGGATCTTTATAACTGCATCCTTGGGCGAAAGAAACGGCCGTGTCCGTGGATACCTGGTTTTTAATCGCCTCCACCACCGTTTGCGCAGCAGGATAATGTGTTTTAATGAAGGCTTCGATCGGTTTGTCCGAGAACAGTTCCCCAAATACCTTTTGCGCCGTTTCTGCAGAAAACTTCATCAGGCGATCCTCACTCTGTTCCATGTCGTGTTGAGACACAATGCTTTGCACAAGTTCCAGGCTGGCCGGGTAGGAGTACATATTAAATAATGACCGCAAATTATTAGCGTGCGGACCGATCACCGCGATTGAATCGATATCATCCGCGAGGGGCAGAAGGTTATTCTCGTTCTTGAGAAGGATAATTGAATCATCCGCTAATTTTTTTGCTAACTTTTTACTGCTCTCCCGTGAGTAAATTTCTACTACCTTACCCGTATCGGCATATCGATTCTCAAATAATCCCAGCCTGAACTTGGCGTTGAGTACCCTGCCGACAGCGCCATCCAACAATTCCAGACTGACTTTTCCTTCACGGACCAGTTTGGGAAGTTTGTCGTACGCCTGGGTAACGGGAGTATCCGCATCTAATCCGGCCTCTATGCCCAAAATGGCAGCCTCCTCCCGGTTTTGGGCAATGCCAAACCGATCAATAAATGATCCTAGCTGGTTGCCTTCGCAAAGAACATGCCCTTTAAAGCCCACTTTGTCCCTAAGAAGGTCTTGAAGAATTTCCTTACTCGCTCCGACAGGTTGTCCGTTCACTTCCGAATAAGTAGCCATGATGGATTCAAGATTGGATAAAACAGTGGCTGCCTCGAAGGGACGGGCAAAGGTTTCATACAATTCCACCATATTGAGGCGGTTGGCTGCCAGGTTCAGCCCGCCCAAAGTAACACCATAGCCCAGAAAGTGCTTCGCTGTGGCGATTACAGCATCGTGTAAATCTTTCCCTTGCAGCCCGCGCACATATTCAACCGCCATGCTAGCTGTTAGATAGGGGTCTTCACCATATGTTTCAAACAGCCTTCCCCAACGTGGATCTTGCACGATGTCAATTGTCGGTGACAAGGCCTGGCGTACCCCAACGGCCGTCATCTCTTCCTGGATAACCCTTGCCGCTTCTCCCACAAGTTCCGGCCTCCAAGTTGTGCTCAAATTCATTGCGGTCGGAAACATGGTCGCTTGAACACCAAGGAAACCGGTTGAGGCTTCGCTTTGGAAAAGGATCGGGATACTCAGGCGTGTGTTTTCTTCATGAAATTTTTGAATATTGTTGGCATAATCGGCGACTTTTACCGGACTCTCAAAATAAGCAACATTGGCAAACTGCGTAATCCGTCCCAGGCCGTTTTTCATATATTTCAGCATTAAGTCTTCATCCGGAAAATTCTTCCCAATCAATGAAAGGGGCCACACACAGCTTAATTGCCCCGCTTTTTCCTCAAGGGTCATTATCTCCAGAAGATTCGTTATTCTTTTCTCGATTGGTTGGTTCGCGTCTTGATACAACATTTTGTCTTACTCCTTCGTGGTCTTTTTCTAAGCAATATAGGTGCTGTAAACCAGCCTGTGTCTGCTCCCTTGGTTCATCGCGGACCGGTAAGCCATTTCCAATTCCCGTGGTTTAACAAAATCAAATGTGACCGATCCTTGCCGATGATGTCAACTTTGAATGGTCGTTTGCTCACTGCTACCCCCCATCATTTTTGCCAATAACCGGTCCGTGATAAACGTTCAGGGAAAGCAGCCTATTCGTCTCAGGCCGATGGGCATCAACCTGGATTTGAGATATGGAACACGGCTTCAGCCTCTTGATCCCAAACTTTGATCCGGTAACCTGCCGCAGGATAGCGTTGATTACCCCATTATGAGTAACGACCAACACGGATTGTCTAGGATGTACTCGCGCAAGTTTGTTTAAGACCCTGTCACCGCGGCGCATAAGCTGGTCCCAACTCTCTCCCCCTTTCCCAAAAGGTCTCTTGGAGAAAAATGTCAAATAAAAGAGCATTTTTAATGGACTGTAAGATTGCTGATCTAATTGTCCCTCTAGCTCCCCAAAATCCTGTTCCATTAACTCGTCTAAAGGGACGGGTTGTAAATGCACCGTCCTGGCAATGACCTCGGCCGTTTGCATGGTGCGACCAATAGGGCTGCTATAAAAGGCATCAAACTTCTCTCCTCTGAGTGCTTCCGCTGCTGCTTCTGCCTGTAGCAAACCAACCTCGCTAAGGGGTGCGTCTGTTCTGCCATGGATCCGTCCTTCCTCCATCCATTCCGTTGTACCATGCCGAACTAGAGTGAGAATTGTCATAAGGCCAGTTATTCGTTGAAGTTGTTGTTAACTAATTTCTCGATTGCTTGAATAGCCTGATCCTCATCTTGGCCAATAGCTTCAACAGTAATCTCCATACCTGGTTTTACCCCCAGGCCCAATATACTAGTTAAGCTTTTGCCGTTCACCTGCTGATCGCCATGCTTGACCCTAATTTCAGCCTCATAATCCTGGATGGTCTTAACAAATAGGGCTGCCGGCCGGGCGTGCAGTCCGACCCCGTTATTAATTTCAATCTTTATTTCAGCCATTGAGTAAAGTTGTCCTCCGAGTTTAATTTGGTACATGCTGTTGATGGAAACGCCGGCCAGTATTAACTACCGTTGGCTAAATGGTTTGTTTTCTAAACAATTCAGTCATGTGACGGTCACTTTCATCATTATTTTAGTGGCAATATCCATAATAAAGTGACCGTCACTTAAAACGGATGAGACTTATTTATTCTCACCAGCAAGCTGCTTGAGTTGCCCATATAGCTTGAGCATATGTTTTGCCATTTGTGCTTCGGACATGGCGATCATCAATGTATCTTGCGCATGCGTCAGCAATAAGGAGTAAGGCAGGCTTTCCCCACGCGCTTCTGCTTGAATCATTTCCGTCTGTGTTGTGTGGGCAGCGCGAATTTCCTCTCTGGCTCGTTTAAGTTTTTCGTCAGCAAGGTCAAATTCACCGTCATGGGCACAATCTAAGGCTTGCTGTACCAGGGTTCGAGCGTTACCGGCATGAATGATTACCTGGGTCGCTACCTGGACAGTTGTTGCGTCTAATTCAAACTCACTCATCAGTTACACCACTACTTCACCGACCTCTGCGGTATCTACTGCAAAGGATTGGTTCTCAAATCTTTTGAAAAAGGGCAGCCAGACCAGGGCATTGACGACTAAAATTAGGGCGATCAGGATAAAGGAGCGCCAATCGTTGTTGAGGAAGAAGGCCCCTAGCCCGGCGGGCATGAAGGGGATCATGTTCATCGTATGCGGGATGGCGACAAACCCTGTCCTCATTGCCAGGTAGACGATGGTCGGAGTCACAATTCCCCCATTGATAACGAAAGGGATCGCCAGGATTGGATTGTAGGCTATCGGAAGACCAAAGATCAGCGGTTCATTGATGTTTAAAATACTGGGCAGTAAGGCAATTTTACCCAATCCCTTGATTGATTCGGATTTTGAGCGAAGCATTAAAAAATTCAATGCCAGCGTGCTACCGACTCCGCCGAGGAAAACAAAAGCAAACGCAGTCCCCATATTGTTGATGTGGACAGGCTCTAAACCACTGGCAGCCATTTCAGCATTCTCGGCCAGCGCTCCCATCAACAAGGGGATAAAAGCGGCGATTATTCCAACAGGATGAATGCCCAGGACAAAGAGCAAACAAGCAAAGGTCCATAATCCAATGAAAGCTAAATAACTATTTCCGATGGTTAGAATAGAGGAGATGAAACCGGAAAGCTGTGAAGTGATGTCGAAATCGAATAGATAGGTGATTGCCCAGGCGACAAATATTAAAAGAACGCTGGGAATAAGAGGGGAAAACCAATTTTTTGCAAAATCAGGCAAAGATTCCGCATTAATGGCCCAGCCTCGTTTCAGGAAAAATGCCATCACTTCTGCGGTACTGATCCCGGCAATGACGGCCAGTAACATACCAGATGCGCCCAAACGTGCCGAATCAATTTGAAAAACGACATCCATGATGCCCTGTTCGATGTAAATAGGCTTGCTCAGTATTAAAAACATGGTCGTGCCGACAACGGCCGTACTCATCGGGTCGATTTTCAAGCGATTGGCATGCGCGTGGGAAATACCAAAGGCCGTGAACAGGCCCATCAATCCGAAGGTCAGGTTTGTCAGGAAGATAAAAAGCCCTGCCTGTCCCCCCTGAGCTGCGGTAGCGATATTCGTAACAATTTGGAAAGCAGCGCCGATAACGATAATCGGCATTGCAAAGAAAAACCCATCCATGATCGAGCGTAATACTCGAAGCTGTGAGATTTTATTGAGTTGGAAGACCAGCTTATCAAAAAAAGTCGCCATCATTTCACCTCCGACTGAAATTCGATACCTATTTACCTAAGAGGCTTAAGGATAAATCCGCAAGCCTTTCTCCATCCATGCGTCCATACATGGTGGACTCAATTGAAGACCAGGGAATGTTGTATTCCGTACACAAATTATCTATTTCTTTTTCCATATATTTCACTTGCGGGGCAACAAGGACCAGGTCGGCATCTCTTATATAGTCGACCAGGGCGGTCGAGGAGCGCGCATTGATATCGACAGCAATATTGCGCCTGGCAAAAGCTGCTTCCATTTTTTTGATTACAAAAGACGTAGATATCCCACCCATGCAAACTAAGATTACTCGTATCATATGTACCTCACCTCATGAAACTCTCTACTCAATAATTTAATATGGGCTTTGATTTCTTTCTAACCTAGCAATTGCATCTGAAAAATTCGGCAGATCATCTTTATGAGCAACCAATAATTCATCTAACGCATTTTTTGATTTTTCAAAAGAGTTCACACTTGGGCTGGCAACCAAAGCTTCGAGCGCTTTATGATAACTTCCTTCCATTGCTGCCTCGACAGCCAAGATCTCATAATGTTTTGAAGCCTGAATGAATGACACCATATGGCGAGGAATATCATTGCCCATCGCGATCGGCCACACGCCGACACGATTAATCAGGCATGGAATTTGGGCGACATCTTCTCGCGGGATGCCAGGGAGACTGCCCAGATTGGGATAATCCACAATTTGTACATTCCCACTATTATTGAAAATGGCACTTACGACATCCAAACCGGCTTCCCCATAGGAGGCGCCGCCGCGGGTCGATTGTACCAGCCGGAACCCTTCAATATCCTTCTTGCGATACATGTCGATCACGAATCCATCAAGTAATTGAACCATTTCTGCTCGACTATCGGCGTTAGCAACCATTTCAGCCAACTGTGGAGGAACGCGCTCGGCCGCGTTTGCCGCCATTTGCTTCCACATTTCCTTAAAACCAGAGCTGCCGGCATGCATTTCATCGGCATTGTAGTAGTAAAGGTCATAGGCTGCGGCAAAGGGCCAGCCAATGAATTCCATCAGATCGTCGGAGGGCATCATCTTTCTTTGGTCTTCCTCCTTGAGACCGGCGGTCATCTCCAGCCCTTGCATCATCTTTCTGAAAGCCTCGACTCCCTTTGACTCGCCATCAATATAAAATTTTGCCCAGTTAAGGTGATTTAGCCCGACAAACTTGAGAAACACCCTGCTGCGAGCAATCCCGTAGGCCCGGGCAACGCCACTCCAGGCCAGAACCGGCCAGTTGCACAAACCCACAGCACGTTCGAGGCCGGCGATGCGGTGAACAGCCTCAGTCAGCATACCTCCGGGGTTTGCGAGATTTACTAACCAGGCATTCGGTTTGGAATATTTTTCTATGGCTTGGGCGACCTCGACAATGACAGGCACATTTCTAAGTCCCATGGCTAGACCACCGGGTGGCATTGTTTCCTGACCGGCCAGGCCGTGCTTCGGTGGAATTGTCTCATCCAATACCCGTCCTTGGGCTTTACCGACGCGCATCGTCGTGATCACGAAATCTGCGTCAGTCACCGCCTCGATGAGGTTTGTAGTGAAAACGAGTTTAATAGGTGAGTTAGCCTTTTTGAGGATATCTTCGGTGAACTCACCCACAGCCTGCAGGCGGTCTTGATCGATATCCATCATCACCCACTCCTGTACCGGTAATTCATCTTTACGGTCAATCAGCATTTCCGCAAAGTCCGGGGTGTACGTACTACCTGCCCCAATACTAACTAATTTCATTGCTTCCTTTCTTGTCTTCATAATTAGTTGTACTACTCCTTTCTGTTTGCTTCTTTGGCGAGCACACCATGCAGGTATGCATCCGCAAAATAATCAAAAGCGTTTTGATCAAAACCGGTTTGAAGCGGAATCCCAGAAAACCGGTCCGTCATCAAGTAGGCGAAGAATAATCCGAGTAGGGCGCGGCTAAGGACAGTAACGGGGATTGAGCCAAGCTCCTCACGCTCTTCCCTTAGTTGTTGAAGGATTGCTGTCATTTGGGAGAAGGTGGATTCAAACAGGCTGGGTAAATGTTTTCCCTGGAATTCGATCAACTCGATCAAGTGCAGCCGAATATCATCCGGGTTTTTATCCCAGGCAACAAGCATCCGGTCGGCCGAATGTTGTACAAACTCTTCTAACTTGTCCCCTTCAGCCCCTTTAATCGCGGGAGGGATCTGTAACCAGGGATGATATTGATTGAGCACCGCTTCAAATATCTCTTCCTTACCTTTAAAGTGATTGTAGATGGCTCCGGAAGCAATCCCTACGCGCTTAGTAATCTGACGCGTCGAGGTGGCGTGATAGCCTTGTGAAGCAATTAGTTGGCGAGCGGCAACAATGATTTTTTGCCGGGTAGCGGCACCTTTTATTTTTCGTTTATCGGAGTTCGGAGTCTTCACCATTATGAACCTATCCAACAATATGAACGAGCGCTCATTCACATTATAGAGACTTAAAATCATATGTCAAGTGTATTTTGCAATAGAGAAGTGGTTTTCTTGACAGCGATATAAAAGATTGCTAAGATGTTAGCGCTAACTGTTAGCGCTAACTGTAGGAGAGAGGCACTTTTTATCCCATGAATTCGACTTTCTGGCGGCAGATATGACTGTGAATGTGACGATTGAAGATGTAGCCCAACGAGCGGCCGTCTCAGCTATGACGGTCAGCCGGTATCTCAACGATACAGGGCCGGTTGCCGATAAAACGGCCGAGCGCATCCAGGAAGCGATCCTGGAACTCAACTATATTCCCCACCAGGGCGCGCGGGCTTTGGCCGCCAACAAGACCAATACCATTGGTCTTATCCTGCCGGAGATGAATGATATATTTTTCTTTCAACTCATTCATGGTATTCAGCAGGTTGTCACCGCTAACAAATACGATCTGCTGCTCTATTCAACCTCCCAACATGAAGAAGTCAATGTATTCAATCTACCTTTAGGCCGGCACAATACTGACGGGTTAATAATTTTTACCGACAGTTTGCAAGATGTTTCCTTGCGCCGGTTGAATCGCGTCCAGTTTCCGATGGTACTGCTGCACCGTACACCACCCCCGGATTTGTCTATTCCTTATGTTACCTTTGAGAACAAGAAAGGGGCTTACCAGTTGGTAGAGCACCTGATCCGCTGTGGTCACCGGCGCATCGCCTTTTTAGCCGGCGCATCCGACAATGAGGATTCGATGTGGCGGGAGCGCGGCTATCGGGAAGCTTTGGCCGATCACGACATCCCTTTTGATCCGGGACTGCTGGCCGAGGCCGGATTTGATGAAGACCCGGCGATGGCCATCGTGTCCCAATGGCTGCGTGAAGGGAAGGCGATTGATGCGATTTTCGCCGCTGATGATGTGTCGGCGCGCGGGGGCATTCAAGCGGTTAAAGCCGCCGGGAAACGGGTTCCCGAAGATATCGCTGTGGCCGGTTTTGATGATGCGCTGCTTTCGCAATATTCCGACCCGCCGCTGACGACGGTGCGCGCGCCAATTGAGGAGGCGGGTCGGGCGGCGGCGTTGCAGTTGTTAAGGCTTATTCGCCAGGAAACGGCCGAACCATTGATTTTACTGCCCACGGAGCTGGTCATTCGCCAATCATGCGGCTGGGAAAACGGCCGATTAATAAAGAAAGGAGGTGCATACTGAATAGAGTTCGTTGTCGATCGAAACCCGTTAATTTCCTATCTATCTCTTTTATATCCTTATTGGAGGAGAACATGTACAATAAAAAAACAACTTTGTTTATCATTTTTCTGTTGCTTTTTAGTTTGATGTTAGCTGCATGTGGTGGTGGCGCGGCGCCGGTAGAAACTGAAAGCCCGGCCGCTGAAGAAGAATCGGAAGCACCGGCCGAGGCGGAGGAGCCGGCTGAAGAGGACATGGAAGAACCGGCCGAGGAAGAAATGGCCGAAGGCGAGCCGGTCAAAGTAGATATATTTGTCGGCCTGGGCACTGGAACAGACCCGGACCAGGTTGCTGCTCAAGAGGCGATTGCTGAGCGTTTCAACAGCGAACATGATGATATCGAAATAGAGTTTGTGATTGTTCCCAATGAGGAATCCGTGACGCGTTTGCTGGCCCAGGTTTCGGGCGGTAATCCTCCGGGACTTGTCGGCCCTGGCGGTGTTGACGTCGCGGCCGGTTTCTTTGATCTATGGGCCGATGTTCAACCCTATATCGACGAAGAAAACTTTGATACAAGCGATTTTTACGGCGCGGCGGTCGATCTATACCAATACCCCGACAAAACCGTTGGCCTGCCTCTGGGTATGTTCCCATCCTTCATTTTTTATAACGTGGATGCTTTTGATGCTGCCGGCCTGGATTATCCAACCACTGATTATGATGATACCTCCTGGGACATAGATGCGCTGCGCGAAATGGCCCTGGAATTAACGTTGGATGCCAACGGTAATAATGCCAACTCACCCGATTTCGATCCGGAAAATATTGTCCAGTGGGGTTTTGATGATTCCTGGACCGATTTGCGCGGCTTCATGACACACTTCGACCCGCCCGGAGAAGGACGGCCGACCAATGAAGATATGACGCAAGCCCTGGTCAATTCCGACGAATACAAATA
This sequence comes from Anaerolineae bacterium, assembly GCA_028277515.1. The sequence goes on from JANQGC010000080.1 coordinate 16,379, forward strand.
TGGTCTGAATTGGCTCAATAACGCGATTTGGGAAGACCACTTCATGGCTGATGTCACCGGACAGGAATCACTGAATGCAGCATCTGGCGATCCTTTTGGTGGTGGACAGGCGGCGATGTTCCACAGCCACACCTGGTTTATGCCCGAAGGATTGGTCGATCTACCGTTTGATTATGGATTTGCGGCCGTTCCTTTCAGCCAGAAAGGCTCACGAATTGCCAGAATTCATGCAGACACCTTCTATATCCCCAAAGACTTCGCCCATCCCGAAGCATCCTGGGAAGTATTGAAGTGGCTGACCAGCGAAGAAAATATCGTTGAGGTTTGCCTGGTTTATGGTTGCTTACCCTCACGCCAATCCGTATCAGATGTCTATACTGTTGAGATGGAAAACCGGTATGGCGATCACGATTATGATGTGATCTACACCGCCATCGATTACCTGGACGATCCGCACCATGAAAGTTGGATGCCCAATGTGGAGCGTGCCAATGAAGTGTTAGGGTCAGAAATCTATGACCGCGTTTTTGCCGAACAGCTTGAGGATACCGATGCTGTCTTAGAACAGGCCAATGAAACCATTCAAGGTTTGTTCGACGAGTATTGGGCTGAGCAATAAGGGTTAGAAAACCTTGTATATACGGATAGGAAAAACACGGATATTTTATTTTATCCATTTTATTCCTGTCCGTGTTTATAAACCTCTCTGAGGTTTCAAATCCCTCAGAGAGGTTTTTCAAAGTTAAGAGGGCAGGCATATGGTCGAAAGTAAAAAGGAAAAGAAAAAACACCGCCTGACATTATCGCAGCGCGAAGCGCTTTGGGGATATGCTTTTATTTCTCCGTGGATTATCGGGTTCCTCATTTTTACCCTGGGTCCTATGCTGCTCTCTCTCTATTTTTCATTCACTAAATATAACATCATCGACCCCCCGGTCTGGGCGGGCATTGCGAATTACCAGCGCGCTTTCTTTGAGGACCCGATTTTTTGGCACTCGCTGAAGCGTACATTGTATTTCGCGGCATTGTCCTTACCCCTGGGATTATTATTTGGCTTGTTCCTGGCGATTTTGCTGAACCAGGAAATACCGGGTGTTAATTTGTGGCGTACGCTGTACTTTTTACCTTCGGTGATTGCCGGCGTGGCCATTGCTTTACTCTGGTCGCGCATATTTAACCCACGGACCGGCTTCTTGAATCCCTTTTTAGAGAATGTATTGGGCATCGAGAACCCACCGGGCTGGCTGTTGGATCCGGATTGGGCCATCCCCGCCCTGGTGATTATGGGCTTATGGGGGGTAGGTGGGACGATGATCATTTACCTGGCCGGATTGCAGGGCATCCCGACAACACTTTATGATGTGGCTAAAATTGATGGGGCAAATAGCTGGCAGCGCTTCCGCAATGTGACCCTACCTCTGATGACGCCAGTCATTTTTTATAACCTGGTCATCGGGTTAATCGCATCCTTCCAGTATTTCACCGAGGTTTATGTTGTGACCAGCGCCTCTGGTGAGCTTGGCGGTCCGGCACGCTCGACCCTGGTTTACAATCTATATCTATTCCAAAATGCCTTCCGTTTCTTTGAGATGGGCTACGCTTCGGCTCTAGCCTGGATATTGTTCATTATTATTCTGGGGGTGACGATCCTGGTCTTTCGTTCATCTCCCATGTGGGTGTTCTATGAAGGACAGGTGAGGAAATAATCGTGGCAACAGTGGCGAACCGCAAAGTTAAAACGGCCGCACGAATGACCCTCATGCAACGCGCACGGCAAAGCATGCGTGCCCACAACCTCTTTGTAAAAGGATTAACCACGCTTGTCCTGGCGGCAGGGGCGGTTGTGATCCTGATTCCTCTCGTTTTTATGCTCTCCACCTCGCTTAAAGATCGTAATCAGTTGCGAGCTACACCGCCTCCGCTCCTACCGTGGGAAACGGTGATGGTCGAGGTAAACGGTAAGGAAGAGCCGCTCTACACGGTGAACCTGGATGGGCAGGAAGTTGAAATGGCTCTAATCAAAAACCAGCCGCAAGGGCAGGGTCTCTTTGTCTTTCCGGATAATCCGGATGAAACCTACCTGCTGACCATTGCCGATCAAGAGCTGCAGCGAAAATTAGAAGTGCACCCGGAAAATTATGTGGAAGCGTTAACGGCCGTACCCTTCCCGCGCTATTTGTTGAACACGATGATCGTCACCTTTCTAGGTATGTTCGGCATGCTGCTGTCATCATCCCTGGTAGCCTATGGCTTTTCCAGGTTTCGCGCGCCTTATCTCAATGTTTTATTCTTGATCTTGTTGTCTACCATTATGCTGCCGCGCCAGGTGACGCTCATCCCGGTCTATATCATTTTTCAAAAATTGGGCTGGGTGGATACGCTTTTGCCATTAATTGTGCCCCTGTTTTTTGCCAATGCCTATGATGTATTTTTGCTGCGCCAGTTTTTCATGACCATCCCCCTGGAGATGGATGAGGCAGCCAAGATTGACGGCGCCAATCCAATCCAGAATCTGTTTTATGTGCTGCTGCCACAGGCTCGTCCGGCTTTAGTGGCCATCGCGATTTTTCACTTTCTATATGCCTGGAATGATTTTTATGAACCTTTGATTTATCTGCACAGCCGCGAGAACTGGACGGCCGCGGTTGGATTGCAAACTTTTGATGCGATTTATTCAGTTAATACGCATCTGATTATGGCTGCGTCGGTGGTCCTTGTGCTGCCGCCGATTTTAATATTTTTCTTTAGCCAGAAAATATTCACGCAAGGGGTGGTTATCTCCGGAATTAAGGGGTAGGCAGTGACGCTTGTGATCACCTCCTATTTCTGCTCATCCAGGAGCATGGCAAGCCCACAATATATATTTCATTAGTTTGGAGATTTTGAATGGCTTATCCACACGACCACGATCATGAACACGGACACCATCATGATCACGACCACGATTACGATAACGATTACGAATACGATAACGATTACGAATACGATAGTGAGCATGGGCATGAGCATCATCACCATCACGATCAGGAACATGAGAATGATGCAAGTGGGATGTATGTGCATCCCAATCCACATGACCGGGATCGTGAGCACACTCATGATCACCCATATGACCACGATCATCATGACCATCATCACGGACTCGATCATGTTCATGGCCACGGTCACGATCATGGTCACAGCTTTTGGGAAAAAATCGCTACTGCCTTGCATATTCCCGGATATGGGCATGAGCACACTGACTTGACGGCCGATCAGGCATTTTTTGACAATGAGTTGGGCATCCGCACTGTGTGGATCGCCCTGGCCATTTTGTTGATTACTTCCCTCTTACAGATTGTGGTTGTTGCTTTAAGTAGCAGCGTGGCGCTGCTGGGTGATACGGTGCATAACATTGGTGATGGTTTGAATTCCGTGCCCTTGTTGATCGCCTTTTACCTGGCCCGCCGTGTGGCCACCCGGCGCTATAATTTCGGCTATTCCAGGGCAGAAGATGTGGCTGGCATATTCATTGTCATTTCCATCGCCTTCAGTGCCTTTTTCATTCTAAAAGAATCCATTGAGCGCTTCATTAACCCCCAACCGTTGTCCAACCTGGGCTGGCTGGCGGCGGCGGCGATCATCGGTTTTCTAGGTAATGAGTTGGTGGCCTTAATGCAGATTCGGGTTGGCAAACGGATCGGTTCGGCGGCCATGATCGCCGATGGGCTGCATGCGCGCACCGATGGCTTAACGTCACTGGCTGTCCTTCTGGCGGCCGGTGGTACGGCTCTAGGGTATCCTATCCTGGACCCGATCATTGGCATTTTTATTGGGTTGACGATTGTCTTCATCACCTGGGATGCCACAAAGAAAATGTGGTACCGGCTCATGGATGCGATTGACCCGGAATATTTGGATGCGGCCGAAAAGGTGTTGCATAAACATAAAATGGTCCGCGAAGTATACCGGGTGCGCATGCGCTGGATGGGTCACCGGCTATCCGCAGAGGTCAATATCGGCGTGGATGCCGGTCTGACCACGGCGCAAAGCCACCAGATTGCCGAGGAACTGCGCCATGACCTGTTTCATGAATTTCCCACTTTGTCGGAAATCATGGTTCATGTGGAACCCTGGCAAACTATAGAGAAATCTCACCAACTGACCAGCCATCACGAACCGGCGCCGAGCGAGCTGGCTTTTGATTAAAGCGAGGATAGGAATCCTCGGCTACTATCAAAGATTTTATATGTCCCTACCAACAAAAATCGTGGTTATCGGGGCGGGGAGCGCCTCCTTCGGTTTGAACAGCCTGGCTGCTTTGATTGGAAGCAGGCGGCTCAATGGCAGCATCCTGGCTTTGGTGGACCGCAATGAAGCGGCCCTGGAATATGTGTACAACTTGAGTCAACGTCTTAACCGAGATTGGGCGGCAGGAATGCAGATTGAGACATTTACGCACCATGAGGGGGCGCTGGATGGTGCGGAGTATGTGATTCTTTCTATTGAAGTGCCACCGCGAGAAGCATTGTGGCGACAAGATTTTGAGATTCCACTTAAGTATGGTTTACGCCAGCCTTATGCCGAGAATAGCGGTCCCGGCGGCCTGGCTCATGCCTGGCGCAACATCGGGCCGGTGATGGAAATCATGCGCGATATGGAGCGCATCTGTCCACAAGCCTGGCTGGTAAACTACACCAATCCGATGATGCGAATTTGTGATGCTGTTGCCCGCTACAGCCGGATCAAAGTGGTTGGTTTATGTCACCAATTCCAGGTCGGTTATGCCCTGGTAGGGCTGACCCTGGCCGAGGAATTGGGCATTGAGGTTCCACCAGGATTTGTTGATACCCATGCCTCGCCGGAGAGCATCCCGCCACGTGCGGCCGTTGCCGCCCAGGCTCAACAAAAGATTGAAATTGTGGCCGCGGGCCTGAATCATTTCACCTGGATGCTGGCCGTGCATCATAAAGAAGATGGGACGGATTTATATCCGTTGTTTAGGGAAAAATGGGCTGCGGGCGATCCTGATTTTGAGCCGTTAACTCGCCGGGTATTTGATGCCTTCGGCTGTTTCCCCATCCCTGGTGATGAACACCTTTGCGAATATTTGCCCTGGCTGAGCGATCCCTTGACCAGACCCTGGGAAAAGTACGAGGTCAGCCTTTATGATTGGGATTATTGGGCTAAGAACCGCGGGACCGGCTATGAAGAAATGGGGGCGATGGCTCGCGGGGAAAAGGGGATTGATACTCTGCACGGGGCTGACAGCGAAGGCGCATTGGAAATGATCGTCAATATGGCCGGCAACACAACCCACCAGCACAAGGCGGTTAATTTGCCCAATCAAGGATATATCAATAACTTACCCCAGGGCGCGATAGTTGAAGTCCCTGGCGTAGTTAATGGCCTGGGCGTTCATGGGGTTGGGATAGGCGATTTGCCGGATGGAATTGCCGAGCTTTGCCGGCGGGAAATTGCCGTGACCCGCCTTTGCGTCGATGCGGCGGTTCACGGCAGTCGGGAAGCGGCGCTGCAAGCTATGCTGTTTAGCCCTGGCGTGACTGATATTGATGTGGCTAAGCAGATTTTGGATGATTATCTGGAGAGTTACCGGCCCTATTTGCCGCAGTTCTGGAATTAGAAATGAAAATTTGGAATTTGCCAATAGCTGAAATGATACCCTTTGGGGAAATTGAAGAACAACGGCCGGCTGTTTTGTTGACCAGTGGTCCGGCATGGATGGCCGTCAAAGATTCTTTGCCCCAACTCCGGTTTTTATGCCAGTTGGAGGTCCGGGAAGCCACGCTCGATCATTGGGATGGGCTGGCTGATGAGATAGCCTTAGCATTGCCCACCGGCGCCCGGCAAGAGACTGTCCTGTATGCCGTTGGCGGTGGATTGGTGGCGGATGCGGCAAAATATGCGGCCGCCAAACTGGATATGGAATTGGTTTGTTTGCCCACTGCCCTTTCAGTTGATGCCTTTATCACCTGGGCTTCAGGATACCGGGAAAATGGCTGTGTATATTATTTAGAGACCCGGCCGCCCAATCGATTGATACTTGATTTTGATATGTTGGCCGCGGCCCCGTCTGGCATTCGGGCTGCCGGTATATGTGATGTGCTGTCAATCGCCACAGGCTGTTGGGATTGGCAATTTGCCCATGAAAAAGGCAAGAATCCGCCGGGAATGGAGTTTGTTCCTTATGTTTATGAGACGGCTCAGGCTATCTTACAGGGGGCTTATGCCTGTGCGGAGGCTGCCGGAAGGGGCGATGTCCAGGGGCTAAAACAGTTGTATGACTGCCTTGCTTTGGAGGTGCAGCTTTGCAACCAGATCGGTCATTCACGGCCGGAAGAGGGCAGCGAGCATTATTTTGCCTATGCCGTAGAGAATATGATGGGCAAAGGCCTACCCCACGGCGACCTGGTCGGTCCCTCAATTTTGCTGATTGCTGAAAAGCAAGGGTTGGACACCGCTCCTCTGCGGGCGGGGTTGGAAGCATGCCACATTCCGTTGGATAATATCCCTGGCGGGGTGATGGAAGCAACTTTGCAGCAGTTACCCGCTTATGCACGGCTGCATGATTTACCTTATGGCATGGCCCATGAATTGTAAACGACGATGTGACAGTCACCTTTGAGGTGACTGTCACTTAAAGGATTAATTATGGTTGTCAAACTCGCTTTTACCGGAACCGGCTACATATCCAGGGTTCACGCTGCCGCCGCACAGCAACTTGACGACGTGGAAATTTCGGCCGTGGTCAACCACCGCCCAGAATCAAGAGAGGCGTTTGTCGCGACATTCAACGTCCCGCGCCAATATGAAACGATTGAGGAGCTGCTCGCTGATGGTGATATAGATGCTGTGAGCATCAACACCCCCAATTATTTGCATGCCCCGCAAGCGATTGCCGCACTGAATGCAAGGGTGCATGTGCTGGTGGAGAAACCGATGGCTATGAACGCGGCCGAAGCGCGGGAGATGAACGCCGCCGCGGCCGATTCAAACAGCTTGCTCATGGTGGCGCACTGCTGGCGCTTTGACGAGGAAGTGCTGTGGCTGAAGGAAAATGTCAGTCGCATCGGACAGGTTATCCGCACCAAGGGTTACGGCGTGCATGCCAATTGGGGGCCGGGCGGCTGGTTCACCCAGGCGCAATATGCCGGCGGTGGCGCGCTGGCCGATATGGGGATTCATGCCCTGGACACCGCGCGCTTCCTGTTGGGCGACCCGCTGCCGGCGTCGGTTTACGCTCAAATTGGCACCCATTACGGTGATTATGATGTTGATGATACCGGGGTTATCCTTGTCAACTGGGATAACAGTGTGACCAGTATCTTTGAGTCCGGTTGGTGGCAGCCACACATGGACGGTCCGGAGGCATCGACGCAGCTTTACGGCCGTAAAGGATTTGCTGAACTGTTTCCTACCCATCTCGCTTTGCCCAATCGGCAAACGGAGACAATTGAGGCCGTTGATCCCGGTTTTGAACACCCGCGTCCGGAGCACTGCCCGCAAAGCATGTATGACCGGCAGCTTGCTTATTTTATTGAATGCATTAGAGACAGTAAGACGCCCGTTCCCGGTGGTCGGGAGGGATTGGTCAATATGCAGATTGTGGATGCGGCTTATGAAAGCTCGCGGAGTGGTGATGTCGTTGAAATTGTGGTGTAAGCTTTTTAAGTACAAAAAACTTCATTTTAACGATTGTCATTTCGAGAAACACCACATCGCAAGCTCTGTTCTATGAGTAAAGAAACTGTACATGTCATCCCGAGGGGACCGAGGGATCTGGCTCTCGACCGGCGAAAGATTCCTCGGAAGACCTCGGAATGACAATTGGTGAAGGTTTGCTTCTTAGCAGCGAAGCGAGAAATCTCTCGAGAGATACATCGACAAGCTCAGGATAGGTCTGGAAAAGTAGTTCTACAGTATTGGTGTTTGATATGAAGATTGGCATTGTAGGCGGGACGGGAAATATTAGCGAGAGCATTGTCCGCCTGGCGCTGCGGCAAGGTCATGTGGGATAAATGATTAGATGAAAATTCTTTGTGTTGATGTAGGAACGGGCACGCAGGATATCTTGCTGTATGACACCAACCTGCACCCGGAAAATGCCTTCAAACTGGTGGTGCCGTCGCCGACGATGATCGTGCGCCGGCGGCTGCAAGCGGCCACCCGCGCCGGGCAGGCGGTGCTGCTGACCGGGCTGACGATGGGCGGCGGTCCCAGCCATTGGGCGGCCGAAAATCATTTGCAGGCCGGCTATGATTTATTCGCCACGCCTACTGCCGCCCGTTCGTTCAATGATGACCTGGATTATTTACAGGAGCAGGGTATTCAACTGGTCAGCGACGAGGAAGCCACCAACATGAGCGAGGATGTGCTGCATTTGTCGCTGCGTGATTTTGATTATGGAGCCATTCACCGCGCGTTGATGGCGTTTGGTGTGTCGTTAAATGATGTGGCGGCGGTGGCGGTAGCCGTGTTCGATCATGGCAATGCCCCGCCGGATGTGTCCGACCGCAAATTTCGCTTTGATTATATCGCTCGCCGATTGCAGCAGAACCGGCAGTTAGCGACGTTCGCTTTCCACGCGGCCGATATTCCGCCGATCATGACCCGCATGAAGGCTGTAGCCCGATCGGCCGGTGATGTTGATGTGCCGCTGATTTTGATGGACACGGCTCCGGCGGCGATTGCCGGTGCGCTGCTTGATGGTCAGGTGAACGGCCGATCTCGATTGCTGGTGGCCAACGTCGGTAACTTGCACACGCTGGCTTTCCGCATGGGTCCGGATGGGATCGAAGGCAGTTTTGAGCACCATACCGGAATGTTGAACCGGGAAAAAATGGATAGATTATTGGAGTCATTGGCGGCAGGCACATTGAAAAACGAGGATGTTTTCAACGATCACGGACATGGGGCGATTATTTTGCGTGAACAGCCCTATGTTATCCCGGATGACGGATTTGGTGTGGCGGTGATTGGGCCGCGGCGGGGTTTGATGGATGGCTCGGATCTTCGCCCATATTTCGCCACGCCATTTGGTGATATGATGATGGCCGGTTGTTTTGGCCTGCTGACCGGCGTTGCTGATCGGATACCTGAACTGCGATGGCCGATTTGGGATTCTTTCAGTGGTGAGACAGGACGGCCGCCGTGGGAGTTGTGAACTGTAGCGCGATTTGTTAAATCGCGAAGTGTCGATTTGCCAAATCGACCTCAATTGTAGCGTGATTTGGTAAATCGCGGCAGGTAAATTATGAAAGTTGCTGTTTTTGGTGGGGGTTCCAGCTATACGCCGGAACTGGTGAATGGTTTTTTAGAGCGGGTCGATCAATTCCCGGTTACTGAACTGTGGCTGATGGATATTCTGCCCAGGCGATTGGAGGTGGTCGGCCGTTTCGCCCAGCGTATGGTCGCCGCCAGAGGCTCGCCTTTCAAGGTGATTTTATCAACGGTTCAAGAGGATGCTCTGCACGATGCTGATTATGTGACAACCCAACTGCGCGTCGGCTGGATGCAGGCGCGGCGCGAAGATGAATATTTGGGCCGCCGGCATGGCCTGATTGGCCAGGAGACGACGGGCATTGGCGGCATGGCCAAGGCGCTGCGCACGATTCCCGTCATTTTGCGCATTGCCGAAGATATGCAGCGCCTATCCAAACCGGGCGCGCCGCTGATCAACTTTACCAACCCGGCGGGATTGGTGACCCAGGCCCTGGTCAATTACGTCCCTGAAGTGACGGCTGTCGGCGTCTGCAACGCTCCTTTCCATATGAAAATGGATGTCCTTGAAGGGCTGGCCGAAATGGGCATTGAGGTGGAGCCACGCCGGGCGCAGCTTGATACATTGGGCTTGAATCACCTGACCTGGCATCGTGGCTTCACAGTTGATGGTGAAGATGTCTGGCCGCGTGTTTTGCAGCATTATGTAAATCACCTGCGGGGGGAGAGCGATCCGGAATGGCCACCGGAACTGGTGGAATCGCTGCGTATGATTCCTAATTATTACTTGCAGTATTTTTACTTCACAGAGCAGAAAGTGGCCGAACAAGAAAAGTGGCCGCCGTCGCGGGCTGAGGAAGTGATGGCCATTGAAGAAGAACTACTAGCCCAATATGCGGAACCGGATCGGACGGAGCCGCCGGAAAGATTGATGGAGCGTGGCGGCGCTTATTATTCGACCGTGGCGACGCAGCTTCTCAACGCCCATTACAACGATCTGCATGAACAGCATGTGGTTAATGTGGCCAACAATGGGGCAGTCTCCGGCTGGCCGGATGAGTGGGTGCTGGAACTGCCCACATTGGTCAGCAAGAGCGGCATTGAAGCGCTGCCCGCAGAACCGTTGCCGCCGGCGGTTTTTGGACTGATGCAGCAAGTGAAGATGTATGAGTTGCTGACCGTAGAAGCGGCCGTGCATGGCGACCGCCAGGCTGCATATCAAGCGCTGCTGGCGCACCCGCTTGGCCCGCCGGCCGATCAGGCTGAGGTGGTATTGGAGGACATGCTGCAAACGCATAAAGGTTATTTGCCACAGTTTTAGATTGGTAGAGATGCCAACCTTCTCAAAGTTGGCATCTCTGGTTATCAGGTTTCGTTCATGAATTACTTTTTAGGGGTTGATATCGGGAATACAAAAAGCCACGCCTTGATCGCCGACCGGAACGGCCGCTGCCTGGGATTTGGCGCTGCCGGGCCGGGAAGTTGGGAAGCAGTGGGCTGGGATGATGCCCGGCGCGTCCTGCACCAGATTGTGGATGATGCGCTGCGCGCGGCCGACATCAACCGCGAAGAGATAGGTGGAGCCGGTTTTGGTTATGCCGGATATGATTGGCCGGAAGATAGGGCGGGCCACGTGGCCATGATCGAATCTTTAGGTCTGGCGAATGCTCCGTACACCCTGGGCAATGATACCCTGGTTGGGCTTGTTGCCGGTGCAGAAAAGGGGTGGGGCGTAGTGGTTGTGGCCGGTACGAGCAATAACTGCCGCGGCCGGGATAAATTCGGCCGGGAAGGGCGTATTACCGGCAGTGGATCCTGGTTTGGCGAATATGGTGGGGCTATCGAAATTGTCAATAAGGCGATTCAGGCTATCGCCGCCGATTGGACATTCCGCGGGCCGGTGACCACCTTGAGCGAGGCTTTTGTGCGGCATGTGGGTGCGGTTGATAAAGTTGATTTGCTGGCCGGCTTGATTCGCGGCCGTTTCCGGATTACAGCAGGGGACGCGCCGCTTGTTTTCCAAACGGCGGCTGAAGGAGATGCTGTCGCTCAAACCATTGTTACCTGGGCCGGGGATTCGCTCGGTGGGTTGGCCAATGCGGTGATCCGCCAGTTGGAGCTGGCCGGTGAGGCCTTTGATGTGGTGTTGTCCGGCAGCTTGTATAAGGGGGGCGAAATGTTAATCGAGCCGATGCAGCGCACGATTCATGCCTACGCGCCGCAAGCCAATCTCGTCCGCTTGGTCGCACCACCGGTGATTGGTGGTGTACTGCTGGGTATGGAAGCGGCCGGGTTGTCTATGAATGAGGCACGCGCCACGCTGATCAGTTCGGCCGATGAGATGATGGTCCAGCCGGCCGGTTAGTCGGGCAATTTGCCAAATCGCCCACTATTTTTAGGCGATTTAGCAAATCGCCCAACAGGTGGAAAATATTATGCAGTGGGAACAATTGACATCAGCAGAATTTGAAGAAGCGGTGCGCCAATGCGGGGGTGTAGGCATTATTCCCATCGGCGTACTGGAAGCGCATGCCTCGCATTTGCCATTGGGCACGGATATGTTCACGGCACACTTTGTGGCTTGCGGCGCGGCCGAACAGGAAACGGCGATCGTTTTCCCGCCGTATCCGTTCAGCATTAATCATGAAACGGCGCATCTGCCGGGCGGCCTGGTGATCAATCGGGATTTAGCGTTTGCTTTGCTGGAAAATATTTGTGACGAGATGCATCGCAATGGGATTTACAAAATCATCTTGATCAGCGGGCATGGTGGCAATCGCAATTTCTTACCATTGTTCGTACAAACGCTGCCGGAGAAAGCCAGGGAGTATGTGGTCTATTATGCCGATCTGCCGGTTGTGCCGGAAGATGAGACGCTGTTAGACCACCCGGAAATTGGACATGCCTGTGAGGCGGAGACAAGCATGATGCGTCACATCAATGACGGATTGGTGAAGATGGACCGGGTGCCACCTAAACCCTTCACCAGCCTGGATCGGCTGCATGCAGTAGTCGATGCCGGGGGTTATACCCAGGTGGATTGGTATGCTCTCTATCCGCATATGTATGTTGGAGATGCGCACAAAGCGACGGCCGAAAAAGGAGAAAAGATGCTCGACTTCCGGATTGGCCTACTGGTGGAACTCATCCAGGCGGTGAAAGCGGATAATGTTTCTCCGGCGCTCGTGGCGGAATTTAATCAAAGGCAGGCGAAACCGGATGCACCGGGGTTTTGGAGTGAGCAGTGAGACAGTAGACAGTGAGCAGTGGATCAGTGAGCAGATGGTTTGTAGTGACCGCTTCAGCGTTTATTGGCTAAAGCCGATACTATAAACCGTCAAAATATTTTTGAGATAGTAAGCGATAAAAAGGAGTAAGGAAACCATGTCAACATTAGCAATTTTAGGTGGGGAGGCGATACGAACAGAAGATTATCCCGAATGGCCGGTACATGACCAGCGAGATATTGATACGGTAACATGGGTGATCAAATCTGGCAATTGGGGTGGCTACCCTTATCCGGGACCGGAAACAAAGGCGTTTTTACAGGAATTTCTGGAGATGCAGGGCGGCGAATATGCCGTCGCCTGCGTCAATGGTACGGTGACGATGGAGGTTGCCTTGCGCGCTGCGGGGATTGGCTGGGGAGATGAGGTGATTGTGCCCGCATATACGTTTCAGGCGACGGCCGCTGCACCGATGGCCGCCGGCTGCATTCCGGTCATCGTCGATGTCGATCCGGACAGCTACTGTAT
>JANQGC010000108.1 GCA_028277515.1 Anaerolineae bacterium
TCTGCCACCATCACCGACCTCTTACACTGTGGACGCGACTAATAACTGGTGGAACGGTACCGATGGACCTTCAGATCCGGGTATTGGCAACGGGCGTTCCTGTGCCGGTAGCCCCGTTGCCAATACCCGGATCTGAAGGTCCATCGGTACCGTTCCACCAGTTATTAGTCGCGTCCACAGTGTAAGAGGTCGGTGATGGTGGCAGATCATCCGGATGAATGGCCACGCCAAAGAAACCATTGCCGAGGAAACGGTTGCCCTGGACTATTACCGTATCCCCATCGGTATTGCCTTCAAAGAAAATCGCTGTGTTGTCTGCGCTACCTGCAGTCAAATCAAAAAAGGTATTATCCAGCACTTGTGCGTCTAGTGTGGTGGTTTCCAGCCCAATAGCATGGTTCCATCCGCCACCAGTGATCGTATCAAAGATATTGCGCTCAATGATAACGCCAGGCACACCCCCACCTATAACATTTACACCAAGATTGAGCAGGATGCCATAGCCACCCTTGGTTTGTGACTCGATATTGCTAAAATAATTGTTCCTTATAACAACATCCTCAGACGGGTCGGTAGCTAATGAGTCGCCGAAAAAGATGGCGTTAACACTTTTTTCATTGGCATTAATATTATCAAACCAATTGTCGGTGATGACGACATCATCCGTTCCGCCTTGGAAGGAAACGCCTTTAACATTTGCAGTTAAGCCAACACTGCCAACATCAGTAATGATGTTGTTTTGAATTAAGATACCGTCTGTTGCTCCACCGCCAACAGTGCCGGAGACGCCAAATTGCTGGCCGGGATTTGTGATGGTGAATCCGTTAATAGTGACATCGGCGGCGGCAATCGTCACCTGTCCCTGGATAACTGCCTCCGGAACACGCAAGCCTTGGCCGCGTTTACCATCAAAATTCAATGGATATGCATTTGGACCGTATAGTGTCAAACTCTTGTTAACATTTAAGTTTTCAACATACGTCCCAGCTAGGACATCAATTGTGTCATTAGGAGCAGCGGCATCGATGGCCGCTTGAATGTTAGAATATGCGGAACTGCTGTCACATTGACCATCGGCGGGTGACGTATCCACACAGCTCCCATCCACGGTCAACGTCGCCGCGGCAACGCTAAAAACGCCGGTCGTCAAGACCAGCAAGACTAAAAACAAAAACATCGAAACCTTTCTCATGAAAATCCTCCGTCTAAACAAAATCAATAACAAAAACTTTGCTTCAGGCTAATATGACCATGAACCAAAATGGTAAAAAGTGGCGTCCACTTGGACGCCACTTTTCAAGTTGTTACAGTACGCAACTTACCAATCCAAGAAACTTGACTTGAAGTAGTTGCCTCCGGCGATAGATAGATCCTGAATATTGGTGACTGAATCGCCGTTGATATTTGAGTCACCGGCCGATCCACAAGTATCACTCCCAGGGCCAAATTTTGAGGCAATGCAGGAGATATCAGTAATCGTTACATCATCTTGCAAATCAGCGTCGCCACCAAGTAATTTGGTGTTTGGTGCCGTGTAAGAGGCTGGGGTCAATGTTGTCATCAGTTCGTTACCGAGATAGAGATCATGCTCTGCCTGAAGGGTATAGGCGGAACCACCTGGGAGTGCATCGACGTTGCTAATGCTGAAATAGCCAGTCGTTTGATCGAAAGTCGTGGAATAAGGTCCATATGCAGTTGCGTCCGTGTTAACCAGTGTAACCGTCCCCGGTGCGAAATGGGAACCGGGCTGGAGCCGACCTTGTAATTTGACATAGCCATCTACCACCGTCTGGCCACAAACAGTAATTTCCAGGGGAGGTTCCGAAATCTCGTAGGGTATCTCGAATCCTTCGAGGTTGCTGAGTACCATGTAGCTGAAAGTCAAGTCGAAGACACCACCGGAACCAGCAACGGCTGTTAGATCAAACGAAGCCACGGGACCATTGCCACTAACTGGTAAACTTGGGTTGACCCTGGTGGCATAGAAAGAACAAGAAGTGGCATCGCAGGATTTAGATTTCACTTCTGGGGTTGGCCCAGTGGGATGGGTGAAGAAGCCATCAATAAACTGTTCGTTGTCAGCAGTGGCCGTTGTTGCATCCCAGCCGGTCACCGTGAACTGATAGCCATAGAGGCCCACCACATTGTTCAGCGAGATGGTGACGGTCTGCGCACCCGCACCACAAAGGATCGAGTTTGTGATGGTAGGTTCGATGATCGATGGCATGCTGGCAATAGCCCATAGTGCCTCGCCGGTAATCTCGTTATTCTCATAACTGTCTTGTTCAAAAACACCATTCGGCTGTAGCAGATCGATCATATAGTCTACCGCGCCGGCAATTTCGGTCTGGTAACCAAGGGGATCGACTTCAATAAGGGCCAAAACAGCATATGCGGTTGTCTGCAGACCTTCGTATCCGGGAGCGACATTGTTCAAATCCCAGGTGAATCCGCCACCGTTGATCTGGTACGAGGCGAGTATATCCGCCAGATCGTCCAGGCTGCTGGCCGCAGCTAAATCACCTGCTGTTGGGTCAAAATCTTCTCCGTCGTACGCCAGGCCGAAGACAGCACCGGCGAGACCGATTACGTTATAACCAGCACTGTCATCGAATTCATCAATCTCTGCCTTGGTTCCAGCGATCCATTCAGTGGTATCAGCTCCTGCTGCGGCAGCGCTAACCAAGCCCATGCCGATATCCCAGGCGGCAATATTGCCAAGGCCTGCACGGGCTGTGCGAATCAAATTCACATAATCTGCCGTGTTATATAGTATTCCAGCACCGTTCCGGTTGTAATTACCGGCCGCCAGCGGAGCGTAGAAGTTCGCTTGTACATGGTCGACGTATGTCGTGCCCCCGAAAATAGCATCGAGCTGGGCGGCCAGATAGCCGTCTGAAGGTGAAAAGTTATTAGTCTTGGTGAGCAACAACGCGCCTGCATTCTGTAATGCTGCTTGCTGTGCCGGATCTTCAGTACGTAGGTAGGCCAGAGCCAACCCTTTTGCAATAGGACCAAGTGTATTTAATTGACTCGTACTTGAGGGATTGCCATCAGTCAGTGGCCAATCCCAACCGCCGTCATTATTCTGCAAGGCGGCCAAACGATTACCCCCAAGAATGAAGGGCATAGCCTGACTGCCAATGGCCCATAGTGCCTCGGCCGTTACTTCGTTATTCTCACCATCCCCAACGAGGTCTTCCCAGCCACCTGTCGGCAGTTGAACGTTGTTCAAATAGACCACTCCATCATTTAGCTCAGTCTGATAGCCAATCCGATCGGCGGCGTTAAGGGCCAGAATGGTGTAAGCTGTTGTTTGGACGGATTCGATATCATCACCAGGATCGAGATCTAATTTGAAACCGCCGCTTGATAATTGATAAGAGGCAAGGGTGTCCGCCAGATCGTCCAGGCTGCTGGCTGCAGCATACATGCCTGCCATTGGATCAAAATTCTCGCCTACGTAAGCCAAACCATGGACCGCCCCAGACAGGCCGATTATGTCACAGCACTCTCCCGGGCTTGCATCTAGGTCGTTAATCGCGTCTTTGGTTTGATCAATCCAGTCGTCGGTAATGGCTCCAACGGAGGCCGCACCAACCAGGCCCATACCGATATCCCAGGCGCCAAGATTGGGAGTGCTTGCACGTTTCGTGTTACGATACCAATCGATAAAGTCTAGCGTAGTATAAGGCGTTCCGGCGCCATCCTTGTTGTAAGTGCCGGCATCCAGCTTGTCATAGAAGTTTGTCTTAACATGATAGCTGTATGATGTGGGATCTGTCTGCGAGTTTCCGTAAATGGCATCTAGCTGGGCAGCTAGATAACCATCCGGAGGCACGAAGTTGTTGGTTTTGGTCAGCAGGTAGCTTCCCGCATCTTCCAAAGCAGCTAGATGGGCCGGGTCAATGGTGTTCAGATAAGCGAATGCCAAACCCTTTCCAATTGGGGCGACAGTATTCAAGGCGCTGCCCGTTGCAGGGTTGCCATCGTCCAGTGGCCAATCAAAACCACCATCATTATTCTGGAGTGCGGCCAAACGATCAGCACCATCTTGAATGACACTGCTGGCAGCAACTGCATCCATAGACCTTAACGCATTTATTCCAATATCTACACCTGTGCTCTCAGCTGCATGGCCTTTCTCGCCAAACGGTGAAGCCGGTTCCGGTTGAGTGTATTCAGCTGCAGTACCCGTGCTGGCTATGACAACCAACACTAAGAGAACGCTTAGGAGGATCCAACCTTTTTTAAAGTGCATTTTGATTTTTGTTTTCATCACTTTTCTCCTTTTTGCAAAGCTCCAACTCCTTGCTGAAGCAGCACCCAAGGGGAGGACTCTGGACAGCAAGGTAAACAAAACGAATGTGGTTCTCTTCAAATTTATTTCCTCCTTATATAGAAAGATGAAATAGCTGACATTTTATGAATCCGCGAAAACCGTCGCAGTCTGGATCTCCTTTAGAGAACAGATAAGCGCGGATTGGGTTTAATCTAGGGCAATCTTCTTCGTACCAATCTGAATGATCTTCCAAACAAATCCCGATAACCGCCGAAGAAGCCGTTGCCCAGGAACTTGTTGCCGCCGACGTCTGTTGTACCGCTATCCGAATTAGCCTTATAGAAAATCGCTGAAAGAGACTCGGAGCTGGTAGAGGTCAGGTTGGTAAATTGTTAAAGAGAATGCCGTAGCCGCCCTTGCTCTGCAACTTGATGTTCCGGTTCGTGTTGCCCTTTATCAAAGCGTTATCTGAGCCGTTCGTGCTGGCCGATTGGCCGATGTAAACAGCGATGGTGCCAAAATCATCGGCGTTGATGGTGTCAAACGGATTATCTCGGACCTAGCTGTCATCCAAACAATTCTGGAAACTGACGCTGTGCACGTTAAGAATGACAAATTTTTTTCTTCATTACGGGAATTCCTCCTAAACACACTACGTTCGAGAAACAAAGAAATGCAACAGGCCTGCTCGTTCCGGATAAGAGAACGAGCAGGGTGAATAATTATATTATTTGGTCTGTATCCCGTTGGATGTTGTTTGTGTTAATGGGGTACCCTCCTTGATCCCATGAAAACCCCTCAGTATTTCATGGTACCCAACCAGCTATATGATCACCAAAAATCAGCCGATCAACTGTTTTGACTCGCCAATGGAATATTGTTAGTTTCTTGACTGTGGAGCTCGAGCCATTTTAGGTGCGACCTGATAAATTGTATGTTACCTTTAACTCTATCCCTAAGAAAAGTTTTTATTTAGTGACATTTGTCATTGTTCTTTGTGACATTTGTCATTTGTTGAATGAGGAATGTTTTGAGAGCCTCAACTAAATCTTTTCAGATGTTCACAAGTCACCCCTGATCATCCTTTAAAGATGCTGCGAAATTCCAGTGACCAACCATGTATAATTGGAATTAAGGTCCATATTTATGAATGCCTTTTCAATGAATAGCCAAATTGTTATCCCAGAACATGTCCTTTTCAGAGATGCACAAAATGAGGCTGTGCTTTTGAATCTTGAAAGCGGCATTTATTTCGGACTAAACGAGGTGGCTACTAGGATGTGGAAGGCACTGGCTGCCCATGGAAAAGTAGAACCGGCATTTAAGGATTTGGCAACAAGGTTTGAAGTATCCGAAATTGAATTGCGTCGTGACCTGTTTCAACTCCTGGCCACCTTATCTGAGCATGGACTTATGGAGATTACCGAGCCATCGCAACCTGATCATGGCTTATAATGACAATCAAAACACGAACAAAAATTCTGACCTGTTTGGATTAAATGAATATAAGAAACGATCTAAAATGGGGAAGGTCGAATTACTGGAATAAGGTGCAAAGGATATATAATGATTTCTGGTTGTTCTGAATAACCACAGAACTAAATTAGGGACACAGGCTTGTAAGACAACTTTTAAGATTCTCAATTTATCTTTCTTATTGCCCAAAGTTCCGGAAAAGGGTAATTCCGTACAATGTAGTAGTCACTGATACCAGCCCGGACATGAGAACAACGAAGAATTTTATCCCAATAAATTTATGAATGTCGATCAATGATGATGTTCGATTCGGCGGAGCGTGCAAAAATCATATTGTCCCTATTAGCTTAATTCTTGTTTTGAATAATTACCTTCTACGATGATGGGGCAAGTTATCCGACTCTATCTCTCTCGTCAATCGTCAGGGATTGGACGTTATATTGCTGAGCAAACATTATATTTATTAATCGGTTGGATTCCAACAATTATCGGAATTGGAATCCGTGGACTTCTGTATCGCGCTATTCTCAAAATTAATGGTTGGGCAGCCATTGAAAAAAATGTGCGATTACGTTTTGCCGAAAATATCAGGCTTGGTCATGGCGTTTATCTTGATGAGGGTGTTTATTTACATGCCTGTCCATGCGGTATTGATATTGGTCAAAACACGCTCGTGATGCACGGTTCTGTTTTGCACACTTATAATTTCCGCAATTTGCCCAATGCTTTCATCAGAGTCGGCCGTGATAGCCTCATTGGAGAATACAATGTAATTCGCGGCCAGGGAGGTGTGACTATCGGTAATCGTGTTTACACATCGCCATTTACCCAAATTATCGCCGTTAACCACGTCTTTGACGATCCCAATCGATCCTTTGTTGATCAAGGCATCACTGCCGAGGGTATCGTTATCGAAGATGATGTCTGGCTCGGATCGGGTGTAATCGTTACTGATGGAGTGCATATTGGTCAAGGGGCGGTTATTGCTGCCGGGGCTGTTGTGACCAAAAATGTACCGGCGCACACCGTTGTGGCCGGGGTTCCCGCACAAGAAATTAAGAAGATAGAAGAAAATCAAGTATCGAGTGCCGGTAAAGTGGTTTATCATAGTAGCCACTAGGGTGAAGAGGTTAGCGCTATGACAACCTTGTCCGTTGTTATCCCCGCATACAATGAAGAAAGCGGTATTTCTGATATCGTGTATCGCGTTTTGAACGTCAAAAATGAACTTAAGGATGTAAATGTTCAGGATTTGGAACTATTGGTAGTTGATGATGGTTCATCGGACAAAACTGGCCAAATTGTGAATGATATTATTGACCAAGAAGGTGATCTACAGCTAATCTCCCATGCTCAAAATCGTGGTTATGGAGCCGCGCTGAAAACAGGCTTCTACCAGGCACAGGGTGAGCTTGTTGGATTTTTAGATGCAGATGGCACTTACCCTCCTGAGTATTTTCCCAATTTATGCGCTGCCGCGTTATCGGGTGCTGATCTTGTGGTCGGCTCCCGTATGGCGGGACAAGATAGTGAAATGCCCATCACACGCCGTATTGGCAATTTCTTCTTTGCCACCCTCCTTTCAATATTGGGTCAGAAACGAATCACGGATAGCGCCAGTGGTATGCGCGTATTTAAGAAAGAAGTATTAGACCGCATATATCCTCTTCCAGACGGCTTGAATTTGACACCAGTGATGAGCACCCGTGCCGTTCATGAAGGGGTTACGATGTTAGAAGTGCCTATTCCATATCGTGAAAGAGTCGGCCATTCCAAACTAAGTGTCATTCATGATGGCACTCTTTTCCTACAGTCGATGCTCTGGACCGCCCTAACCTATAATCCCGTGCGTATCTTAGGCCTAATTGGGTTAGCTGGAATGCTGTTGGCTGGCGTGATTCTTTTTGGAATCAGTTTTATGCGTTATCAAGGCATCACAACACTCGGCCCCTGGGGAATTGTGGCTCTCATTTCGGCCGCGGTTTTTGGATTTTCAGGACTTAGCATATTCTCTTTGGGCATATCCTTTAATTACATGGTTTCCCTATTTTACAAAGAACCGATTCGTCAAGGTTTGTTTGGAAAGCCAATTTTTTCTGTTCCACTCGACCGACACTTTTGGTGGATGGGAGGCCTTTCAACACTCTTTGGATTGGTCATTGGCGGTGTTGCCCTGCTGATTGGCACCCAAAACTGGGAGCCAAGCCGCTTATGGTTTTATCTTCTCAGTGGTGCTATGTTCACCTTAACGGGAATCCAATTATTTATCTATTGGATTCAAATGCGTGTGCTTGAGGAGCTTAGCCAACGTGAAGCTATCATCGATCGTGAACTACAGGATCGGAGGAATGCTATAGTATGAACAAACGTAAGCAAAATGGGTCATGGGTCAACTTAGGCAGCCGCCGTATTCCTAAATTACGCATGGCCGATTTCCCTAACGCGGACGACATCGTGCGCGAGGGATTGATGCAGGCTCCACGTTCATCTGACGCTGTAGATATCGTCTTAGTGAATCCACCAACACCCGATGGAGGTTTGTGGATTCGCACACAGCACCGAGTCGGCCGTCGAACGCGTGAAAATATGGTTTGGCCGCAGGTGTCTCTAGCCCAGATGGCAGCGATGCTCCATCCTCAATACAAAATTGCCGTCATTGATGCCAATGCGGAACAGATGAGCTGGCCAGATTTTGCAACAGAACTGGATCGCTTGCAGCCTAAATATTATCTGACTCAGGTCACAGCGCCGACGTTGGAAAACGATATGTACGGCTGCTTCTTGGCTAAAGCACGGGGTGCACAAACCATTGCCTTCGGTACGCATGTCACGCCTATCCCTGAGGAAACCATGCGCCCTTATCCGGCGCTCGATTACATTCTTTTAGGTGAACCGGACCTTACTATTCGCGATCTATTAGACCATTTCGAAGATAAGATCGCTCAAAGGCCTGAAAATATTCAAAAATTATTCGACGATCACGATCCTCTTTATGAGCCGGCAATGACTCCTGAGGGTGATGTTGATTTAAGCGGCATTAAAGGTTTGGTCTGGCGGGATGGGGGTGAGATCAGGATCAATTTTACACGGCCGTTTATACCCGACCTGAGTGACATGCCCCAACCGCTGCACCACTTACTGCCGTTGGATAAATATCGCATGCCCATGATTCATGGTCCATTTACATTCATCGTCACAAGTCGCGGCTGCCCCGCCGGTTGCACCTACTGCATAAAACATGTCAGCTACCAGTACACAGCGCGGGTTCGCACACCAGAAAATATAATGGAAGAGTTGTGGATCCTAAAGAAGCTGGGCATGAACAATATTCACATGTACGCTGACCTCTTCACCGTCAATCGCGACCAGGTCATGGGTCTATGCGAACTGATGATCAAGGAGGACATCAATATCAAGTGGACCTGCAACAGCCGTGTTGATTATGTCGACCAGGAAATGCTACAAATGATGGCGAAGGCCGGCTGCTGGCTTATTTCTTGGGGCATTGAAAGTGGCAATGAACAGATTTTACGCCACGCACGCAAAGGGGCTTATCCTGACAAAGCGGAACGTGCTTTGCGTTGGGCGCGGGAAGCAGGCATTAAAAATTGGGGCTATTTTATCATTGGCCTTCCAGGTGAAACGGATAAAACTATTCGCGAGACAATTGATTTTTCTAAGTCCTTGCCGCTGGATATTGCTTTGTTCCATGTAGCCGCTCCTTACCCGGGCACGCCATTTTTCTTTGAGGTGGTAGAAAAGGGATGGTTCCGTCCGGGGACGCGCTGGGAGCAGGTGGATATGGACAAGGGAACGGTATTGGATTACCCGGAGTTGTCGGCCGAGAAGCTGCTCTACTGGCAAAAGCGTGCTTTTCGAGAATGGGCACTGCGGCCTGGGCCAATTTTCACCTATCTGAAGATGCTAATTTCGGATCCCTCTACCTTGCGATCGGCGGTCAGCGTAGGGATGCAGCATCTGAGTTGGGTCTCAACGGACACGGGAGCGCCAGTCTCTTCATAATGACTGAAAGCGATAAGGATAGAGTAGGCCCGGACCAACCTCTGAGATCCCACAACAACCCTTCTTTGCGGAAGATTGTAGTTTTTGGATTCTTGACATGTTTAAGCCTATTTCTAATATGGCCCAACATGGCCAATGCAGTTCCTCCGGCACAAAACGATCCCACTCCAACAGAAGAATTTAACATTGTTCCTTCAACCGGCTCGGAAGAAGAGAGCGAATCCGAAGGCACCCCCACCCCACAAGATATTCTCGAAGAAGAATTTCCTGGGGGATGGTCCTTACCCGTAAACTTGTCCTTGTCCGGGGCAACCTCAGATCCGCAAATGGTGCGCGATAATGTTGGTGATTTTCATGTGCTCTGGCACGATATCATCGATGGATTTGTTTATACGACGGGTCGAGGAAATGATTGGAGTCTCCCAACGGCACTAGAACTGCCTTTCTTTACCCGCAGATACTTCCCGGATCTTGATGAAGATGATGAGACACCAATTTTCCAACCCTATCTTATCGCCGATGATGGGGGAGAGATTCATGCATTTTGGATTGACGATTCTGACGATCAGCAAACGCTTTATCACAGTCGAGTTGAATCGGATAACTTTGACGACATGGATTCATGGAGCGAGCGAAATTCATTAGAGAGCCAAGCCAGGGAGATCGCTGTTTCCATAGATAAAGAAGGTAGGCTGCACCTGATTTTTATCCGATCAGGGGATACATCCCAACGCCCCAGCGGCATTTACTATCGCCGGCGAAGTGCGACTGGTGTCTGGTCTAATCCAATATTGCTCTATGGGTCGCGCTACTTGCGTGATGTTGAACGAGATGAGGCTAATCTGCAAATTCAAGCCGCTGATAATGAGTCTGTATATATTGTTTGGGATGATACCCGCCGTGAACAAATCTTCTTCACCCACTCTGCAAATGGAGGTACAACCTGGCATCCTATGAAGGAAGTTGACAAACGCTCACCTGAAGATGAAGAGGAAGCGCAAGGTCCAAGCCAGTTAAAAGTTGGGGTAGATGGTGATTTGGTTCTGCTTACCTGGCGTGGAGGGCATGAACCAGGACAAGATTGTGCACAATATATGATGATTTCCGTAGACAGCGGCCAGAACTGGTCTCTGAGGGAATATGTAGAATCATTACCCACATGTTTATCTACCGCTCAATTTGTTTCTACCAGTCGAGGATTATTCCTATTGGGTACGACCGAACAGGCAGGGACCCTACAAGGTGAAATGATATTGACTACTTATCTTATGGTGTGGGACGGCTCCCGCTGGAGCGATCCACAAGTGCAAGAACAATGGACAACTTTCACAAACCCTGATACCTTCCAGCCTGTCCATCTGCGCTGCCACCAGGCCATTGGAGATCAAGAACAACTCTATACTCTGGGTTGTGACATCGGAAACGGCCGTGACATCTGGCTCACTTCGCGAGAAATCGGATCGACCGAGGATTGGTTCCCCCCACCACCCATTTGGCAAGGCCCGGCATCCATCGGCACCAGCAGCGTCAAAGTTGCCGACTTGCAGTTAGTCCCTGATCATGAGCGAAGTACACACGCCTTCTGGCATGATGATCAAAGTAAGCAGATTTATCATGCCGCCTGGAACGGAAATAGCTGGAGCGCCGGGCGGCCGGTCATTAACATTACCGAAGGCAATGTGCAGGAAATCAGCGCTGCTTCTGCTAATGATCGTCTTTACATTGTCTTCCGCAATAGTGCCGGCGGACTGTACTTTAGTCAGGCAGCCATAACCCGGCCTTCCGAATGGTCTATGCCGCTGCGGCTGAGCGAGAACCAGCACGCCGCCGACCCTCATCTCATTGCTGGTTCTAATGGGCTGCTCAATCTAGCCTATACCGTTCCGCTTAATGAAGAGCGAGGCATCTATTTCATGCAATCGGAAGATGAGGGCGAGTCCTGGACGTTGCCCATCCAGGTATTCAACGGCACAGATGCCGGCTGGGATATGGTAGATAGTCCATACATAGCCGCAACTGATAAGGGCCAACTGCACTTGCTCTGGAGGCGGCGCTCTTTGCCACCGGAAGCCGATCCTCTGGCCCTGGCCTATAGTCGCTCAGAAGATTCCGGACGCAATTGGACCGAGATGGAAGTCGTAGAAGAGGCAAGGGTATTATGGAGTCGGTTGTTAGGTCTCAATCAGCGCATCGTTCACCGTTTATGGGCAGAAGAAAGGGACGAGCGCCTGGTGCTCTGGCATGAATTTTCTTCGGACAGCGGTTTAAATTGGAGCCGCGCTGCTCAGGTTACGGGACTGTCCACAGAGACATATCCGGCTTTGGCTGTTGATTCAGGCAACAGACCGCATATCTTGGCTTTGGATAACGGCCGTTTGCTCGACCTGATGTGGAGCCTGGAAAATTGGACCCCTGGTGATAACCTGGCTGTACCATTCTCCCCAGGCGGTCATTTGGCCGCAGCCGGAGACCGCAACGAACAACTATTGGCTCTTTATGCTGGTCAAATACCCGATGAGAATGAAGATGAGGAGCAAAGCGACACCTTATTCGCTATGTCCCGCTCTTTAGAAATTCCACCGGAACTGTTGGTCCCCTTGCCTACGCTAACGCCGACACCCATGCCTACGACCACACCGGAACCGACAGCTTCCCCTACGCCTCAACCTACCCTCGCCTTTTCGCCCGATCAAGAGCGCGGTCTGGTGCAACCTATCCCAGGCTTGCCAACCGGCACCGACGCCAGCGCCAGCTTGATTTTATTAGCTATCATTCCCGCCGGCGTAATCGTGATAATCAGCATTATTGTCGGGATTCGCGTTGTAAGAAAAAGTTGAGCTACTTGACCTGGTTTCCGGCCATTAATTTAGTCTGTACCGGTCTGGCCGCCGGACTGTGGTATCTTTTTCCCGGATTAGGTGTTTGGCCGTTGCTCATAGCCGTTCTGCCCTGGTTAATTCGCCTGGAGCGTACCGGCCGTTGGGATTGGCGAACCCCTTATGACTGGCCCATCTTACTCTTTCTGCTCACGGCCGTTGTCAGCCTGTGGAGCGCCTTCGACATGGCCGCCGCTCTACTCAAATTTTGGATGATCATTTCCGCCATATTTTTATTTTATGCTTTTGCTGCCTTTAATCTGCCAGGTGCCTGGACCGAAGGAAAAA
>JANQGC010000131.1 GCA_028277515.1 Anaerolineae bacterium
AAATCTTGATCATGGACACCATGACCCGCCACAGCCATACCGAATCCGGATATAATGAGCGTCGTGCATCCTGCGAAAAGGCGGCCCAATTCTTCGGCGTCAGCCACCTACGGGACGTGGACCCCAGGCAGTTTCGGACCCTGGCCCATAACCTGGATGATGTCACCTATCGCCGCGCCCGGCACATCATCAGCGAAAACCAGCGCGTATTAGAAGCAGTTGCTGCGATGGAAGCGGGCGACGCCCCAACCCTGGGCCGCTTGATGAACGCCAGCCATGCCAGCCTGCGCGACGATTTTGAAGTAACTAATGACGCTTTAGACATCATGGCCGGCCTGGCCCAAGAGCAGGAAGGAACCTACGGCGCGCGTATGACTGGTGGCGGTTTCGGCGGCTGCGCCGTTGCCCTGGTCGAAGCAGAACAAGCCGGCGAAATCGCTGCGGCCGTTGCTGCAACTTACGAAACTCAAACCGGCCGCAAACCAGATATTTTCGCTACCACGGCCACCGCCGGTACGGCCGTTGTCGAACAGTAGGTCAAAGGAACGATTAGGATGACTCAAATTATAAATTGTGCGAATCCGGCGGATTCGATTTAGGCCGTCAGTCATTTGGTAGGGGTGGGATGGCGCGGCATGGTGCTGACAGTAACCATAACCTGCCCACCGCGCCATCTCACCCTTCACAACCAATTAGCGTCGAACCGGGCGAGACAGGCGGGATAGATGGTTCGGGGTTTCCATTAAGATTTTAGCCCGCCTGTCCCGCCACTATCACAATGATCGAAGTATTGTGATGAAGGACGTATTGAACGCACAACAAGCTGTTCGCAACAACAAAAGGTAACCGGGAATCGAATGCAGGTCGTCCTCGGCACCAATTTCTTCATTCTTCCCCCAACCTGACCCCCCTCATCGGTCCATCATTCGCTAACAAGGCTAACGTCGCCTCCAGCACCCGCCGCTGCTGCGCTTTATTACCTGGATGACCAATCGTCGCCCCCCGTGACAAGCGGGTATAAGTCGCCCGCGGCGGCCGTGTCGGCCGTGTTCTCCCCGGATGCCAGCTGGTCAACGTTGTGGCAATCCCTGCCATTTCCAACGCCCTGGCCACCAGTCCTACGGACTGGGCACACAGCGGTCAGGCGGGAACCAACAAGGCGGTATCTGCATCCAAGTCTTCAGCCACGGATAAAATTTGCGGAATCATCTCATCGACAACGCGCGTCAGGTCAGGCTGGTAACCGGCATAACTGATCACCATCGGCGCAAGTTCACCAATCAGATCTTCCCTGACCATCTCGGCCAGGTGATCCATTGGCAGCAGCACTTGTGGGTCTTGTTCAACGGCCGTTGTGTCATAATGACCATGCGCAATCGCCAAATCTCCATAATCAACATCGCTAGGCAACAAACGAATTGAATAATCACCCAGGGGATTCGCTGCATCAAAAGCGTCTTGCAAACCGGCAAGGTAGGCACCTGCTGTCGAAATCAACAACAGCCGGCTTTTACTCAAGTCAATGCCTGGCGTTTCCGGCAGCGGCTCATTCATCGGCCGGCTATACAATTTCCAATCAAACTGCCCCGTCTCTTGCCAATGGGCCAGCCAACCGTTCTTAAACTCGGCCAGCCATTCATCCCGTTCATCCAAAATTTCAGCCAAAACAACCCTCAAATTTCTAAGCAATAATGTCACCTGTTTTTAACAGGTTTGCGACAGAATAGCCATAAATTTTTATTATCGGTTTGGGTTTAGGCTCCAGCCCCCCGCTGAAACTTTAGATTTTTCGGAAAGATTTAACAATTCAACAATTAACTATTACTCCCCTCTACCACACGGCACTCGCCACCTCACTGCCAACCTTATCCACTTCCATATGTGCCTCTATTCGCTGCACACCGTCAAATCCGGTCAGCACCAAAATGTCCGCTGCCAGCTCAAAATCTCGGCCGATATCCTGCTTGTAATGAGCGTCGGAGGTGACCACCACCCGCTGCCCACCCATCTCATGATACCAGCGCAACAGCGTCATCTGCCAGCTAAACCAGGTCGGTTTGTAATGGTAATTCTTGGTATTAACCTCCAGGATTTGGCCACGCTTGATAATCGTGAAAAGCGTTGTGCGGATGATTGGCTCAATCTGCTCCAGGTTCAGGCGCACATCCATTTTAGCCGGCTGAACAAAAATGCGGTCCAGGTGACCAAGGATGTGAAAGTCGGCCGTCGCCGACATTCGCGCCACCTCCTCAAAATAATCAGACACCACCGCATAAGGGTCGCGCCCCTGGAAGCAGTGCGGCGTGTGGAGATCGATGCCATACAAGTAATGCAATGAGCCAATGGTCACATCCAGGCGGTTGTTGTTCAAGAGTTCGGCCGTTTCCACAGCAAACTCATGTGGGTTGCCCAGCTCAACGCCGGACAATACGCGCAGTCCTTGCGGTTCGTACATCTGGCGGCACTTGTCAATCGCCGCCAGATAAGCCTTCACATTGGCGAAGCCATCTCCGCCATTATGCCACTCGGCGTGGTCCGTAATCGCGATTTCCGTAAAGCCCAGCGACAACGCCCGCTCACACATCTCCTGCGGCGTATCATGCCCGTCGCAGCTAAAAATTGAATGCATATGATAATCAGTTTTCATTTTTACCTCTTAGTCAGAAACCCGGTTCTTAAGTAGTGGTTCAATACTAATTTGGAATATTGGTGTAAAAACCGAGATTCTATTTTCTATTCCTATCTCCCCATGAGATAGATTTGATAATTCCTTGCACACTAATGGTATACAACAATCTTGTTATGATTTGACTAATGGGATGTAAATAAGAGGTAAAGCATTTGTTAACGAATCAATCGTGATCCTGTTTTAGCCAAGCCGGGACCTTCCGTTCGTGTAACACGAATTGACTCTATTAATTGACAATAAAGGGGGGCTAGAAAAGGGTGTCCAAAGGAAACAGCGAAATTCAAGGCGCAGCGTCGTAACGACGACAAACATCGAACCAAGCAATTCATGATGATTATATAGCAGGATTCAAGAAATTGAGTAATATACAGGCAGTGAGAGCAAGCACCATGAATGATAAAAAAGCATTAGTTCCAGTAGAGCAGAAAACTGTCGAGTTTTATGAGGATGAAGTGACGGCCGTACGTCTGTCAAATGGTGAAATATTCATCCCAATACGTCCCATTGTTATAGGTTTGGGATTAGATTGGGCGTCACAAAACCGCCGAATCAACCGTGATCCTGTCCTTGCTGAGGTAAAAGGTGTTGTCGTAACGACAACACCCGGTGGATCACAGGAAATGGTAGCCCTACCTTTAGATTATCTGAGTGGATTCCTGTTTGGCGTCAACGCCAACCGGGTTAAGCCGAAGATTAAGGAGCGTGTGATCCGCTACCAACGGGAATGTTATAGAGTTCTAGCCGCTGCCTTCACTGAAGGGCGGCTAACGGCCGACCCTTCTTTTGACGACCTTCTAGCTACCGATAGTCCCGCGGCCTTGGCTTATAAAATGGCCACTGCCCTGCAGATAATGGCCCGCCAGCAGTTACTGCTGGAATCCAGAATCGACCAGCATGATGGCCAATTCGATGTCGTCCATCAACGCCTGGAAACCATTGAGAACCAGCTTGGCGATCCCGATCGCTTTATCACGCCTGACCAGGCCATGCAGCTCAGCCAGGCCGTTAAAACCGTGGCTATGAAGTTGTCCAAAGCCTCCGGCCGCAACGAATATGGCGGCGTGTATGGCGAGCTGTACCGCAAGTTTGGCATCACCAGCTACAAACAGCTTCCCGCCGCCAAATATGAAGAAGCCATGTCCTGGCTCAACGAATGGCGCGAATCGATCGAAGGGGAACCTCCTTTTTAACTGATTACCGCTTACTGTTTACTGTAAATGAGCAGTGAACAATAAGCGGTAATCAGTTTCTCCGCCCAATCTCCTCCCGCACTGCCGGCGCAACCTTTGTACCATATAGCTCAATCGAATGCATGATCTTATCATGGGGCATGCTGCCCACGCTCATCATCATCGTGAAGCGGTCGTGCTCGAAGATTTCATACTGGAAAAGGATCTTTTCGATCACATCATCGGCCGTTCCAATCACATTAGCCCCGCGCAAATCGCAGGAAGCGTCAAACTGCGCCCGTGTCATCGGCGGCCAGCCGCGCTCGCGGCCGATCTTATTCATCGCCTGCTCGTAAGCCGGGAATGATTCATCCATCGCCTGCTGCCGTTCATCGGCAATATAACCGTGTGAATTGATGCTCACGGCTAGTCCAGAAGGGTCATGTCCGCCCCGCTGCACTGCCTCCCAATATAGCCGCACCAGCCCGGCGAATCGTTCCGGCATGCCACCGATAATTGCTACCGCCAGGTGCAAACCCAATCCCCCTGCCCTGACTACCGACTCCGGCGTGCCGCCGACGGCGATCCACACCGGGATCGGGTCCTGAACCGGGCGCGGATATACTCCCAGGTTATCCAGTGGCGGGCGGTAATTGCCGGACCAGCTCACCTTTTCCGAGGCGCGGATCTTGAGCAGCAGTTCCAACTTCTCCTGGAACAATTCATTA
>JANQGC010000327.1 GCA_028277515.1 Anaerolineae bacterium
AATAGAGTAGATTTGTTAAAACTGTATTTGGATTGTTCATATATGGGTAAACAGTATTGGTTCGTTTTAGACATTGCCTTAACTTAATGACATTGAGTAATCAGTGGGCAGTGGACACTGCTCTGACTACTGCTAACTGATTACTGTCAACTGATCCACTATTCCCCCTTGACTTGTGTGCTAATATATTTCCGTAAGATTATTAACCCTATTATCATGGACAAAGCTGCAATTAAGATATATGGTGAGCGCAACAGCGGCACGCGCTTCCTGACGAAGCTGATCCGCCAAAATCTGCGGGTAAAGCTGCTGCGCGGCGTGGCTCCACCAAAAACCGTCCGCGCTATTGCTGCCGAAATGGACCTGGACCTGGAAGCGGCGCGGGACCTGTACTTTGAACAATCGTTTGCGGAGACGTTAGGTTGGAAACACAGCCAGGCTCTGCCGCCAGAGCAGTACTGTCCATTTGAACGGGTGAATGGACATTTGATCTTCGTCACGATCAGCAAAAATCCATATGCCTGGCTGCTGTCGATGCACAGACGGCCGTATCACCAGGGTTGGCGGCGGTCATTAACTTTTAAGCAGTTTTTGACCACCCCTTGGACAACTTTAGGGCGGGATAACACGGCCGCAGAGCTGTCCGGACCCGTCCAACTTTGGAATGAAAAGAACCGTTCCTACATGAAACTGAGTGAAGGTCTAAACGCCATTAATCTGACTTACGAAGCGCTGCTAACGGAACCTGAGAAAATGATGCACAATATTGCCGAACAAGCCGTCTGCGATTGGAAAAATGAGAGCTTCCAACTCGTTGACTTTTTGCCGGGAAACCATAACAAAGGATATGATTATTACCGTCGATATTACCTGGGGGAGTTATGGAAGGGGCAGCTTGATTCAACGGCAATCAGGCTCATTAATGATCGCCTGGATCGAGAAGTGATGGCGTACTTCAATTACCAAACCCTCAGCCCAGATCTATGATCATATCCCACCGCTATCAATTCATCTTCATCAAGACCAGCAAAACGGCCGGAACCAGCATTGAGATCGGCCTGTCCAAATTTTGTGGCGAAGCCGACGTCATCACGCCTATTCGACCCGCCGATGAGAAACTGCGCCGCAACCTTGGTTATCGAAGTCCGCAAAATTATATGTTAGGCCTTCCCCAAGAGCGGCTGCCCCTACCCGATGCCGGACGCCCTTGTGACAGATTTTATAACCACAGCGGGGCTAAAAAGATTCGCCGCTGCATCGGCGATATCGTTTGGAACAGCTATTATAAATTCGCCTTTGTACGCAATCCCTGGGACCGGTTCCTCTCCTACTATTACTGGCGCTGTCGCAAAGATCCCCGTTTGCCCATATCTGAATTTTTAACCCACAAAAATCTAAGGCGAATGAAAAGATTAGGCAGCAATCTGTATTCAATCAAGGGAGAGATCGCTGTGGATCGCCTTTGCCGTTATGAAAACCTGGATCAGGAACTGGATGAACTGTGTCGACGCCTGGGTTTTCCAGAAGCAATCACGCTGCCGCAGGCTAAATCAACATTCCGCCCGGATAAACGCAGCTATCGCCAGATCTTGACCGGAGAGCAAGCCCAGAAGATCGCCGATTTTTTTCAAGAGGAAATTGAACGATTTGGATACGAATTTTGAGTCGAGCATGTTGCACAATTTAAAAACATCTGAGGTGTCAAATGAGTCACAAAATGGACAATCCCCTTAAAGTTGACCATGTCCTGACTGAAAGAAGGGATGAAAAGTTTATTGTCAAGGATCCGCTTCAAGGGCAGACTTTCTTTCTGGTGGAAACGGCCGAATTGATCTGGACTCATTGTGACGGGGATACCGGCCCGCAAGAGCTGTCAAGCCTGTTGCAAAACGCCTATGATATGCCGGGGAACGTCGCCGATGAAGTGCTCTGGCTGACCCTGGATTACCTGGAGAAAGTCAATCTGTTGCAGGAACCGGTCATCAGGGACCGTCATGTCTATTCACGTCGGCAGGTGCTTAAAATATTGGCTACAGTGGGTATTTCCGTTTCTCTGGTTCCCATCGTTTCATCTCCTGTCCAGGCCGCTGCTCGAGATATGATGGCCACATTTCAACCGCTGACAACCACATCGTCGACATCGACATCGACCACAACGACCACGACATCGACCACGACATCGACGACAACGACAACGACAACGACAACGACCACGACATCGACGATGGATCCTACGGCCGTTTCCCTGGTCGATGCCGCGGCCGAATCCAGTCATGGTGCAAGAGCCAGTCTCGTCGCCGGAGCAATTGCCTTGGCCGGGCTGACCTGGCGCAAGCTGCTGGGTCGTGGAGACAAGAATGAAGAGAGTGACGGCAAGAAATCGTAGGATAAAAGCGTTGATTAATCCATTGAACCAGGGTTAAGAGACATCCTCATGCTGTCCGTGGTCATTCCCCATCGCAACGAAACATTTCTCGGATTTACCGTGCGTCGCTTGCAGGAAACAGTGCGTGTTCCGCTGGAAATCATTACGGTGGATGACGGCTCGGATCAGCCTTATGAGATCCCGCGCGGCGTCAGACACATCCGCTTTGCCAAGCCGATTGGCGCTCAATTTGCCCGCAACACCGGCATTGAAGCGGCGAGCTTCGACACGGTTTTGATCATTGATGCCCACATGAACTTTACTGATGATGATTGGGCGCAGAAGCTGGTCGATTACAATCGCGCCAACCCCAGCCATGTCGGCTGCCCGATCATGCGCAGCCTGACCCCGGAGCGCATGGAAATGGAAGACGCCCGCGGCCGCTATTACGGCGCACACATCATCCCCTTTGATGAACGGGAAGACGAAGAGCTGCACCCGGCCGACCGGCGGCGTATCCTGGTCGACAAATGGAATAAACGAAAAGGGGTTCAGCAGGTGGGGTGTGTTCTGGGTGGGGCTTACTTCTTGAGCCGCCGCTGGTATCAAGAACGGCTGCTTTCCCCCTGGGCCGAACTACGCGGCTGGGGCTACCTGGAGGCTAATATCTCGATTCCCAATTACCTGTTGGGTGGCGAAAATGTGTGCCTGGACATTGAGATCGGCCATATGTTTCGCCCGCAGCAGCCGTTTCCCAATAATCTAGCCAACGTACTTTATAATGAACTGTACCTGGCCCATGTCGTCATTCCTGATGTGGCGGAGCGGGAGGCGCTGCTCGGCCGCCTGGACCTGCCTGATGATCCAATCTCACGCGAGGTCCAATGTCAATTGGATCGTTCGGTGGCTCGCTGGTACGGCCGTTATCTGGTCGAAAATGGTAGCCGTACCTGGGAAGATTATAAAAAAGTGTGGATGGACCCAGATAGAATTTATTAAGGATGCTGTTCAATAAAGAAAAAATTCTTATCCTGCATCCAGGGAAATGCGGGGGGACGACGATTGAGCATCTGTTCTTGCGCGCGCTGCGCCGGACCAACCTGGCCCAACTCTTAAACCAGCCATGTTTTAAACAGGAAAATAACCATGACCTGACGGCCGAATGCTTGCAGCAGCGTAAAGAGATGATGGCCGGCTATATCAGTAGGGTTTACGCCATCAACGGCGTTTACAATATTTACTTGCAGCATGCCGACCTCGCTGCCACAGGTCGCATTCATGGCCAGGTGCAACTTGACGGGCTGTTCAAGATCGCCTTCGTTCGTAATCCCTTTCCCCGCATCCTGTCCGCTTATTATTACAATATGTGGGATCGCAAAACCGACTTTCGCACCTTCATTATAGAGCAGCTTCCAAGGCGAAAGAAGATGAATCAAGATTACACGCGCAATCATTTTGGCGCGCTGCACCATTATACGCATATGAACGGCCGTCTCGCTGTTGATTTTCTGGGCAAGCTGGAAACCCTGGCTGAGGATGTAGACCGGCTATCCCGGCAGTTAGGCCTGTCACTCGATTTACAACGAGAGAGGCAGCATGCCCGGACCAGGGCCGGCCGGCTGTATGCCCATTATTCCCAGGCGTACGATGATCAAATGGTTGCTGTCGTGCAGGATTTGTATGCCCAAGATTTGCAGCTTTTTGATTATCAATTTGAACGCAGACTACCCTATGGCCCGGTTCCACTAGGAGAAGACGTTGAATTAGCAGCGAATAACGGCCGTCATTCATTCCTATCCGCTTTTCGCCAACTGTTTGGCAGTTGAGCGCCCGGTGCCAGCCACGTTTTCGCCGGCCCCACCTCCTGTCGACGAGGAAAATAAATAACTTTTCAAGGCAATTGGTGTTATAAATATCAGGTCGGATTATCCGACTATCGTTTGGTGACTTTTTATTAGAAGGAAGGAAAAAATGAAAAGAAATGCATCTGCTTATATTTTGACCATTATCGCGGTATTCGCCGGTTTGGTCGCAATTGTTGATACTTTACGTTATCTGGAACTGTTTTTTAGCCCTCTGCGCTTTCTAGGCGGGTCTTTCTTCGGCGCGATCCTTTCAGGCCTGGTAGCCATTATTTGGTTCTGGGCGGCCACCCGTCTTTGGAATATGGATCCTCGAGGCTGGATCTTCATGGTAACCATCGCCGCCATTTACCTTATTTTTGATGCGGTAGCCCTGATCGCCGGAACCCCGTTTGATTTGCTGTTGGGTTCGATTTTCATCAACGCCCTGGCGTTAATTGTCGGTTTGCTGCCCAGCACGAAGGAGGCTTACGGCACAGGCTGAAATTTTTCTTGAAATCGGTTATTTTCTGAAGCACCCGGCCCTTGTGACCGGGTGTTTTTTGTCGTGCAATCTTGTAACCCAACACTTTTACAAAAAGAGGATTAATTGGACGCTGATTTTCGCTGATGACGCTGAATTTTTATTTTTTGCGAGAATCCGCTCTTGTCCGCGTCCTATTTCTAAACTGTCGGGTAGTTAGTCGTGCGATTAACGTGCCCTCCAGGTATTGCTTAAATTGCGTCCTCACGATTTGGTAAAAATCGTGCTATATTTTCAACTGGCAAAATGTGACGTATCGCGTTATCCTTACTTGAAATTAGCACCTGTTCTAGTAATCCGACACTTTTACAAAGAGAAGATTAACTGGACGCTGATGACGCTGAATTTTTATTTTTATCGGCGAAAATCCGTTCTTGTCCACGTCCTTTTCTAATACTGTCGGGAAGTTAGACACATGTTCAGTGATAAACGTTGCGTTACATTTTCGGAGGAGGAAAGTGATGCGGCCAGTCGTTCAATTGTTTCTATCACTCTTTTCCATTGCATTGATTTTTACCCTGCTTATTTTCGGGTCGGGGTCGGGAACGGCCGGTGCCGGACCTGATAACGCCGGCTGGAATGAGGTCGGCAGCGGATCGGCCAGCGGCGGGGGCATCAGCCGTAATATCGGTGAGTCGGGCTGGCCGGTGATCGCTCTTTCCGCTGGCGGTGTTCCTTATGTAGCCTGGTATGATGATACGGGTGGCGATAAGGAGATTTACATCCGGCAGTGGACCGGAACGACCTGGGCTGAAGTGGGTAGCAATTCGGCCGATTTAACAGGTATCAGTGGGAAAAGCGGCGACTCCACCGCCCCAGTCATCGCCACCGGCGCAGATGGAAATCCCTGCGTCGCCTGGCGGGACAGTTTCACCGGCTCACCCGAAGTTTATCTGCGCTGTTGGGATGGTGCAGCATGGCAGGAATTGGGCGGGTCGGCGACGGGCGGGGGCATCAGCAGCCAGGGTGGATC
>JANQGC010000091.1 GCA_028277515.1 Anaerolineae bacterium
TACCCCACCTCTCTGACCAGATCCTCTAAATAACCTTCCGGAACCTGGATAGCTACAACCTCTCCGCGTGCGCATTCCACTCCATTCGCATGTAGTGAACTGGTGACGATGACTTTGCGTCCCTTGATCTCCTTCACCCGTCCCCGGATTTCCAGGATGCAATCAATCGGTGTTGGTTTTAAGTAATCAACGTGCAGCGAACCGGTCAAAAAGCGGAATGAAGGCTCGGTGTCCATTTCCCGCCCTTCGGCACGGTACATGGCGGCCGCGGCCGTGCCTGTACTGTGGCAATCAATGAGCGAGGCGATTAAGCCACCATATGCGTAGCCTGGAATCGCTTTATGCTCCGGTTTGGGTCGAAAGTAAGCAACCGATTCCTGGCCGTCCCAATAGCTTTTTATCTGGTGCCCTTTGTCATTTAATCGGCCGCAGCCATAACAATGGCTCGTACTGTCCGGATAATAATCTTGAAATGCTTTTTGTTCCACGTTATTTATTGGTCCTTGAACTTATGGCTAGTGTAGGTGACAGTCACTTAAAAGAAACTTATTGGGAGTGATGAATAAACCGAAGTGACTGTCACTTGTTAAGAAACTTTTAGCGGAGTCCAGCAATTTTCATGCCATCATCCAGGATATCTTGCACACGATTTTCATGCGTTGTTTCGCAGTAAACGCGGATAATAGGTTCCGTTCCACTGAAACGAATCAAAAGCCAACCACCATCCTCCATGATAAATTGGTGGCCATCAACGGTCACAATATCCGTGCAGCGCAGACCGCCGATGGTTTGTGGACGGGCTGATGAGACATTGTCTAAAATTTTCGCTTTGTGATCCTGGTCAAAGCGGCTGTCAATTCGATCATAATAGTGGGGGCCAACAATATCAAACAATGTATCTAGTAGTTCGCTTGGTTTCTTTCCAGTTTGAACGACCAGGTCGAGCAGATATAGTCCGGCCAGAATACCATCTCTTTCCGGGACATGACCTCGGAAAGCGTAGCCTCCGCTTTCTTCGCCACCGATGAGGGCTTCAACCTCCACCATTTTTGGCGCAATATATTTGAAGCCAACACCGGTTTCATGGACCGGTACATCATAGATTTGGGCCAATTTATTAAGCATCTTCGTCGTGGAAATGGTTTTAACAATGGGGCCTCGGTCACCGCGCACAGCCAGGAAATAATATCCAAGCAGGCCATACACACGAAGCTGGTCTATAAATTCCCCGTTTTCATCCCCAAGGCCAACCCGGTCGGCGTCGCCATCATTGATGATGCCCAAATCAGCGCCAAACTTCTTGACAAAACTTAAGCCATAATCGACATTGGGAGGAATCGGTTCCGGGCGGCTCATATTGGGAAAGGCAGGATTGCGTTCGTTTTGCACCTCATGTACCGTGGTTTTCCCGCCATTCAGGAATTTAGGAAACCAACCGGCGCAGTTGCCCCACATACAATCAACAAGGACATCCAGACCTGCATCTTTTAATGGTTCAATATCAATGAGCCGCTTGATTTGATCAATGTATGCGGGAGCCGGATCGAATTGGGTGACTAACCCATCACTCATGGCGTCATCCAGCTTAATTCGCTTGATGGCGTCACCATCAGGAATAGCCTTTTCAATACGCTTTAAATCGTCGGGAGGGATAGCTCCACCACGAGGATCTCGAACCTTGAATCCGCAATCGGCCGGCGGATTATGGCTGGCGGTAATGTTTACGGCGCCTCCTGCTTTTTTATCTACCACGGAATAGGAGATGGCCGGCGTTGGGGTGTTGCTCTGGGTTAGCCAGACTTTGATATCATTGGCCGCCATGACTTCGGCCGTCGCTGCCGCAAATTGATCGGCTAAAAATCGTTGATCATACCCAATGACCACACCGCTGCCGGCTCGTCCTTTATCTTTTAGAAATTGGGCAAATCCCTGGGCACAGCGGCGCACATTCGTAAATGTATATTCATCGGCAATGCGTGCTCGCCAGCCATCGGTGCCAAAACTAATCATACTCATGGTGCCATCATTCTCCGCTTGGTTAATTATTTACTGCCTTAGTGGCCTGTTTCTTAACAAGTGACAGTCACCTGGTCGCTACGGTGTCACTTTATAGAGGTAATAAGTGACTGTCGCATTATGAATTTCAAAGCGATTTTACATGGGATTTTGCCCATCTTTCAGCAATTTGAGATCGGCATCAACCATCATGCACACCAATTCTTGGAAAGAAACGGATGGTTCCCAGCCCAATTTTTGACCCGCTTTGCTGGGGTCGCCAACCAGGAGATCAACCTCGGCCGGGCGCATATATTTCGGATCTTGAATGACGAAATCATGCCAATCAAGATCCACATAGCCAAAGGCTTCTTCGAGAAACTCTTCTACGGAATGGGTTTCGGCCGTGGCCACAACGTAATCATCCGGGTTATCTTGCTGCAACATGAGCCACATAGCCCGAACATAATCGCCGGCAAACCCCCAATCTCGTTGGGAATCCAAATTGCCCAATCGAAGTTCATCGGTTAAGCCCAATTTTATCTGTGCCACATGGTGCGTGATTTTGCGGGTTACAAATTCAAGGCCGCGTCGCGGAGATTCATGATTGAATAAGATGCCGGATGTGGCGTGCAAGCCATAACTTTCCCTGTAGTTGACCGTAATCCAGTGCCCATAAACCTTGGCCACCCCATATGGGCTGCGCGGGTAAAAAGGAGTTGACTCTCGCTGCGGAACTTCGACTACCTTGCCGAACATTTCACTGGAACTGGCCTGGTAAAAGCGAATTCTTTTATCCACCGTGCGAATAGCATCCAGAACACGGGTCACGCCAAGAGCTGTCACATCACCTGTGAATACAGGTTGGCTCCATGAGGTTTGCACAAATGATTGGGCAGCTAAATTGTAGATCTCATCGGGCCGGTATTCTTCAAGAAGGCGAATGAGCGAAATTTGGTCGCCCAGGTCTCCAGGGACCAACTCGATCTGGTCTTGTATGTGGGCGATGCGGTGGAAATTTACAGTGCTGGTACGGCGCACCATGCCAACGACATCATACCCTTGGTTTAACAGAAACTCAGCCAGGTAAGATCCATCCTGACCGGTGACTCCGGTGATTAATGCTTTAGGCATAAAACTATCCTTTTATCTTTTGTTATTTCCGGACACGAACATCCTATACACTATCTCACAATTAAGTAAAGGGTGTGTTTCAAATTGGTAAAAAAGGAGCATTAATGGCCGATTTGGTAAATCGGCAGGCTTTAATGAAGGTAGGCGCGATTTACCAATACCCAAAGGGCATGCTGATCGCGTTACATACTTACTCAAATGGAACACACCCATAAGTAAATAGTCGAAAGGTTTGTCAATTTTATTTTCTTGTACGTCTGGAAATTCCACAGAAAAAATTGACAAACCTAATGTAAAACTTAAGAAAGCCGTGGTCATAATTCGCATAAAATTATAACGTAGGGGGGAAAGGGCGTAAAACGGGTTGTAGAAAACGTTGGCGGTTTGTGGGTCTAGCGTGGGTCACTACTCAAAAATGAATAAACAATGTGCGCTTTTCGTTTGCGCCAGCTAACCGGCAGCCAGGATTCCATTTGCGCGTAGATTCCAAGACCCCACATAGCAGTGGCTTCCATCTTTCCACTGGTTGCTTGCCGGCGTTGGTCTTCGCTGCGCGTCATGCCTGTCGGGAAGGGAGGCATATCAATGTAACCGGAAATATAGACACCGGACTTACCAGCAGGCCTGTTGATATGCAAAGCATCAAGGGCCAGATGATCTAATTGTTCTAAACTGATGCCGGATAAACCGCTGTAATTGGCGTGATCCGGGTTGTCGCCATTTGGAGTGAAGAGAGCAAATGATGATGCCAATTCTAAGACATTTTTCAGGTATATTTGCTTTTCTCCATTCGCCATGCGCAGCAGAACTTCGCAGGAGAGGGCTAAGTCGAAATGTTGCTTTATTTCAACCGGATGGCTTAATTCCTTAATAAGTGTAAATTCAGGATCTATTTTGTTAATGATTCCGCCGGATTGAAGCTCTTGGAAGGCTGTTTGGCAACGTTCAATGGCCTGAACCCGATCATCAATGACGGTTACTGCTGCGTTTAATTCGTCTGCCAAAAACAGGAAATCCATGCTGGCGCCATATTTTAAGGGTAAACCGGCAACAAGGATGTGTTTCGGCCGTGCAATATTTTCTAACCAGGAAGAAAGCGCCAATCGTTTGGCAAAATATTCATAAGCGGTTCCCATCCCTTCGCCTTCGGATAGGGCTAAAGAATAGAGTGTTTTTATCGGTAACTTTTTCAACATAAATAGTATATTTTCAGGTAATCTTCAGGATAAATACCCTTGCTGTCGATACCAATTAACCGTTTGGGTGATGCCTTCCTGCAGGTCAACTTGTGGGTGGTAATGGAGATCTTTTTGAGCTTTCTCAAAGGAAAATCGGCGATCCTCGCTGAAAAAAGCCACACCAGTGCGGCTCAGCGGTGGGTTGAGGCCGGTAATCCCACCGACAGCTTCTAAGATCCCGGCTCCGGCCATAGCAATTGGTTTGGGGATTTGAAATCGAGGTGGGTTCACCTCCAAAGCGTCGGCGATGGTCTCAGCCAATTCGCGGAAAGTGACCGGTCGCAGTCCGGTGATATGGTATATTTCACCTGGGATTCCAAATTCTAGACAACGCAGCATGCCTTCGACTGCATCAGAAATAAATGTTGGATGGCAGGTATTTTGGCCGTCACCAATGAAAAAGAACCGGCCAGATTGAATCGCTTGAAAAAGGCCGAGAACATGGGTGTCACCGGGACCATAAATAAACTCCGGCCGGGCGATGACAATATGTTGT
Source organism: Anaerolineae bacterium (assembly GCA_028277515.1). Next base: position 4,864 of record JANQGC010000091.1, read on the forward strand.
CCGCGGGCGGAATAATCACAAACCAATTGCTCTGCGGCCGCTTTGCTCCGTTCATAAGGATTACTGGGAGCCAAAGGAGCATTTTCCGCTGCTGGGAGACCACTAATTGGCCCAAGCACTCCTGGGCTGCTCACATAAAGCACTTTGGCAGTGGGATTGGTGGCTTGAATTTCGTCAAGGACATGGCGCGTCCCTTGCACGTGTAACTCATGGTACATTTCCTCTGTTATTCCCGCCTGGCCAAGCATCCCCGCAGCATGAATCACATCATCACAATCCTTGAAAGCTCCCTCTAATGTTTCCGGGTTAGTGACATCCCCTCTTATCAGCGAAACAGGTAATTTATCAAGGCGATTAAGATTTGAAGTAGGTCTGATTAGTACCTGTACCTGCGCGCCTTCCTCAATCAGAGCTTTAACCAGGGAACTTCCGACAAATCCGGTCGCCCCGGTAACCATAAATTTTTTATTCTTTCTGGCCATTAAGTTGGTAAGTCATGACCGGCCGGTAGATACAGCCGCAAGAGTGTCCCCGGTCACATTCGGGCAAAGGTATTCTTGGCGCATCATCCGGATGGTAGATCGCTTCAGGATCAAGTTTTTGGGAAGGGGCGCATCCCCTGGAATCACTGACAATGCGCACACCCGCTATAGACCCTCGCGCTTTCATGCCCAGCTTATAGGCTGCCAGGGTTTTCTCGGCATAATCGGCCGGTTTCTTCATATCTTGTTGAAAGTTGTTCAGCCATTCAAATGACACAATATTTATCCCTTCGAGAGTTTGGGTGAGATCGTTTATATTACCGGCTTTTCAATCTGTTTGGCCGATTCATTAACCTTAATAGACTCCGGCTTGATCATCTTGGTACTGACCCTGGTCATGGTTGGCACATCATGCAGCATATTGGTGTACGAGGCATTGGCCAATGGGCAATAACACTCCTTGTCGGCAATACTGCGCCGGACTTCTTTTATCGCCTCTCCAAACCAAATCTCCTTAAAGTTGTAATGATGATCGCGCAAATTTCCCAGGTTGTCAGCGCGAATGCAGCAGGGCCAGACGGTTCCATCGGCATATATCTGGGCGCTGGCCCAGCCGGCATAACAATCAATAACTTGATCTTCTTCGTCCAGTATTTTCTTGACCAGCTTGTAATATTCTACTCGAAATGCTTCGGTTATTTTAGAAACCCCCCGATATTGTTTGCTTTCCACATAAGCGATCAAGCGATCGATAGCCTGGTTGTAATCATCTTTGTCCGGCGTAATGGGTAAGCCAACGGTGTCTAATTCAACGCGAGGCTCGGCAATTTCGGTGATGAACTGGTCGGCCGTTGATTGGTCAGCATAGGCAATCAGTTCATCCAAATGCCCCACACTAAACACCGATATAACAGAATGAATGCCAACCGTGAGGTTTGAAAACTCCTCACGTAGCTCAAAATATTGCTTTAACCGTTCTTCAAACTTTGTAAAATTACCGGGTACGCCACGAATCAGGTCATGTTTCTCGCCGACACCATCCAGGGAAAGATTGATAATCAATTGCGTATCGGGGCAACTTTCCAGGATACGCCGGACGCGATCGGGACCGCTCTTAAGGATTCCATTCGTTGGGATATTAATAATTCCTGGTTTAGTATGCTGATAAACGAGTTGCGTTAACTCGACAATTGCGGGGAACATCAAAGGCTCACCACCGCTGATCGTGACCCAGTAAGGGGCCGTTCCCAACGATGCCAGTGTTTTGTCCCATTCATCCAGGGTTAGTTCGTTTTCTCTTTTCATCCAGATATTGCAGGTCAGGCAGCGTGAGTTGCATTTTGGCGATGGGGAAATGGTGATATTTATAGGCAGCATATTTGGCCAGCCAAGGCGGCGGAATGTTTGGAATAGAGGGATTTTGGCCAGGACGCCGAGCATTGAATTCATGATTCAGTTTTTAATTCCTTGGTGCTGGCGGCGATATCCCAGATGGTATGTTCTTTCTGGCGCTTGTAATCCCGCCAGCCAAGAAAACGGCCGGCGATTTCCAGGGCGACGACAGCCCAGGTCCATATAAACTGTTTTGGCCGCCAATCCAGATTGCGAAGCAATAAAAACAAAATAGTGAAGCCACTCATGGTGCTGACGGAATAGCCCAGTATCTTTTTTAATTCTAAGTGTCCGGCATAAATCCGCCGTCGTTGTTTTAAGAAATCAGCGACCGTTTCCGGACCTTTGTTATAGACAATGGCCTGGGGAACATAGAGGACATCATACCCCTGCCCGCGTATCAATGGTTCAACACAGGCTTCATCGACGGCCGTATCCTGTGGGATGCGCTGAAACACTTTGCGAAAAGCGATCATTTCTCCGGCCTTGGAGCCATGTGTGTTCAATTCGTGGTGTAAGTTCCACAAGAAGTGGGCAGCAAATCCCATGATCTGCGTTTCATTATTAACCGGTACGGGTCTGCAGGCCGTCATACCAATTTCAGGATCGATAAATGGCGCAACCAGGTATTCAATCGTATCCAATCCAGGTTGTAAATCAGCACTGCTCAAAATGAGCACATCTTCTTCAGCGTTTTCAAGAAAAAGGTTCATCGCCGATGCTTTGCCTTCACGCCTAGGTTGAACCATTAGCTGAATACGGGAATCGCGCCCGACAAATTGGCGCACGATTGTTTCCGTATTGTCCGTACAGCCGCTAATCACAACGAAAATCGCAGTCAAATTGACATTATTGAGCCGCTGGTCAATGATACATTGCAGCAGTTTGCCGATATTGGCTTCCTCATTATGAGCAGTGATGCCTAAAGCACATCTTATTTTATTCATTCGATAGGCAAGTATAACGTACTCACACAGGGGTACAAACCGCATTGGAGGTTTCTAAGAAGGAACAAAACCGGCTGCTCGTTGAACACCCGGTTTTGTACGGTAGAAAGATGAGGGAAATTAAGTCTAGTAACCCGACACTTTTGCAAAGAGATGATTAATTGGACGCTGATTCACGCTGATGACGCTGAATTTTTATTTTCGTCGGCGAAAATCCGCTCTTGTCCGCGTCCTATTTCTAAACCGTCGGGTAGCTAGATTAACCGTCAGCATCTTGCAGTAGTTCATTAAACATCACATTGTTATCATGGAAGTTATTCAAGGATATAGCACCTCCATCATTGACCATGAAAAGATTATTACTTACTGTATTTCCGGTTGAATCTAATAAATTTATGCCCACGCCGTTGTTGTTGCGGATGATATTGCGATGAGATGAATCACTATTTCCTTGCTCGTTTTGGCCGACAATTACATCCCCAGCCAGGAGGGTGATGCCATCTCCAGGGAAACCGCGATGGCATTCAATGATATTACCATGAATCCAGGCTCTTGTTTCGTCTCCAATATCCGCATCACCTTCAACATAGATACCGCTGTATGCCTGGTTACTGCTGCCGCAGTTGCCGAAGGGGGCATCATCATCGCCAATGACATTGTTGGCTATGACAACCTGGCGAGCCGGACCGCTGATGACCAGGTTTGGATATCCAGTTCCCGCACCGTAGATGCGTAATCCCTGTACATGGACATTGGACCCGGTTATACGCAGCGCACTTCCGCCATGATTATTGCCATGAATATGCACTTCCTGTCCGGACTGGGCATTTAAGGTCGTGTTGTCGGCCGACAATGTGGGTAAGGGTTGGTTCAGACGAATCAAAAAATCGCCGGAAAATTTAATCTCGGTTGCTGTATCGTTGCCGTTGGCGATGGCCAGCGCGCTGCGCAGCGGACAATCGGCGGGTTCACTGGTGCAGGTCATTAGCGATTGGGGATCATCCTCACGATCAACCACAATAACCGTTGAGGCCGGCTGGTTGCGGCCGGATACCTGGCCACGAAAAATATCGTTGCCATTCATATTTTGAGGGTCCTGAAGTTCAGAAGATAAGACAATACTGCCAAAGCCGAATAGGAGCACAAAAAAGAAAAAAGTTACTGCTAATGTGCGCATGTTTTTATCCTCTGGGGAGAAAAGAAGATTTCGCTCATTTTCTCCTCCGAACAAGATACCTGCCTTCTATCTCAAAAGACGCCAGGTATGTTGAAAAAGTTCCCGCGACTTGCAGAAAAGTATTGTTGCATGTGTCATGCCGAACTTGTCGAGGCATCTATTATCGACCTACTAGATTATTCGTACTGTAACTTATTTGGGATGGATTATCTGTGTTCTATTTGACAGGTGCGCCGTAAATTCGGATTGAATTTATTCTTGGGAAATTTCAATTTGCTCGATTTCGATAGCACTTTTTCCATTCACTAAGGGCAACCTCATCCCTGTTTGGGCGTCATAAAGGCCGCTAACCAATTGGTACGAACCCGTTTGGAGTGACTGCGGCAGTTGAATGGTGTATCTATCGACGATGGTATCGCCAGAACGCCAGCAAGTGGGCGGCCAGTTCCCGGATACAGGCCAATTATCTTGTTGGGCTGCCAGCGATTGTTCCTGGTTTAGGAGATGATTGAAGACGGTATATGGCTGGCGAGCAGGACCTTCAGATTGCCAAAAAAGAGTCAGTTCCAATCTTCCTCCAGGTCTTGAATTTTCCGCATCTAGAGAATATCCGATCAAGGAAAAAGGTTGGTCGGGAAAGGTTATGTCCAAGGTGTTCTTTGCTTCTAACTGGGCCATTTCCGGCCGTTCGGCGACCACAATAACAGCCCTTACGGGACGCCAGGACAGCCCCAGGCAGAGCAAGAGAAACAACTGCAGGGCAACCAAAATGAACGCAAAGCCTTTTTCCGGGTATAAACGCCGCCAAAATCGAGCGGCAGGATACGCCAGAAAGGGCATAATGAAAAGCCAGATACGGCCGACTTCTCCACGGGCTGAACCGGAGAAATTAAGTGCCAAAATCGTGATCATCAAGGAAATGGTTAGGAAATCGACCGGAGCTAACATTTTTCTTCGTTGAAGATCGAAGGCTAAAATAATGCTGCCAATAAATCCCAGAATCACCGGCCATCCACTGTAGATGGATAAGTCGATGAGATTCCAAATGACCCACCAATCATATCGCCGGAAATTGGTCACCAATTGATAATGTTGCTGCAAACCAGTTTGAGCAATCGCTATGGGTGATGAACCATACATAAGCCAAAGAGCACCCCAAATGGCAATCGTTCCCATGGCAAAAGCGGATATTGGCCATATAAAGTTTCTCCAGTTGCTGGCCTTTAGTGCATCGTCCTGGTTTTCTGATTCTCCAAAAAGGAAATATAAAACAGTGAAAACGCCCAACAATAGAATGAGGGAGGCATTGCCTAGGCTAAGAAAGGTCAACAAGGAAAACAGCAAGCCGGCCAGGAGCATCCAACCCTTTGATTCCCGCTGCAATCCTTTTATAAATGCCCACAAGAGCGTTAAGGCTAATGGCGGGTATAACTGCACTGATTTTGGGGCGAAAAGCAGCAAGGCGGGTGTTGCAGCTATCAACACTGTGGCCAGGCGGATGGTCCGACCATACAATAGTTGCCGCGCCAGTACAAAAGCCGGAAGTGGGGTCAGTGCTGCGGCTAAAAGTGGCAAAATCGACCAAAATCCGAGAGCAGCAGCGATAAAAGGGGGGCGGTTGAGCAGCCAAAGATCGGTGCAGCGTAATGGCCAAATGATCGTTGCCAAGTGATCGGAGAGCCTCGGCAGCCTGGAAAAAGTTTTAGTGGTCAGCCAATTGGCGGTGACCAAGCCGGGCGGATGGGTCCTGGCGTGCTCGGAAGTGAAGTTGAGCATGGCTTGCGGGTAATCTTGCAAGGCTTGTCCTAAATCTTCCACTTCGGCCGCCGCTTCAAAGAATCCGCTTGCCAGGTTGGATAAGGTCCGATCAACCAATTCGGCTGAAACATCGGGCCGGTCAGCGTAAATGAGGGTAAGTTGTAAAAACAGGGAGCAAAAGAACAGGCTGCAAAGCGCTATTATGTGTCTGGATTTATCTGGTTTATCGGGATTTAGCCACCAGGCAGATACCAACCAAAAAATCAAGGCGGCGATGATAGACGGCCACCAGCGGGATAGCGGCCGCAACAAATAAGGCCAGTACCATTCCGGCGATTCCGGTGCAGGTCCGCGAAGCCAGGGCAGCCAATCCCCAAGAATAGCCCCCCCAATTACGAGTGTTGACCCAACCAGAAAAGTGAAAAGCAAAATCTTACCATTTTTTGACATGCTTTTCACTCAACTGGTTGGTGATTTAGGCGGCAGTTTCAGTTATTTTTGTGGAGCGCCTCAAATACGCGTTGCGGTGTGAAAGGAATGCGCCTGATGCGCACGCCTGTGGCATCAAAAATTGCATTGGCTAAGGCAGGAGCCACGCCATCCTTGGGGATTTCGGCAATCGCCTTTGCCCCAAATGGACCGGTTGGCTCATTTGTTTGCACCAAAATCGCTTTCATCCAGGGCATTTCATCGGCACGGTAAACGTGGTATGGACCCAGAGCGGCATTTACCATTTTGCCATTTTCGTCATAGGCATATTCTTCACAATGGCCATAACCTAATGCCTGAGTGAGTCCGCCCTCAACTTGACCGCTGGCGGTGATCGGATTGATGGGCACACCTGCGTCTACGGCCATGACCAGCTTGGTTACCGTGACCTGACCCGTTTCCGTATCCACTTCAACTTCGGCAAATTGGCCGGCAAAGGGTGGCGGCGAATCCATGCTCACATAAGAGGCATTCGCCATTAATTGACGCTGATCGTCCAGGTGTAAGCTGTGTAGTGCAATATCTTGCAAGCTGACGGAGCGGCCGTCGGGCGCAATTGCATGGCGGTTTTGCAATTGAATATTGTTCCAGGTATCCAGACCTAACATGAGGGCTGCCCGTTCGCGGATTTGGTCGGCGATCTGTTCGGACGCCTTCTTTACGGCCATGCCTGAAATGTAGGTCGTGCTGCTGGCATAAGCACCCGTGTCAAACGGGGTAAAATCTGTGTCACTGGAATAAATAATAACATCCTCAAGGGGAACGCCTAAAACCTCTGCGCCAATCTGGCTAAGAACCGTATCCGATCCGGTTCCTAAATCAGTGGCGCCGACCATGAGGTTGAATGAACCATCATCATTGATTTTAATACTGGCGCCACCCATATCCAGTCCGGGAATCGCTGTACCATGCATGCACATGGCTGCTCCTAAACCTCGGCGTAGATGGGGTTTGCTCGGCACTTTATGAAAATCCGGGTCCATTTTACGCTCCCACCCAATCGCCTTCATGCCTTGTTCAAAGCATTCATTGAGTCCACAGGACTCAATGATGGGCACTATCTCCACAGCATCTTTTTCACCCTCCCCAAGAAGGGTAGCGATTGGCATGGGATCCCCGGCTTGCACCCAATTTTTGCGGCGGAACTCTATCGGATCAATGCCCATTTCGTGAGCAATTTCTTCCATATGGCTTTCTAAGGCGAATAGAGCTTGCGGTCCGCCGTAACCACGATAGGCTCCAGGAACGGGTATATTTGTATAGGCGACGTAACAATCAAACAAGCGGTGAGGGCAGTTATAGCTGCTTAAACCGCGTAAACCGGTAACCGTTTGCACGGTCATGCCATGAGTGCCATAAGCTCCGGTATTGGCAATTACAACCATTTTTTGGCTCTTTAATGTGCCATCAGCCATGACCCCCGTTTTCCAGGTGATCGTCTGGGGATGGCGCGTGCGGGAGCTGCGGAATTCTTCACTGCGATTTAACTCCATTCTCACCGGACGGCCTGTTGCAATGGTTAAATGAGCAACAATGTCATCAAGAAGCATCTCTTGCTTCGCGCCAAATCCGCCGCCAATGCGCGGTTTAATGACCCGAATTCTAGAGACCGGTAAACCCAATAAGGGAGCGATCATGCGCCGTACATGGAAAGGCACCTGGGTTGAACTGCGGATGACCAATCTCTCATCACTATCCCACCAGCTAATGGCAATATGGGGTTCAATAGGTGTAGCATGGACCTGGTGAACGTAATAGTTGTGTTCAAATATGTGGTCAGATTCGGCAAATCCCTGCTCTACATCCCCTACCTCAGCTTCGATATGGTGCACAATGTTACGCTCGGCATCATGGATGCCTTCGGTATCCGGTTCATCATGGATGACCGGGGCGCCGGGTTTAATGGCTTCATTTTCATCAAAAACGGCTGGAAGGACCTCATATTCAACCTCAATCAATTCCAACGCCTGTTGAGCAATTTCTTCTGTGTCCGCAGCAACGGCGGCCACGCGATCACCAACATGGCGCACCTTGTTATCAAAGCTGACTTGATCGTGAGGCCGCGGGTTAGGGAAGCTTTGCCCACCTGAGGCATATTTAACCCGGTCAATATTTTTATGGTGAATCACCGCCCGGACCCCCGGTAATGCAAGAGCCGCACTGTCATCAATTTCCAGAATTCTGGCATGCGCGTGCGGGCTGGTCAGCAGTTTGGCGTAGAGCATGCCCCGCATATCAATATCATCCACAAATGCGGGGTTTCCTTTGGCCAGTTTCACTGCGTCTACCTTTGCCTCTGGTTTGCCGACAACTTCCGTTTCCGGAATTTGACTTTGTAGTAACACATCCGTTTGTGGTTGAGTTTTTGTCGTCACCTGCGGTCCTCCGGCTAAGGTTGGACCATCCTCATTGTTGTCGTCCATATCTTCTGCCGGCGGCATCTCTACCAGGTAACTGGCATCGACAATTTCCGGACCGTCATAAGGTTCAACCTCTTCCCCGCGCAAGTAACGGGCGGCACGCAGCGCGGCCTGAACCGGTTTTACATAACCGGTCTCGCGGCAGAGAACGCCGGAAAACGCTTCGCGCACATCATCTTCATCAGGATTGGGATTTTTATCTAATAAAGCCTTGGTAGCCAGCATCATGGCCGGGGTTGAATACCCTGATTGGATAGCGCCGGTTTCAATAAATGCTTTTTGGATAGGATGCAGTTCCCCTACCTTGCTGGTCAATCCTTCGATAGTTTCTAAATGGCGACCAACAGCCTGACCCACAAGCAAAGTGTCGGTGTTCGCCAACTGACCATCAATGAGGATGGCCGAAGCGCCGGTTGCTCCGTCATCAGAGCCGTAGCGGATGCTAAAATAGCCTGCTGCGCGAAGGGCATCTCTTAAATTGTCGGTGGGTAAAGCGGGGATGGTCTCTGATCGGCCGTTAATGTTTAACAAAATATCCATATGTTGACTCCAATTTTGGGCTTGAAATACTTAAATGTTGCAGGTAATTCTAACAATACTTCTCTTATTAATCTATTGTAGCAGAAAAGATTAAAGGTGTGATCCTAATGAGCGAATTGTTTGCGCATTATTTTCATTGGTATAATTCCGATGTCCTGGGAAGATGGACGACTCTATGAGTGAGAAGAAGGAAAGCCCGTCGAATATAGGCTCTGAAGCCAGTGAATTCCGCTGCCCGCAATGTGACAGCGTCGTAGCTGAGCATGCCCCACAATGTATTATGTGTGGGGTGGAGTTGGAGCCGGATTTATTCAAAGTCGATGAGCCAATCATCACGGAAGAAAGTGAAGAATCCGCAATTGAAGCGCCGGAATTGGAAGAACCGGATCAAGCGGACGCAGCGCAAGAAAATGTGATGCCGCCTCCCGCTAAAGTGTCTGTGGAGGTGGAGAAGCAATCGAAGTCCGTGTGGTGGCTGACGATTGTGGTAGTTTTCCTGACCATCATTTTTTCCTTATTGCTCTTGCGTGGTCAAGATTCGGAGTTGACCCTGGCGCTGGTGCCCACGGAGACACCTTTCCCACCAACGATGACCTATACCCCCACTTTGACGCCCTTGGCCACGGGAACGGAACAACCTACAGAGACACCGGTTCCAACCGAAACACCATTGCCGACGGATACGCCGCGCCCGCCCCGCTATCATGATGTGGCTGCGGGCGAAACATTATTTGGCCTATCTCTATTTTACCGGATCTCGGCCGATAGTATCGCTGAGGGCAACGACATTCCTGTAAACTCCCAAATTCAAGTAGGCCAGCAATTACTCATCCCCTGGCCAACAGCAACGCCTCCACTGGAGTCCATGGTGCTTGATATTAACGGGGAGAAAGTAGTTGCTGATGTCACCGATTGTGAAATAGTCACCATCCAGGAAGGTGATTCAGCTTATGGGCTATCAGCCCAAAAAGGAGTGCCCGCGGAGGCTATCGTCGCCGTCAATCGGTTAACCGAAGAATCAATCCAATTGTTGCACCCTGGAGATACTTTATGTGTGCCCAGAATCATCCACAGCGACACGCTTCCCTCAACCCCTGGTCCGGCGCCATCGGCCACATCCACATCCTATCCATCTGGTCCGAACCTGCTTTATCCAATTGAGGGTGCTGAGCTTGATCCCGGGGGAGAACCCATTGCTCTGCAATGGGTGGCTGTCAAAGATCTGAATGAAAATGAGCGGTATATGGTGGAATTGATGGACATGGATGCACTTGATGCCCTACCATATCGAGCTTTTACCCGCGATACAGCATTCCATTTACTCTCTAGCTGGCGGCCGCCGGTTCCCGAATTGCATCAGATGCGCTGGCGGGTCAGTATTGTGCAGGTGACTGGACAAAGAGAGGATGGAGAATTTATTTACACTTTTGGCGGGCAAAACAGCGCCGACGCTACTTTTTACTGGCTGGGTGCTGAACCGACATCGACGCCAACCTCAACGCCTATCCCGACATTGACACCCACACCTTAACGCAAAAATGGGTTCCACTGTTTTTCCTGCCCGATGGTCGTCCTTGGCCCATGGCCGGAAAGCACGGCCGTTTGATCGGGAAGAACAAGGACACGGTCTTTAATGCTTTTCATTAGTAATTCATAGTCTCCCCCCGGCAAATCGGTGCGGCCGATACCTTGTTGAAAGAGCACATCTCCATCAAAAAGCACATCAAATTCCTGCGCATAAAAACAAACATGTCCCGGCGCGTGCCCGGGTGTAAATAGCACTTCCAGGTTTATATTTCCAACAGTCAAGACTTGCCGATCGTCTAAGAATTGATCGGCCGGGGGCGGAGTTGGGATCGAAATTTGCCATAAGTTGGCTGCTAGTTCCGCATTCTCCAACAGTTGTACCGCCTCCGGGTGAATAAAAATCGGAGCCTGGGTTTGCTCTTTCACTTCGGCCAGACCGCCGACATGATCGAAATGGCTATGCGTCAGCAGAATGTGGCTGATCTGCCATCCCTCTTGCCCGGCCTTTTCAACGATGAGCCGGCCGTCCCATGAAGGGTCGATAACCGCTGCCTGTTTACTTTCCTGGCAACCAAGCAAGTACGCGTTGGTTTGTAAGGGACCCAAGGGGAGTTGCAAAATTTTAATTTTATCGGTGCTCATTCGTTTCTAAAATGTCCTGTTTTCTTGCGCCATTGCTTGCAATAAGGATGGTGGATGAAAACGGCGGCCGTATTGATCGGCCAATTCCTGGCAGCGGATGACGAAGGATGCGGGACCATAATCGTTGATGTACTGCAATGTGCCTCCTTTAAATGGCGCAAATCCCCAGCCAAAAATGCTGCCTATATTGGCATCAGCGACGGATTTAACAACACCCTCTTCATAACAGCGAGCGGTTTCTAAGGCCTGGACAAACATGAAGCGTTCGATCATCTCCTGCTGATCCAGTTTAGTACCGTTTGAGGAGAAATGGGTTGAAAGCTCCAGCCATAGGAATTTTGTTTTGCCTTGCGGGTATTCGTAAAACCCGGCACCGTTTGCCTTTCCAATGCGACCAAAATCGTGAACCATGGTTTCTAATACCCTATCGGCCGGGTGAGGGGGCAGCTCTTTTCCTTCTGCTGCCAGGTCCTTTTTTGTTTGCTCGTTAATATGAATCATTAGGCTTAAGCTAACTTCATCGGCCAGGGCTAATGGACCAACAGGCATCCCCGCTTGCAGCCCGGCGGATTCAATGGCTCTTGGATTTTGGCCTTCCTTAAGAAGAGCTAAACCCTCTTTTAAATAGGTCGCGAAAACACGCGATGTATAGAAACCGCGGCTGTCATTGACGACAATGGGAATCTTGTTGATCTGTTGCACATAATCAAAGGCTTTGGCTAATGTTGTCGCTGATGTTTCCTGGCCACAAATGATTTCCACCAGTTTCATCTTGTGCACCGGAGAGAAGAAGTGCAGTCCGATGAAATTGGATGGGCGGGCGGAGTTGACGGCCAGGCTGGTGATGGGTAGTGTGGAGGTATTGGAGGCGAAGATTGCATTTTCACCGATGTGGGCTTCGGCCTCGGCCGTCACTTTGGCTTTTATTTCCCTGTTTTCAAAGACGGCTTCGATAATGAGATCGCAGCTTTGTAAATCGGCCGGATCGGCCGTGCATTGAATCTTGTTCAATATCTGTTGAGCCTGATCCTGGCTCATTTTGCGGCGAGATACGCGTTTTTCAATGATCTTGGCGATGGCATCCTTGCCCGCTAGTGCCTTTTCCTCCGATACGTCTTTCAGGACGACCTCAATCCCGGCGTAGGCGGAAACATAAGCGATGCCGTGTCCCATCATGCCGGCTCCTAAAATGCCCACCTTCTTCCGGTTAGAATGTGGGACGCCATTGGGACGACTCTCACCGCTTTTGATTTTGTTAAGCTGAAACCAAAAGGCATTGATCATGTTTTTGGCTACCTGCCCTGTGGCAATTTGAGCGAAATAGCGCGATTCAATACGCAGCGCCGTATCAAAATCGACCATGGCTCCTTCTACGGCGGCGTTCATAATGGCTTGAGGGGCAGGGTAGTTGCCGCGTGTTTTTTTCTTCAGCATGGCCGGGGCAATGGCCAACATCTGGGCAACCCTGGGATTTGTAGGAGATCCGCCAGGAATACGAAATCTTGGTTTATCCCAGGGCTGGTAAGGATCAGCTTTCTCAAGTATCCAGGTCCTTGAACGAGCCAACAGATCAGCTTGGTCCCTGGCTAATTCATCAATAAATCCGGCCTTGACGGCCGCCTCAGGGCCGATTTGCGTTCCTTCCATCAAATATGGGAGGGCTTCCTGTAGACCCAATAAATGTGTCAACCGGATAACACCTCCGGCACCGGGCAAAAGACCGAGTGTCACCTCAGGAAAGCCAGTTTTTAACTGTTTGTCCGCCACAGCAATTCGTCGATGGCAGGCTAAAGCCAATTCCAGACCACCGCCTAAGGCGCTGCCATTTATCGCCGCCACAACCGGTTTACCTAATTTTTCAATCCGCCGCAAGAGGGTTTTGATCGCTTGCGCGGCCTGGAAAGCAGTTTCAGGATCTTGCAGTTGAACCAGCCATTCTAAATCTCCCCCGGCCATGAAACTGTTTTTGGCCGAGGTAAGAATGATTCCTGAAATTGTCGCGTCCGCTTCCAATTTTTTTAATGTAGCTTGTAGACTGCTGGCAAATGATTCATTGATGACATTGGTTGATCGACCTGGCATATTCATGGTCAGGGTCACGATGTTGTTCTCGTCTTTAAGATATTCGATGCTCATCTCATACCCGTTCTATAATTGTGGCGATGCCCATACCGCCCCCAACACAAAGCGTCACTAACGCTGTTTCTAAATCCGACCGTTCAAGCTCGTCTAGAACTGTTCCCAATAGCATAGCGCCCGTCGCACCTAATGGATGGCCCATCGCGATGGCTCCGCCGTTGACATTGAGGTTTTCTGTTCCTTCGATTTTCAAATCACGCATGAAACGCAGAACGACTGACGCGAATGCTTCATTCACTTCAAACAGGTCGATATCCGCCGGCTGCATGCCTGCCATTTGTAATGCTTTGTTGGACGCCGGTCCCGGTCCAATGAGCATAATAGTTGGTTCTGTGCCGACTAAGGCCGTGGATACGATGCGCGCGCGGGGCTTTAAACCCAACGATTCTCCTTTTTCCTTAGAACCGACCAATACAAGAGCGGCGCCATCGACAATGCCTGAAGAGTTGCCCGCCGTATGCACATGATTGATTTTTTCCACTTCCGGATAAACCTGTTGGGCAGTGGCGTCAAACCCCATGTCACCCATTGTGGCGAAAACAGGTGTCAAATTTGCCAGGCCTTCAAATGTGGTGTCGCGACGGATATGTTCGTCTTTGTCGAGAATAAGTAAACCATTTTGATCTGTTATGGGCACGATTGATCGAGCGAAATATCCCTTATCTGCTGCGAACCCTGCCCGCTGTTGTGACTGCAAGGCATAGCGATCCACATCCTGGCGGGTGAATCCCTCAATGGTGGCGATGAGGTCTGCTCCGATCCCCTGGGGCACGAAGTTGATTTTGCTGGTTACCTTGGGATCAAGCATCATGGCTCCTCCGTCCGACCCCATAGGCACGCGGGACATGGACTCGACCCCGCCGGCGACGATCAGATTTTCCCAACCCGAGCGTACCTTCATGGCTGCTAAATTCACGGTTTCAAGCCCGGATGCACAAAAGCGATTGATTTGCATGCCGGGGATATCCACATCCCAGCCTGCATAGAGCACGGCCGTCCGGGCAATATCGGCCCCTTGATCGCCCAGCGGTGTGACACAGCCAATCACCACATCATCCACTTCAGAAGTGTCTAATTGATGGCGCTGCTGCATTTCACGAAGGAGAGTAGCCAGTAAATCCACGGGGGCGACTTCATATAAGGCGCCATTGCTCTTGCCACGGCCGCGAGGAGTGCGGAGCGCATCGTAAATATAAGCCTCTGTTGCCATCAGATCTCCCTTGAAATTTGACTCCTAAAGATAGCCTACGAGTTTAAAAGTAATTTGAGAAAAATCAAGGTAGAGCGCTCACCGGATGGAGCTTCAAAATCCGGATATCCGGGGCAAGGATTTTTCTCGTTCGCCATAGTAGAAAAATAACTTCGCAAAGGACAGCCACATTTAAGGCAATTGCTGCTGTGGACAAGCCCGGAGATTGCGAAACGATCCCAATCGTCAGAGTAAGCGCCGTCATAGCCAGGTTAATGGCCATTCCCAAATTGACTTCCCTGGTGACGCCCTCTTTAATCAATAATCCACGCAGCCAAGAAACCAGGATTGATAAAGCTGGGAACAACAGAAATAGTGCCAGGCTGGATTGGGTCAAATCTCCAACGAGCGGTTCCATATCTTGGATGACAAAGATATAGAACGTTGACAAAGGGGTCAAGATGAAGATAGCCATGAAAGCAGTTAAGACGCCCACCAGGATGAGTGTGAAGCGGCGAATAGGCTCGAATGTTTTAATTCCCTTACTGAGAGCAATAACAACTTCCGGCCAGGCAAAGGCCGCCGCCCGTGAAAGCAGCGTGATTTGAAATAGCACCGGCCAGGCAGCCAGTGAGAGTGTGGGTTGGTCCAGCCGGGCCAGGCTGAAGGTGACCATCGGCTGGGCTAGCAGGGCCAGCAGCGATGTAAGAGCTAAGGGTAAATGAAACCAGAATAATTTGCTGTAGCTCAGCGGTTCTTCCTCGGAAATTGGGCTTTCAGGACTGAGCTGGTTGTTTAGTATAGGTTGAACAGCAATTGTGGCGTAAATTGCCTCGGCGATAACACCAGCCATGAGGGCCGTGCTGCCAATAATTACCCCGGCGAAATCAGTGTAAAAAGCCAACATCAAGGCCGTTCCACCTGAGGAGATTAAGCGAACAGCGGTACCCCAGGCCACTTTTCGCGTCTGGCCAAAATGAATCAAAACACCTTGTAGAAAGCGCCTCCAGGCGATGGCTGCCGTCCACAATGTCATAATTTGCAAGCCGAGCCTGACCCATTGGGCGACTTCCAGGGGGGTCTGCATTAATTTAACGATTACCCAGTCAAATAGTGGAGTGAAGGCGAGGGCCACGGCGACAGCCGTTAAAAATATGGTCCAATGGATGGTAAAGCGCCGGACGAGTAAAAAGGATGGTCGATCTTTAACAACGGCTGTTGAGGTAGAAAGCAAGGCGATGATGGGACTTTCAATGGTGACGGAAAGACTGACGACAATTCCTTGCGCCGCCAACATGATAACCTCATCTGGTAACCGATTGATGATAGTGCTGACAAAAGGCCCTTCTGAAGCCATTAACAACCAACTGGCGAATAAGGGCAACCAAAACCAAAAAATAGTGCGCTGTTTCATACAAAACCTGATGATAGAGTACAAGTAAGCAGGCCAGTATACCAACAGGCCAGGTTACGGGAAATGGAAAACATGCTAAACTCATGATATTTCAAAAAATCTATGGAGAAATATGCGTAAAAGAGTTGTATTGATTACCGGAGCGGCCGGGGAAATTGGCCAGGCATTGATTCAGTATTATGGTGAACAAGGTAATAGTCAGCTTCTTACTCTTGATCTAAATCCCCTTCCGGATGAATTAAGAGGGATGTCAACACACATTATTGGTGATGTGTTAGATCAAAAGCTGTTCGCTCGCCTGGTCACGGAATACCAGATTGATATGGTGTTTCATATGGCTGCATTATTATCAACACGATGTGAATTTGCTCCCGACCTTGCCCATCAAGTGAATGTGAACGGTACTTTGAATTTGCTGCAGCTAATGGCCGATCAAACCCAAAGGCGGGGAGTCCCTGTCAAATTTATTTTTCCCAGTTCTGTGGCTGCATACGGTATGCCTGATTTAGAAACGAAAGCGCGCGACCGGAATGTTCGTGAGTGGGACTGGAATTATCCGGCGACAATGTATGGCTGTAATAAACTGTACTGCGAGATTTTAGGCAATTACTATGGGCAACATTACTTACAATTGGCTGAAAGCAGGCCAACGATGCTTGATTTCAGAAGCCTTCGTTTCCCAGGTTTAATCAGCGCTTTTACCGTCCCCTCTGGTGGAACTACGGATTATGGACCGGAGATGTTGCATGCTGCAGCACAAGGAAAACCATATGCCTGTTTCGTACGCGAAGACACCGTCCTGCCCTTCATGGCTATGCCTGATGCGGTAAAATCGTTGCTGTTGGTGGCAGATGCCCCTCGCGAAAATCTAAGACGTGCGGTTTACAATGTGACCAGCTTCAGTCTTTCCGCGGCCGATTTCCATAGTAGAGTCCAACAAGCATTTCCCGATGCGGAGATTTCATTTCAACCCGATGAACGAAGGCAGCGCATTGTTGATAGCTGGCCAGGTGGGATGAATGACAAAGCCGCTCAGCGAGATTTGGGATGGCAGCCGGATTATGATATTGATCGAGCTTTCGATGATTACCTGATTCCCAATATCATCAAGCGCTATCGTCAAAGTTGAACATAGGACTGTTCTAAAAAATATCCGCCTTTTCAAACTCGGCAATTTGCTCCGGGGAAAAGCCGAAAGTGACCTCTAATATTTCATGGGTATGTTCACCTAAAAGAGGGGCAGGCCGGCGAATATTTCCTGGGGTCTCACTTAGCTTGATGGGAATTCCAGGCAAAAATGTCTTGCCGGCTTTTGGGTGGTCGACTTCTACAATCATTTCTCGCGCAATGACCTGGGGATCTGCAATCACTTGATCGACGGAGTTGATGGGTCCATTTGGTACACCCGCCAGGTCCAAAATTTCTCGCCATTCGTTTGTAGTTTTTTGACGGGTTTTGTCTGATATCAATGGTTTTAGGAGGGACTGATTTTCCGTCCTCTGTGTATTGGATAAGAATCGTGGGTCGTTGATCAATTCGTCTAGTCCCAAGGATTTGCAAAGTTTGGCCCATAGCATATTGTTCCCGGCGGCGATCATGAGCTGACCATCGGCCGTTTCAAACGGTTCAAATGGTGTAATTGCCGGATGCCGGTTGCCCATCGGTCCTGGAACTTCACCGGCGGCCGTGTACCTGGCTATTGCGTTTTCCAAAATAGCCACTTGAGAGTCCAGCATAGATACGTCCACCAGTTGCCCCTGGCCTGTTTTCTGGCGATGCGTGACGGCCGCTAAGATACCGATGGCAGCGAACAAACCGGCAATAATATCGCCAATGGAGGAGCCGACCCTGGTAGGCTTCCCATTCGCTTGTCCGGTGATGCTCATGATTCCACCCATCGCCTGAACGATAGCATCATAGGCTGGACGGCGGCTGTATGGCCCGGTTTGACCAAAGCCGGAGGCGGCAGCGTAAATTAATTGAGGATTGATTTTCAAAAGGGTCTCATAATCAAGACCTAATCGTTCCATTGTGCCCGGCCGGAAATTTTCGACCACGATGTCAACCTTTTCAACCATTTGCAAGAAAACCTCTTTCCCAATTTCTGCCTTCAGGTTGAGGGTCATACTGCGCTTGTTGCGATTCAGACTCATGAAGTAAGCACTTTCACTATTCATATGCGGTGGAAATGCACGCGCATCATCTCCCATCCCTGGCATTTCTATTTTAATTACTTCCGCGCCGAGATCTGCGAGGATCATTGTTGTATATGGACCTACCAGTACGCGTGTTAAATCAAGAACACGTAGCCCTTCCAGAGCCAAAGTCATTGTGAACTCCTATCATTGGTCTAAAAAATGACAGATTTAGATCAATGCTAAATAAATGTGAAATATGCTATAGCAATTTGACCGGTTTTGCTAATGTGGTATGTAATAAAGACGATCCTGGAAAAGTGTAATAAACTAAGCAAACCGAAATGAAAAGTAAGGAGATCTAAATGAAATTTATTGATTTAACGATTCCACTGGGTATAGGGACCCCACCCTGGCCAACTTATGAACCCCTACAAGTAAAATATTTCAAAAGATTGGCACCCAATGGCGCCAATGGACAGGTGGTTTCGCACAGTAATCATGTCGGTACACACCTGGATGGTGAGATTCATTTTTATACCCCTGGCAAGGATATCGCCGGTTTAGATTTTGACTTTTTAGCGGGTGAGGCGGCTATTGTTGACCTCAGCGATTGCTGTGGCGACTTCGATATTTATACGCCGGAGATGATTGAAGAGCGAGTGGAGGTTCGCAAGGGGGATATTTTGATCATTCATACTGGTTATCATCATTTTGGATGGGATCAGCCTTATGGTAATGAAGTGCGGTATATGGTCATGCACCCTGGACCTGATGCGCGCTTTGCCCGGTGGTGTGAGGAGAAAGAAATTAAATGGATTGGCGTTGATTGTGGCAGCGCCGATCATCCCATGAATACTAAAATCAGAGATTGGATGCCCGCTTTGGCTGAAGATTGTGACCAATATTTCCAGGATAAGTTTGGTAAAGGATTAACTGAGGTGTTCACTCAAGATATGTACCAAATGATGCATTTATGGATGTTCCCTAAAGGTATCATTCATGCGGAGTGTGTTGGTGGGGACATTGACCTTGTTGTCAACCGCCGGGTTCAGGTCGGCTGCTTTCCCTGGCGTTTTGTTGATGGTGAAGCAAGTATCGCGCGCATTGTGGCTATGGTCGAAGATGACGAATACGAGGAGCTAATGGCGCGAAAGGCTGAACTTCCCAAGACTCGTTTTGGCGACTGTTACGACCCCGAACATGTGCAGCGTCTTGGAGGACGCGGCCGAACGTATTAGTTTTCTGATGTATTACATTGAAATATTCTCATTTGCATAACATGACTTTCCCCATATGAGCAAGATTGAAAATTTGGCAAAACGGCCGATTCCTCTCATTTCTTTAATTGGCGCCTTTATTATGGGCGCCTTTAGCTGGTATATCCTCTCCTATTGGCGCCGATTACTTGGCCTGCCCCCGATCGTCAAAACGAGGCAGGAAGGGCGGGTTGAAGCCCATCTTTCACAACAAGAAAAGGCGATTCAAATCGCATCGGCCAATCTTCGTGCCGGTATCGAAAGAAGAACCCTACCTGATGGCAGAAGGAGAACAGTGCTTTGTGCAGGCATGCGCAATTTTCGGGAACCTTGGGCAAGAGATTTTAGCTTCGCCAGTTTCGGACTGATGGAATTAAATGAACTGCGGGCAATGAGAGAGACATTGGAAGTGTTTTTAATAAATCAGACAGAAACGGGTCAATTTCCAGTAAAAGTTCATTCAACGAATATTTTTGACCGTTTTTTGATTTCACTCTTTGGCCGGCAGCAGCCGATTGATCCCCCCATCCGCCCAAAGTACATTACGGCTCATAACACAGTTTCTCTTGACGGGAATGCTCTAATTGTCATTGCTGCATTATTGTATCTGCAAAAAGTCGATGATCGGTCTTTTTTTGAACATTTCAAGGCGGAATTAATCAAGGGCTTACACTGGCTGAAAAATCACGACATCAGTGAGGGAGGACTATTAAACCAAGGTGCCTATACGGACTGGGCAGATAGCGTAAGTCGGGTTGGCAAGGTACTTTATACCAACGTGCTTTATTGGAAGGCTCTACATGACTTTGCCATCGTCGCCGAAAAATATGGTGATTATAATGAGGGGAGAAAATTCGGTGAAGAGGCAATGCAGTTGAAGGCAGCTATTAACGATCATTTTTGGCGTCAAGACCTGGGATATTTCATCACCAGCAGCCAGTTTGAATTATTGAACAGCGACGGGAACCTGTTAGCTGTAGCCTGGAAATTAGCTTCTGAGACGCAGGGACATAGGATTCTCGATAATATGAGGCGCATGCGTATGGCTGATCCGGTTCCGACCCAGGTAACAGACCAACCTTATGGCTCGCAATATATTGCCATTGAAAATAGACTGGGCGGTATTGCGCATTATCATACCAGTGCTGCCTGGTTGTGGTTGGGTGGTTGGCATGTGGTCGCCCTGGTGCAGATGGGCAGGCTGGAGGAAGCCAAAGAGCTTCTGGAGAGGATGGATAGAGTTATTGTTCGGGATGGAGTTGTACATGAGGTTTATGGAGAGGACGGCCATCCATTGAAGAGTTTTTGGTATGCATCAGAAGCTCCCTTAACCTGGAGCGCGGGAGTCTTTGTATACGCCCATTCTGTTTATAAACGTCGAATAGAGTGGGCAGATAGTGAAAAAGAGAGATTATGAAAGGCGGGGTGAGTAAATAGCCCGGAAGAGAAACCATCCGGCGAGTCCTCCGGCCAGCGTTGTTAGAAGAGCTGACCAATTGCCTAAACTCTCAAGCAGTGTCGAACCAGGCAAACCCAGCATGAAATAAATGTAAAACAATAAGGCACCAATTACTGCCCAAAGTGTGTGGCTTGTTCGATCCTGTAAACCTTCATCATCTTGTCCAACGAACAATGTGCCGATAATGACAACAATTAAGCCTGTAAACATTGTCAGTAGCATTTCCAATTCAGATAAACCAATTCGAATGCCCGGCTCTCGCGGGACAGGCGGTGGTTCCGGTGTGGCCGTAGGGGCGATAGTTGGCGTTGCTGTAGGGGTTGCCGTGGGTTCAGGAGTATTTGTTGGTGTGGGGGTTGCGGTTGGGATCGATGTAGGGACGATGATCGCCACCTGGGCTTCATCTTCAATAGAAATATCAACTTCTTGCGAGATTTCTGCTTCTCCTGATTGGGCAGTAATCCGAAATTGGCCTGGGCCTGTTTGTGCCGCTAAAACATAATCTAGCCTGGCCATGCCATCTTCGGTTGGAACCTCGGCGATAATATTGATTGTTCCCTGAATGCGGTCACTCTGGATAAACTGTACGATCGTGCCATTGGGTACGGGGTTGCCATTTTTATCCACTATGATCCCGGTTTGTAGGTGTAGGGTGTCGCCTATTGCAGCGTCAAGGGGCGCCTGGCTTGGTGGCGCTTGTATATCCTCCCCACTAACGATAAAGAGTTCAATGATCTGGAGCGGATCGGGCTGGGTTTGGGAAAATAAATTATAACCGGTTCCGTTTATGCTAACCGGCGGCGATCCAACTAAAGGTGTTTCTTGAAATAAGGCACGCACGGCCGTGTCGATAAAACGATCGACCGTACTGTAGATTCCATAATAAGCCGTCAATTTACTGATGTCTGTTGTATCAAGATAATAGGGTGCGTCCAAGGCAAAAACAATAATATTGGCGTTGCTGATGATATCCGGTCTTTCCGCAAGAAAGCGATTCAATGCCTGCGTATCTTCTTTGTTATCAAGTTGGCCGAAAAGGATCCAATCGACGTCCCTTAAAGCTTCCTGCACCAAAAAATCGGCCGGGGGGGTAGGGGTTAAGAAAGGTGTCGCAGTTTCGGCCGGTTCCTCAATGGTTAATGTAGGTGTGATTTCAGGTGTAGGTAAAAATATGGGACCGCTGCCCGCATCTAAAAATTCACCCAAATCCGTGAAAGAAAAACTGCTAATTTGTGTGGGCTGGAGCTGCCCGCTTGCTTCCGGACCATAGAGAGCAACCATACGTTCTGCCAATGCTGTTTCACTGACAAATGTTTCAGGCGGACATTCGCTGCATTGGCTGGCATCCCGTACGTCTGTAAAGACGACGATATTATCTCCCGGTCCTGGAGGGCTGGGCAATTGTTCCGCTAAATTCTCAAGGCTAGGTGAAATTAAAGTTGTGCTGGCTTGAGCCAGATCAAACAAAGTTGAGTCACCCTGACCGACCTCATCCATGACCACGGAGGTATCGACGAGAACATTTTCGGAAGAAAAGTCGTCATCATACAGGTCTAGTTTTAATTCCAGGATACGCAGCACAGCTTCGTCGACCCGCTGTTGGAATGATTGATCGGTATTATACTTTTCTCGAAACCAGGCGATTGTATCTTTTATGTTATCAATTTCCTCGCTGAAAGGTGCGCCATTCCGTGCAAATTCAGACAAATACAATATGTCATTCCCAGCGAGCAAGGCATCCTTGGCAACTAAACGATGAGGGAATTCCTGTTCTGTATCATCATAAAAACGGGCTGCACTGCGCGCACCCAATGAATCGGATACAATAATGCCGCCAGATTGCCGCCAGGAATCGAATTCAGGAAGAGCCATTAAAGTGGTAAGGGCCTGGGGATCAAAACTTACGGGGGCTGTGGTCGCGCGGATATTTCCCTGGAAGCCTTGATAGCGGATATGGGTTGTGAGTAAACCATCGACAACGGCCGTTTCATCTGGCGCCTGGCCAGTTACCGCAATAAATGGGGCCAACTCAATTTGTTTCAATTGTTCCAACGATTTCTGAACGGTCGGTACTTCTTCGCTGGTCGACCGGTCGCTGCTTCCGGTTCCGGGGAAATGCTTGGCGATCACGGCAACACGGTCCTGGCTGCCCTCATGCACACCTGTTGTATAGGCCTGACCCATTAGCCCTACCCAATACGGATCGCCACCAAACGTTTGGGTTCCAAGATCGGCCGGATTTTGGGGGTTAGGATTTTCCAACACATCAAGCGATGGCCCGATGAGCATATTGATGCCCACAGTGGATAATTCCTGGCCGGCTATACGGCCAAACTCTTGTGCATAACCTGGCTGCCACGTGGCACCAATAGCCATATTCGTGGGTACACCCGTAAATCCAGATAGAATGCGATTGTCGCCATAAGGACTACCATCGTGGTTAGAGGCAATCAGCAGGGGAATGCCTGTTGTTTCAAGCGTGGGGCCTTGAATGGTTGGTGGTTGGGGCAGGGTGTCGGGTTCTTCATCCTGCACCAGGTTAGTAAAACCTGCCAGGGATAAATTTTGTAAATCATTGGTGACCTGGGCTATTTGCAATGGCGTGATTTGCGGGTCCCCATAGCCCGAAAAATTGTCATTTTCAGCGAGCAAAAACACCCCACCGATTTTATAATCAATAATAAGGTCGCGGATGTCGCTTTCTTCGGTGATGGAATCCCCTTGAAAAGTTACCAGAAACAACTGCCCGATCCTTTCCTCGACGCTCATCGAGTCCAGTAATGTTTGGGCTTCGTTATCTGATTGGTATGCGGCCAAATTTGCATGTGGTATTCCTAAAGGGAAGACTAATACAAGCAAAAATAGGATCCATCCAAAACGCCAGAGTCGGATCATGATTTAGATAAATTGTTTGGGAAAAAGCCCTCAAAAATGAAATTCACATTTAAATTTATTACCGTTAATCTAAAAGAGGCAAAGCGGCGTTTTTTGCGCATTACGATTAACGTTTACATAGTTGATTATATCGCAGATTGCCTCGCAGAACACCTGTGTTAGAATGGCATTAATCGAAGGACATCCATAACCTGAAAACGTGCCGGATGGCGGCAGGGTGTATGTTTTGCCATCTGGTTTTTTGTGAGCAACCCTCCTTATGTCAAATAATTTACGCAACGGTATAACGGTTTTAATGTTAATTTTATTAGCCCTGGCCGCATTTATAGCCGGATATTTCGCTAATGAAATGATCGATTTACGGAATGGTTCTGCTTATGCTCAAGAAGAATTCGATATATTCTGGCAAGCCTGGGACCGGATTGAAAGCAACTTTATTGGTGATCTACCGGATGAAAAACAGCGGACTTATGCCGCCATCCGGGGTTCTATGGAATCCCTTAATGATCCGTATACTGTTTTTATTGAACCCGTGGCCCGGCAACGTGAACGAGAACAATTAGAAGGTATTTTTGGCGGTATTGGGGCTTATGTGACCCGCCCAGAAGATGGCGGCCCGATCATCTTAGAGCCAATCCCGGGCAATCCGGCTGAGGCTGCGGGGATTCTTGCCGGAGATGAACTTCATGCTGTGGATGGCACGCCAATCACACCGGAATTGACGGTAGCTGATGTTGCCGATTTGGTAAAGGGTGAAAAGGGATCGGCCGTGGTTTTGACTGTTCTTCACCCAGGTGAAACAGAGGTTGTGGAAATTTCAGTTGTTCGGGGCGATATTTTGCTGCCATCGGTTGTTTACCGCCTGCTGGAGGAGGATCAAAAGGTTGGTTACATTCGACTTTCCCGGTTCAGCGGGGAAAGCGGCCAGGAAGTAGCCGGTGCTATTGAAGATTTACGAGAACAAGGTGCAGAGAGGTTCGTTTTGGATCTGCGCCAAAATCGTGGAGGATTACTTGACGCAGCGATAGACGTGTCCGATCATTTCCTTGACGGTGGGATTGTCTTAATTCAACAAAGCCGCGATCAGGGTGAACAATCTTATACAGCAACCCCATCTACGTTGGAAGATGAAGCGCCTTTGGTTGTCTTGATCGATGGCGGTTCTGCCAGTGCTTCAGAGATTGTTGCCGGCGCTTTAAAGGATAGAGAACGGGCTGTTTTGATTGGTCCTGAAGCGACGTTTGGCAAGGGATCCGTCCAGCTTGTTTATGACTTGAGTGATGGCTCTTCTGTCCACGTCACTTCGGCAAGATGGTTTACACCAAACCGCACCCAATTGGATGGCGAAGGTATATCACCGGATATTCTGGTTGAGATTACACAAGAAGCCATTGATAATGGCCGGGACGAAGTCTTAAACCGCGCTGTTCAATACCTTCAAGAAGGAAAATAAATTTCCGCGAGTATGGATAGTAGAAACTCCCCCTCTGCCGGTTCGCAAATGAATAAGATCATTCTGCTGGTTGGTGTTGCATTGCTGATCGCTGTGATTGTTCTGGCCCTTTTGGGTGGTGTCATGATTGGCCGGACAAGTGTGAACACAAGAGCCGCAGCGACGAACACCATACAAACGGTTACAGAGATTCAAGAGGTGACCCGTGAGGTTATCGTTGTCGTGACAACTACTCCGCAACCCCAAGCGACCGCCGTCGATCAAATTATTCCACCTGATAGCCCTGTATTGGCAGAGACGGCCGTGCCCATTTCTGAGCAATTATTCTCTCCTGTTGGTGATGAAAGTGCAGGAGAATTGGATTTTTCCGTGTTTAATGAAGTATGGGGATTCATTGATGGTGAATTCGATGGTGAACTGCCCGCGGATGAAAATCGCTTGTATGGAGCCATAGTCGGTTCCCTGGAAACGTTGGATGATCAATATACGCGCTTCATTCGACCTGATGTTGCGGAACGCATGCGCCAAGATTTGGATGGTTCCGTCTCAGGTATCGGTGCTTTCGTGCGGGAAAACGATGAGGGGTTAATCGAAATTACCCGCCCAATTGACGGCCAGCCGGCCGATTTGGCGGGGCTGCTTTCCGGAGATGTGATTATTGCCGTCGATGGGGAATCAGTCGTCGAACTTGGTTTTGATGAAGTGCTGCTCATGGTGCGAGGCCCAGAAGGAACTATGGTTTCATTAACTGTGGCCCGTGAGGACGAAGTTGAACCGCTTGAATTTACAATCGAGCGAGCTGTGTTCGAGGTGCCCGTTGTTATCAGTGAGATGTTTGAAGAGGGGGGCCAGCAAATAGCCTATGTCCGCTTAACAAGCTTCACGCGTAATGCTGACCAATCCCTTCTGGATGCTTTGAATATGCTTCTAGAAGAAAATCCCGATGGACTCATTCTCGATTTGCGTGATAATGGTGGTGGTTTCCTGGATCAAGCCGTTGCTGTGGCTGATATGTTTTTAGGAGAGGGCGTCATCCTTTATGAGCGGAACAGTAATGGGGATATCGACAAAACATTTGAATCCAAAGATGGTGATACCGCTGAAGAAATCCCACTGGTTGTGCTGGTAAATGGCGGAAGCGCAAGCGCCTCTGAAATCGTTGCCGGGGCTGTTCAAGATTCCGATAGGGGGACTTTAATTGGCGAAACAACTTTCGGTAAAGGATCAGTTCAACTGGTGCATACACTATCCGACGGTTCTGAGCTGCGGGTTACCATTGCCCGTTGGTTTACCCCTGATAACCGTTCCATTGGGGAAGAGGGCATTGAACCTGATATTGAAGAGTTGACGCCCCGGGATTTGGGTGGGGAAGACGATAACCAGTTGCAGCGCGCCATCGAATTTTTAACTGGCGGAGAATAAGTTGAAGAAAAATTCTGGAATAAAAATTATAAGTAAAAATCGCCGGGCATCATTTGATTATCACCTGCTCGATCGCTTTGAGGCCGGCCTTGTGCTCACCGGCACCGAAATCAAATCGGTTCGCTCCCACCAGGTCAGCTTGCAGCGCAGTTACGTGCAGGCACGGGAAGGTGAATTGTGGTTAATCGACGCCAATATTGCACCCTATGTTCACGGTAATCGAGAAAACCATGAATCAACGCGGCCGAGAAAGCTGCTCTTACACCGCCGTGAAATTAATAAAATTTTGGAAGCATTGGCCCAAAAGGGATTGACGGTTGTGCCCACGAAGCTGTATTTAAAAAACGGCTTGGCCAAAGTTGAAGTTGCCCTGGCTCGGGGTAAGGCGCAACGTGATAAACGGTCTGATATCGCCAAACGGGATGCCCAACGCCAGGTAGAAAGGGCTTTGCGAGAAAAGTACCGTTAAAACGTTATTAATCAGGTTTATCTTCCTCAGGTGATCCCTTAAAAAATAGCAATAGACTTAATAAGAATACCAGGCTCAAAAGCAAGATCTGCACGGTTGTGGTCGATGAAAATTGATCGGCGACGGTTAGTCGCCGGGCATTTTTAGGAGCGGGGAAAGCTTTAGGTGCGCTTTCTACGGTTTCTGTTAATGCCGGTTCCGTCGTTTCAATCAACGTTTCTTGCTGCTCTAATAAAAAAATGACCACCAACTCAATTTGACGGCTGCTCAGCCGATTCGCATAGTCATCAGGCATGATGTTTGATAAACATGGACTATTTGGACATTCCGGGGCGATGAAAGCGTTAGGGTCAATAATGGACTGGCGAATGTATGCCTCGGCCGATAAATCAGCCTGGCGTCTCGCAGCAACATTGCCAATATTGCTAAGATCGGGTCCTACTTTATGACCCTCACCCAATTCTCCGATTTGGTGACAGGAGCCGCAGCCCGCGTTTAAAATGATTTCCTGCGCTTCATCCCCTTCAATCGGCCGAACGGTTGGGGTTGGGGCTGGAGTAGATGTTGGCTCCGGTGTTTGATCGGGTTGCATTGTTGGCGTTGGACTTGGTTCGGCGGTCGCCAGTTCCTCCTCGGTTGGTTGGCTAAGCTCTGTATCGGGCACGGCGTGCAGAATGGTTTCACAGGGCGAAAAATTGGGTTCCGGATCGGGCATGCACCAATAAGGTCCACCTTTCTTTGTTTTTAAGAGCGGCACGTGCCAGAGGACGATGTTCTGGCCGGAAAGCCGATCGCCATCAATCCATTGTCGTGGGGGCATGTAAGTGTCACCTGGTCCGGTGATAATAGGTCCATCTCCCTCATTTTCGTTATATTGCAGCAAGAAAAGATAGCCTTCGTCAAGACCTAATGGATCGGTCGGCTCCATATACCAGCGATAGTGTAAATCGCCGTCAAAGGTGGCTAAATTGCGGCCGTCTGGTGATAAATCATCGATAAGGGGTGTTCGTTCAAACTCCTCTACACCTTCAATCCAGGAGGATTCCTGCCAATACCATACCTGGTCGTTTTCCGGCCCATCAAGATCTAAATCGATCCGCCAAAAGGGCCGGTAAACGGAGAGATCATCACAGCCGGGTCCATGAGAGACAAAACCGAATTGCATACGACCGTCTTCATAGAGCTGGATGTTCTGTTCATATCGGTAACAGCATATGCAGTTCGGCCAACGGGTAAACTCGGTGAACAGTTGCTTTACCTCAAAGCCATCCCCCAAATCTTCAACGATTGTGTCTCCAAATGGAGGAACGGTAGCGGCGAAACCGATTTCATCCCGGTAGCCGCCAGGCCAACTTGGATACCATGCCTCAACCTGTCCAATTTTTGCCGACGAGAAGATTGTCTTATTTTCATAAGAAGCATCCATGAAATTCAGACCGTCATGAGCGGTCATTTCCCAACACACTTCCCAACCATACTGCTCATGACAGCCGTTTGTGAAAGAATCCCTTTGGGCAATTGGCTCGGCGGCGCTGCGTTCCGGGCGACCTCTGGTATAAAATGTTCGGGCGACCTTTTCTTCTTGCATGTTCACAAATACATGAAATATTTTTCCACTGCCATTTGGGTCATGAAAAGTCAGATCGACACACCATTGGTCGCGACAACTGCTGTCTGCGAGCCAGCCAGACATGGGAACCATCGCCGGTTCGGCCGAGCCGATGTCGCCAAGAACTTTTTGAACCTCCCTATCTTGGGCAGCGATCGTGACTGCTTTAGGCAACACATGGGTGCTGCCGGCCGGCCTGGCTTGTGGGTTTGCCCAGCGAGCGACTAAGCTATCATTTTCAATATTGACGACTGCTTCTACAGTCCCACCCAATTCATAGTCAAAAAATGTGACATGGGCACAGGTGTTGTGCGTACAACCGGCATCCTGCCAGGGGCGTGCTTCAGCGCTGCTCAAGCGAAAAGCATTAACAAATTCAAGATTTAATTCATTGTCTAGTGAATCAGCAATGGCGGAACGTGTCAGGTTTTCAATATTTTCGACGTCGAGAGCTGGGGCTGACATAACATTCATGTCCAGCATTTGCTTGCCCTTAGCGACTGCAATATTGACATTTCCCTGCGTATTCCGCAGATTCCAGAATAATGCCAAGGCCAATAACAACGTGTTAATGACAATTAGTTTTATAATAAACCGTTGGCGGCGATTCACTTTGAACAAGAATCGATCTCCTTTGTGTAACTATTCACAATCTATAATTATAACTCACTGAGGGAACAGCGGCAGAAATGCCTCGAAGCTTAGGGTTTTTCAATCGTCCGAATTGTAGCCACGACGCGATTTCCAATCATGTATCATCGCTTAAAGGTGAAATAATTTAGAACATTAACAAGAGGTAAATTACGCTGTAAATAGAGGCAATTCCGGCTGATAGGCATTACTCAAGATCTGGCTGCGGCTGATTGATTCGGACAGGCCCAGCGGCCGCAGCAGCGTATCCGCCGCACGCAGCAGCAACTCTTCATAATGAGCCACGTCGATGGACGCCGGGTCGGGCGGTTCGGGTAAGTCCCAAGCATGCACTCCCGGTTCGCCACGGGTGAAGAGCAGAGCAATGCGCTGGCCGGGGCGGCGCTCCTTTCCCGCACGGGCCAGTTGGGTCAGAGCGCGTGCGGCAGGCGACGGGTTGCGATATGCTTCCAGTTTACGGCTGACGCGCAGATACACCCGCAGATCCTCCAATGGTATTTTCTCTTCACGCAAACGAGCCACCACGTCGCGCCAGAGGCTAATCAATGCCGGCAGCCCTTCCTGTGGGGGTATTTCCGGGGACAGCCCTGCCAGTAACTCTAGCGAGCGGCGCTGGGCAGCAGCGATGAAGGGGGCGGTATCATGGCGGCGTAGTTCGATGCCTCGCACTTTTAGGCTGCCATCTTCTAAGATGCCAAAGTAACGGTTGGGCACAGGCACGCGTTCGTCCAGACGCGAGGGCAGGAAGGCGATCCAGCGGTAAATGCCTTCCAGGGCGATGGGCATGCTCGTGCGTTGGGCGATGGCTGTCGTCAGCTTGCGCGCCGCTTCCCTGGTTATCTGTCCCTTGTCTCCCTTGACCCACAAGCCATCAACATACATGTGCAGCAACTGATATCCCAGGTCTTCGGCCGTTTCCTTGGAGCTAAGCAGTACATCACGGCTATGGGCAGTAACTGCTTCGTGTCCCTCAATACGGCCGAAACGGGCGTTTTTATAGCCCAGGTAGCCAAAGCAGACGACCAGCAACCACTTCAAGCCGGCGACGCGTGCCTTGAGCGGGCGGTAGCGCACGTCGCGCTTGTCTAGGCCTGCCAACTGCTCCTTGATAGCGATGCGCTTGGCCAGTAACGGCCGTAAGGAGGCAGGAATCAAGCCCTCGCGGCTCTGGTCTACGGGTACATTGATTTCAGGGATCAGATTGCTATTTTCGCCACCCATCCCGACCGTTTCCGGCGAGATGTTGAAATGGACCATCAATCCAGGATACAAGGAGATGAAATCGATTTCGGCCACATTATAATGTAAGCCGACCGTCGGCTGGTAAACTAGGCCGCCACGGTCGGCGCGAATCAGTTCATGGGCGGTCTTGAAGGACTCTACTTGCTGTTTGTTGTGCGGCACAAGCACGCCCTGGCGTAGAGCAGTCTGCATTTGCAGCGCCGTCACGCCCGCGCCGGGTGACTTGCGGGCCATCTCCTGTACGGACATGCCGGTCACCCGTGCTTGTTCTAGGACGCCTAGCAGACCGTATTCGCTGTACATCATGGCGTTGCGCTGGTCGATATGCCAGCGACCAAAAAGGTGGGTTTGCCGTCCGCGATAGACGACCTGACCATAAGTGAAATAGCTGTTTTCACGGTAATGCAATGGTTGGCGGCTTGGGTCGCGGTTGGGATTGAAGAAGCCGATCCCCTCCTGTTTGCAACCCTCTTCCAGTAAAGGAAAGAGCCAGGTGTCACCCCAGCGAGTAAGCAGCAGATCGGGGTCACGTCGTTTTAGATTGGCCTTGATGCTCAACAGTAGGTGGCGAAACGGCCGTAATGGGATATGTACATCACCCCCTTTGCCCCGTATGGTGACCATGACCGGCGACTTGTGCTGCGGATCGCTGTCCGGCTCAATGGTCACGATCTTTAAAGGGGCCACCTTGGTTTCGATGTCCCAGGGATCGTCCAGGGCTTCAATGTCGCGCACCTGGTTTTCATCGTCAACCCAGATGCGGCAGCGGGCCAGGGGAAAGAGATTGTATGTGGCAGCGTAGCGCACGCTCAGGGGGATGTCCGTGTCGTAATAATCCAATTCGGGAAAACGTTTGATTATTTGATAAAGTAGCTTGGGCTGCTGCGCTGGGTTAGGCACCTGGATGGCCAGCAAGTTTAGTGATCCGGAGAAGAGATCGCGGCGGGTGACCCGCGCCAGGTCGGCGATGATGGGTTGTTGGCGCACGAACTGCCACACTTGACGCAGATGGGGGAAGGGTCCGGCGACATAGAAAGTGGTTGGAAAGACATGGTGTAGATGGTGCCGCGCTCCATCGTCGCCGATGATCCACAACGAGAGATCCGTTTGTCCGGCATAAAGATCGAGCAGCCAGCCGCTGATCTCATTCATCGACCAGACGCCGCAGACGCTCGATCTCGCGCGCCTGTTCTAATAGCATAGCTAGTAGGATGGCTTCAAACGGGAGGGCATGGCTGGCTTGGCTGATCGCCGCCGTATGTTTTCGAGCTGAGGCAAACAGAGTGTCGAAGAGGCGTTGGTCTTCGCGTCGTAAAGCGCGACGGAAGTTGGAGAAGGCGGCCTGTTCCTCAAGGATAACCTGATTGGCAGTCTGTATGGTACGTCCCATGGTTAGAGCAGTTTTTCCAGGGTAGTGGTGGGGATTTCTTCGGACATAAGTATGAGATCGGCCGTCTGCCGCAGCAGCTTCATCAATCCTGCCCGTTTCCCATCGGGCAGGGCGTGCGCACTAATGATGACTGGCCCCCCACCACGCAGCTGCTGCAACGACTGCACGGCGATTTGCAGCAGGCGGTAGCTCTCAACGTAGGAAACGGATTCGTCGTAGAAGGTGGCCGGCAGGTCGAAAATCAGCGTGGGCTGCGGCCCGGTAGGTGCCTGCTGCAAGAGGGCGATTACCTGGTAGCAGGTGAAGGCGCGGGCGATCAGGATGCGGTCCAGGGTGTCATCAAGCAGATGCGTCTGGCGGCGAATGGCCCGGCTGACGTAGTAAGGTTTAAAGCGGTTACCCGTGTCCAGGACACGTACCGGCCCGCGTAGAGCCAGAGCGGCCGTAAAATTGAGCATTGCCTCCTGCTGGGCGTGCGGTCCGATCAGCAAGACAATCTTAGGGGTGTTAATCTCGGTCAGGTCGTATAATGGCAATTATCTCTCTCACAGAGAACAAATGTTCTAATCGCAATTATTCTAACGCAATAAGTGGCAGATTGGCTGTGAATATTACGTGAATGAATAAGAGGAGGGAATTGATAATCAGAAACTGAATTGTCAGCAAAATTGAAGATATTTCGCTTGATTTGCTCAAGAAGGGTTCCAATTCTAAACTTAGTGCTCTGTTACAATAATCATTTACACAGAAATTTGACAACTTTTACTTGATATATAGCCGAAAACCGTCTAATAAAAGTAGCCAAATTTTAGGTAATACAATATTTAGACTATGGAAAAAATTACATTGCTTAAAGATAAAAAGATTGTCCTGGGAGTTACCGGGTCTATCGCCGCTTATAAGTCGGTTGATTTAGCTTCTAAGTTAACCCAGGCCGGGGCGAATGTCAGCGCTATCATGAGTGAGTCAGCCAGGCGGTTTGTCACTCCCCTGGCTTTCCGATCGGTGACGGGACAGGCGGTTTATACCGATATGTGGGCTTTGGGAGAGCATGTGGGCCATATCACATTAGGTGAAACGGCCGATTTAATGATCATCGCCCCGATTACGGCCAACAGTATGGCCAAGTTGGCGAATGGATTGGCAGATAATTTGCTTGCGGTTACTGTGCTTGCGGCTCGCTGCCCGATTCTATTAGCGCCGGCTATGGATGGGGGAATGTTTGAAAACCGGGTGACGCAGAATAATTTATCCCGGTTAAAGGATCTCGGTTATCGTATTGCAGGACCTGTGGAAGGGCGAATGGCTTCGGGGCTTAGGGGACTCGGCCGTATGTGCGAGCCGGCCGAATTGGTGGCCAGGACGCGTCTCTTGCTGGCTGAAAATGGACCTTTAGCCGGCCAGCACGTGGTTGTTACAACCGGGCCAACGAGAGAAGCCCTCGATCCTGTTCGATTTATCAGTAATCGTTCCACCGGTAAACAAGGAATAGCTGTGGCCCAGGCAGCCCTGGATGCCGGCGCGCGGGTGACCTTGATTGCGGGACCAGTATGTGAGGATATTCCTCTGGGGGTCGATCTCATTTCTGTGCAAACGACGGAGGAAATGGGGAAGGCGACGCTGGAGGCGATTGGCGATGCGGATGCATTATTCATGGTGGCGGCCGTTGCCGATTTTCGCCCTGGAACGCAGTCTGATCAAAAGATTAAGAAAACGCAAACAGAGGATTGGGGGCTGGCGATCGGTCTCGAACCGACTCTGGATGTATTAACGGCCGTTCGTTCCCAGCGAGAAAAAACCGGATACCCGCGCGTCTCATTGGGATTTGCCGCAGAAACGCATAATGCTTTTGAATATGGCCGGGAGAAGCTCTTAAGAAAGGGCCTCAATTTTATCGCTGTCAATGATGTTCTTTCTGAAGGGGCTGGTTTTGCCGTTGATACAAACCGGATTGTATTATTGAGTTCGGCCGGGATTGTGGAACAGATGCCTTTAATGAGCAAGATGGCCGTTGCTGAGAGATTAGTCGATCACGTCGCTAAGACATTGAATGGGTAGCAAATCAATCTACCTGGTATTGTCCTTCGAGTCCAAGTTAAGGATGAAATGAATCTCTCCATTACGGCGATCGTATTCTCTAAATCCGCAATTTTGGTATAGACGAATGGCTGAATGCCAATCGTCATTTGTTTCAACGACGATCTGATTATATCCTTGCTGTGGAGCGCGCGAAATTAAGTGATGCGTGATTTGACGTGCAATGCCTCGTCGCCTGTGTGATGGTGCAACTGACACTCGAACGATTCGCCCGGTTTGGCTATCTTCATTAACCAACGCGCCGGTGCCAATTATTTGGCCCTGATGCTCACAAACTAAGAATAAATGACCCGCCAATATATAGTTGGATGTAATATCATCTAGATCAGGGTTGAGTTCAGGTTTAATCGTTTCAAAGTGCTCACCCAGCCCCTGCAAGATTAAGTTTCTGACGGTTTTCTGTTCATCAGGCCGTATTGTGCGGATCTTCATAACTGATAGAATTTCTTTCTGAAGGGACCGTTAATCAGGTCAAGGAAGTGTATTACCAAGCATAATCAATTGCAATTTTTCCTGTACTCTTCTGATATGCTTTTCCATTCGTTCAGCAGCTTGCCGGCCGTCTCCAGATTTGAGGCTTTCCAGAATGAGTTGATGATCGACGGCCAAGATATGGAGATGTCCAATTTCGGGTAGAAAATGATACCAAAGACGCTCGTTAAGGGATAGCAGAACTGAGAGGGCATCTCGTAAAAAACGATTATCGGCCGCATCATAGATAATTTCATGGAAGCTTTCGTCAATTCTGATAAATGCGTCATTATCATTCATGTCAACGGTGCTATGTGCGATGATCAATTCATCCATTTCCTGCCAGTGGTTAAGTGTTCCCCTTTGAGCGGCCAAACTGGCGGCAAGCGTTTCAAGTTCCAGGCGTACTTCTAGCAAGCGCTGCAAGTCATTAATGCCAATATCGGTGACAAACATGCCACGCCGAGGCACAATGCTCACCAAACTTTCCAGGGAGAGTCTTTTCAGCGCCTCTCGAATCGGGGTGCGACCCAACCCAAGTGCCTCTTGCAACTCTGCTTCATCCAAAACAGAACCCGGTTCTAGTTCAAGCGTGATAATTTTTCGTTTTATTTCCTGATAGGCCTTTTGGCTGAGCGGTATCGATCGACGTTGGTTCATAAAAATTTCGTAATGGATTGAAACAAATAAGGGGATTCTTCATTATTATAAAACTGGTTCAAAGGGCAGGAAAAATACCTTTGAACCAGTCCTTAATTTTACATCGTTGAAAATTGTAGAAACCTTATTATCTAAAACCTTTCATCTGGTTAATTCAATCCTGGATGCCGATGCTTTATGTTTAAAACAGACCGACAACCTGACCGTCTTCATCAACATCCACATTCATATAGGCCGGTTTACTTCCTAAGCCGGGCATTGTGCGCATTTCACCAAGCAATGGATAGATAAACCCGGCGCCCACTGAAGCGCGCGCTTCCCGAACGGTCAGTTTATATCCGGATGGCGCGTTTTTGAGGGATGGATCGTGGCTAATGCTCAAGTGGGTCTTCGCCATGCAAATCGGTAAATTGCCAAAGCCATTGGCTTCATAAGACTTAATTTGGCGTTCTGCCAGGGATTCATAGACAACTTCACCGGCCTGGTAAATATCCTTGGCGATTATTTCAATTTTTTCTTTAATTGATTGATCAAGATCGTAAAGGAATTTGAAATCTGATGGTTTTTCACAGGCTGCGACAACAGCTTCTGCTAATTCTACAGAACCATCTCCACCATTCGTCCAATGGTCGGTCATGACAGCGGTTTCTGCGCCGGCCTCAATCGACGCCTGGCGAATCAACTCGATCTCCGCATCCGTATCTTCGGTGAACTTATTGATTGCTACCACGACTGGAATACCAAATCGCCTGGCATTTTTTATGTGGACGCGCAAATTGTCCAAGCCGGCTTCTAACAGATCCAGATTTTCTTCTTTATATGCTTGATCTAATGGCCTTCCGGGAACGACACGCGGTCCACCGCCATGCATTTTCAGCGCTCGAATGGTTGCTACCAAAACGACTGTATCCGGAATGAGGCCAGAATAGCGGCACTTTATATTAAAGAATTTTTCCATTCCAATGTCGGCTCCGAATCCGGATTCTGTGACAATATAGTCACCAAGATGCATGGCTACCTGGTCGGCGAGAATGGAGGAATTTCCATGGGCGATGTTGGCAAATGGGCCAGCATGAACAAATGCGGGCTGTCCTTCAAGGGTCTGCATCAGATTTGGATGAAGCGCATCTTTCATAAGCACAGTTGCCGCGCCGGCGACTTGTAGATCTTCCAGGGTGATTGGTTTTCTGGAATTGCTGCTGCCAATCACAACACGGCCGAGTCGCTCGCGTAAATCCTTTAATGCCGATTTGAAATCGTGGCCGCTGACCAGGGCCAGAATAGCCATAATTTCGCTGGCCACGGTGATATCAAATCCCGTCTCACGCGGACGGCCGTCCCATTTTCCACCTAAACCAGTAATGACCTTGCGCAAAGAGCGGTCATTGACGTCCATTATCCGGTTCCAGGTAAGGCTATATGGATCGATATCCAGTCTTTCCAAACCCATATCCGCTAATTTTGCATCACTGAGACGGCTTTCGTGGAAAATTCGGGCGTCAATGGCCGCGCTTACTAAATTGTGTGCTGCTGTGATAGCATGGATATCGCCAGTCAGGTGAAGATTAAAATCTTCCATTGGTATGACCTGGCTGTAGCCGCCACCGGCAGCTCCGCCTTTAATGCCGAAGGTTGGACCCATGCTTGGCTGGCGAATACAGGCAATTGGTTTTTTACCGATAATGCCCAAGCCTTGAACCAAACCGACGGTTGTGGTGGTTTTTCCCTCACCAAGTGGGGTTGGAGTAATTGCAGTTACATCGATATACTTACCTCGTGGCCGGTCGGCGATCTTAGGCATGACATCAAGATTAACCTTGGCTTTATATTTGCCATACAGGATTAGATCGTCTTGATCCAGCTCGAGCTGTTCGGCAATTTCCATAATTGGTTTAGCCGTCGCTGCCTGGGCGATATCCAGGTCGGACGGTACGGGAAATAATCTTTTTGGGGAACTCATTTTGACTCCTGTTTTCAGGTACTAACCAGTAATGTAATAAATATTAAATCAGGCCGAACTCCAAGAAGCCGCCAGATGAATATGAGGAGTTTGCGGATTGCTTTTTTCAAGGGGTGGCTACAATTGGTTGTTCGGGTGCGGAAATTTAAGCGGATTTTACTTTTCCTTTTGTACGAAGGCAAGGATCTTCATGGACGGACGATAAGTACGGCGCAATCTGTGCTATGCAGCACCTTTTCAGTCACGCTGCCGTATATCCAGCGGCGCAGTCCAGAGTGACCATGGGTCGTCATGCTGATTAAATCTACCTTATTTTCACCAGCAAAATCCAAAATTTTGGCATGGACTTGACCTTTGAGAACAGCGCTCTGGACTTTCAAGCCTTCTAGTTTGTTAATTCTTATTAGGTCCCGTAAATATGTTTCCGCTTGTTTAAATACTTGTTCATCAATTGTTTGATCATCTTGCAATTCAATATTTTCAGGGATGATGTTTTCATCAAGCCCAGAATCGGAAACAACACGCAGCAGAGTGACTTCTGAGGAGAAGGCATTGGCCAAAGCGAAACCAGGCCTGATCGCTTTTTCGGCCAATAAAGAACCATCTAAGGTGATAAGGATGTGATTTATTGACTCCCCTTTATGGACTATCAACACAGGACAAGGGGCATTGCTCAAGACGCGAGATGTTACACTGCCGAGGATCCACCGAGAAAGTCCGGTTCGGCCGTGGGTAGACATGATAATTAAGTCTACACGTTCAGAATTAGCAATGTCGACGATGACCCCCGCCCGGTCACCGCTGACGACGATGGTACGAATGGGGCACGGCCAGGCGCTCAATCTTTGTTTAACTTCCCGCAGGTAATCGGCCGATTCTCCATGCATAGGCGCCTGTTGATCCTGGGTCCAGCTATATTCATGTTCTGGACTTAAAGGAATACCGGCGCTGCTGTAAGCAGGCACGCGGATCAAAATGATCTCGCCATTTGACCACCTGGCCAGTTTCAACGCCGGTTCTAACGCTTGTTCTGCTAAAGTTGATCCATCCAGAGGGACAAGAATCTTTTCAAACATAACGACCTAAATTGTGACTTTTGATCCGATTTCAAATCCTTTACGTAATACTTGTAAATTATTATCCAACAGATGTGCTATTTTGTCAGGCAGATGGTCCCGCAAGGATTGTTCAACTGCTTCTAAGGGTAAGATGGGGCGTCGTCCAATCATAGCTCCTAACACGGCCATGTTCATCATTTTTGCCAAACCAAATTCCTCAGCAATGCTATTGGCAGGGACGTCAATTTGCTCAATGTCGTGGCGCAACGTCCGTTCTGAGATGATAGAGCTGTTGGTTACTAGCAGGCCGCCCTCCAGGACCAATGGCTCATATTTTTCAAACGAAGGTCCGTTAAAAACCAGGGCAATATTTGGCCGACTGACAACAGGTGCCCCTATGGGTTGGTCTGAAATGATCACTGTGCAGTGAGCTGTTCCTCCGCGCATTTCCGGACCATAGGAAGGAAACCAGGTTACATGACGGCCGTGATCCATAGCAGCATATGCCAGGAGTTGTCCAGCAAAAAGGGCACCCTGTCCTCCAAAACCTGAAAAAATAATTGATGTTTCCATAATTATACCCCTATAAACTTGTTTGAAAGAAGCCGGTTCTTCCGAAAACCGGCTTCATATTGCGATTAAGCCGATATTAATTGCGGTTCATCATGTTGTCCCAATTCAGCAATCAAGACATCCGCCAAACGCCTGATCCCAATTTCGATATCTTCCGGCTGCGCGTTTGAAAAATTAAGCCGGAATGTATTGTTACCCGTACCGTCGGGATTAAATGCAGAACCGGGCACAAAGGCCACTTTATATTCAATGGCCTTAGCCATGAGATCGATGGCATCAATTTCTCGCGGTAAGGTGACCCAAAGGAATAAACCGCCCCTCGGCCGTGTCCAATGGACCTCTGGTGGAAAATATTGATCAAGGGCTTGCAGCATGATGTCTCTCCGGTAACTATAAACCTGACGGATCAGTTTTACGTGTTCCTTTAAGAAGTCACCTTTCAATAGCTCATAAGCTGTCATTTGTATGAATGTACTGGTATGCAAATCCATACCTTGTTTGGCCATGACACAGCGGCTTACAACATCGGTTGGGGCGACTATCCAGGCCAGTCGCAGCCCAGGGGCTAATGTTTTGGAAAATGTACTGGTGTAAATGACGTTACCTTGCATGAATCCATGCCCATTGCTGTAATTTTGCCGGTTCTTGTGCATTTGAGCATCCAACACAACAAGTGGGGGAATATGCTCTCCTTCAAATCGAAGTTCGCCATAAGGGTCATCTTCAATGATGGGAACACCATACCTGTCGGCGATTTCGATCAATTTTAGACGGCGTTCAAGCGAAAGTGTCACGCCTCCGGGGTTCTGGAAGTTTGGCAGGATATACATAAATTTTGGTCCACCACAAAGAGCCTCCTCCAAAAGTTCAACCATCAGCCCATCATTATCAATAGGAACAGAGGTATACTCAGCCTGGTAAGCACGCCAGGCTTGCAGTGCGCCTAAATAGGTTGGCTTTTCGGTGAGGATGAGGTCGCCTGGGTTGATTAATACTTTGCCAATGAGGTCTAAAGCCTGCTGTGACCCGCTGGTAATCAACACATTTTCAGTTTCTGCCTTGATGCCATATTGGGCCATATATTCAACAATCCATTGACGGAGAGGCATATAACCCTCCGTCGTGCTGTATTGAAGTGCTCTGCTACCATATTCACGCAGTACGCGGACGGCCGCTTCTTCAAATGCGGCAACGGGGAAGATTTCCGGTGCAGGTAAGCCCCCCGCAAATGAAATAATTTTCGGATTTTCCGTGAGTTTTAATAGTTCGCGAATCACCGAACTTTTCATACCTTGCATTCTTAATGCATAGCGGTG
Organism: Anaerolineae bacterium; assembly: GCA_028277515.1. The sequence goes on from JANQGC010000091.1 coordinate 45,099, forward strand.
GTTCCAGGGAGTTGTCATGATTTTCTCCTTCAGTTTCAGCTAATTTGACTTATCGGCCGCGTCTTTTCCGGCTCTCCAATTCCGGAATCACTTTGTAATCTCCCAGAGGGAAATAAGGGATCAATTGATCGCGGACCCATTCACAGGAATCCTGCGGCGTCATATGCCAATTGGTGGGACAGGTGGATAGCAATTCCACGATGCTAAAGCCGAGATTTTTTGTTTGGGCCTCAAAAGCGATTTTGATCGCCTTTTTAGCTTGAATGATATGCCGTGCATCGTGCAGACTGCGCCGGACGCTGTATACGGTGCCGTCTATGCCGGCTATCATTTCAGCCATGCGCATCGGATATCCGGTGAGATTGACATCCCTGCCGAATGGGGATGAATTGGTCTTTTGGCCAATCAAGCTGGTTGGCGCCATTTGCCCCCCGGTCATGCCGTAAATCGCATTGTTGAGGAAGATGATCGTGATTGGTTCGCCCCGCGCGGCGGCGTGAATGGTCTCAGCGATACCGATAGAGGCTAGATCCCCATCCCCTTGATAGGTGAAGACGATATTGTCTGGGTTGACACGCTTAATTCCCGTGGCCATAGCTGCTGCCCGTCCATGTGCCGCTTCACAAGAATCGACCGCAAAGTACTTATATGAAAATACGGAACAACCAACAGATGCTACCAAAATAGAGCGGTCGATTATGCCCAGTTCATCAATCACCTCAGCTATGAGGCGGTGTGCCACGCCATGGGTGCAACCTGGACAATAATGTGTATAAACATCAGTCAGAGCCTGCGGCGGTTGGTAGGTTATTTGTTCCACTCTCTCTTTAACGAATGTGTCCATTGCTGCCCTCCATCTTACTGGCCATTATTTTTTCTTGTAACAATCTGATCTGGTTGACAATCTCATCCGGCATCGGGATAGAACCTCCCATACGGCCGTAAAATTGGACCGGCAATTGCTTTCCAACCGTCTCGCGGACATCGTGAACCATTTGCCCGGCGTTCATTTCCACGACTAAGAAGCTGCGGGCCTGTTTGGCGAGTTTGCTTAGCTGTTCGTTGGGGAATGGCCAAAGGGAAATGGGACGTAATAAGCCGGCGCGAATGCCTTTTTCTCGCGCTTTTCTAACGGCCGACTTGGCGACCCGACCGGAGGTGCCAAATGCAACCAGGATGATATCCGCATCATCCGTTTTGTGCAGTTCGTATCGAACTTCATTGTTTTTCTGGATGTTCTGTAGTTTGGTCTGTAATGTCTGGTTGTATGATTCTAATTTTTCAGCGCCAAGATGAATCGATGAGATCAGATTTGGCTGGCGATCAACTGCGCCGGTTATAGCCCATGACGGTCGATTTCTGTTGACTTCGCGCATTGGCGGCAACTCGGCCGGCTCCATCATTTGGCCAATGGCTCCATCAGCAAGGACAAAGACAATTGTTCTGTATTTTTCTGCCAAATCGAATGCCAATACGGTTAAGTCGATTGCTTCTTGAACAGTTGATGGCGCTAGAACTAGCGGACGAAAGTCCCCATGCCCTGCGGATTTGGTCACCTGATTGTAATCCGCCTGGCTGGGTTGGATATTGCCTAGTCCTGGCCCGCCACGCATCACATCAACGATAACTACCGGTACATCTGAAGCAGCAATATAGCTAAAACCTTCCTGCATCAGACTGATTCCAGGACTGCTGGATGAAGTCATCGCTCTAGCTCCGGCAGATGCGGCCCCATAAACCATGTTAATCGCGGCGACTTCACTCTCAGCCTGGAGAAATACACGGTCTAATTCGAGCATCCTGTGTGACATGTGCTCTAAAATTTCTGTCTGGGGCGTAATTGGATAGCCGAAGTAAGCCTCACACCCGGCACGAACGGCCGCTTCAGCAAAAGCGACATTACCTTTAATCATTTCTTTGGCCATATCAAGCAACCTCCATCATTTCGAGCCGCGCCTTTTTTATTGGGAGATCGCGGAAAACGATAATCGCCATATCAGGACATACAGTGGCACAAAGGGCACAGCCGGTACAAAGATGATTGGGATCGATATAGGTGGCCGGCCGATACCCATGCGAATTCAAGCTGTCGGATAGACTGATTACCCCAGGGGGGCAGGCCGGCATGCAAAGTTGGCATCCTTTACAGCGCTGTTCATTGATTATGATACTTCCACTTGCCATACGAGGTTCCTCCATCTAATGAAATTGGAAAATAGTGGTTTGTAAATTCTGAGACGAATGGGGTACTGGCTCACCATTAAAAAAAGCTAGTGGACCTGGGAAACAAGATTAAGTTGTGGGAATCAAGCTGTCTTGTAGCGATCCCAACCCCATAAGCCCCATATTGTCAACGTGCAACAGTATGGAAACTGATAAAATTGACTCAATTTCAGTATGCCAAATTTTTGCCCGAAACTACAGTGACAAAAGACATATTGTTTTGCGTAGAATGTCATGATTTGTCAGGAATAGTTAATATAATTCACTATAATGATCGTAAAAGTTAATTAAGTTAATCGATTCTGTATTTTTGATTACCCACTCTGTTCTAGGATATTTACTTAGATAAAAAATGAAAATAACCAGAAAATGGATCAAATTGGCAAGGAAAATGCTGCAATGTGATAGATGTCAGGCTGAAAGGTTACATTCTTCACTGTTTTGCAAGCAAACAATCATTAAACTAAGAGTAAAATACAAACCATTGCCGTGAGAGCATTCGCGGTAAAAGTGAGGATAGGTCAATGGAGTTTGGTGTTCCTAAAGAATTACGGACTTTTCAAAGCGAAGCCAGGGTTGGCTTAACACCGGGCGGTGTTAGGGGCCTGGTGCGGGCTGGTCATACGGTGTACGTACAAAAGGAGGCCGGCAAAGGAGCAGGCTTTGCGGATGAAGAATATGAAAAGGCTGGGGGCAAAATTGTTTATTCGACAGCAGAGGCATACGGTCGATCGGATATCGTCGTCAAAGTAGCTCGTCCTGTCGAAGAGGAATACAAACACTTTCGTCCCAGTCAAACAATTTTTTCCTTTTTACATTTGCAATCGGCTTCGCTTGATTTACATGAAGCGTTGGTCGAACAGAATATAACCGCGATTGCCCATGAAATGATTCAAGATAAAAACGGCTTTTTCCCGATATTATTGCCCATGAGTGAAGTTGTAGGCCGCTTGTCACCGATAATTGCCGGTCAATTACTCATGAATATAAACGGTGGTAGAGGCACCTTGTTGAGTGGAATACCAGGCGTAACGCGCGGCTCAGTAACGATTCTTGGCGCCGGGATTTTGGGCAGCAATGCAGCCCGCGCCTTTTTAGGAATTGGCGCACAAGTCATTGTTTTAGATAAAAAGATGAGTCCCTTGGTCAGACTCGATGCCCTTTTGGATGGGCGCATTACTACTATGATGGCCACGCGAACGAATCTTGAACGCATAACCCAATTCACCGATGTATTTATTGGCGCGATTCAGCAGCCGGGTAGGCGGACCGAACAGATGGTTTCCAGGGGAATGGTACGAAGCATGCGACCAGGATCGGTTATCATTGACTTTTCAATTGACGATGGCGGGTGTGTAGAAACAAGCCGGCCGACAACACTGATGGATCCCATATATGTTGCTGAAGAAGTTGTTCATTACTGTGTGCCTAATGCACCGGCAGCGGTAGCCCGCACGACCAGCTACGGATTAACAAATGCATTGCTTCCATATTTAAAATTGATCGGACAGATTGGGTTAATCGGTATGTTAAATCAAGAGCCGGGATTCGCCCACGGCGTTAACTTATATCAAGGTAAAAAATCTCACCCACAGATCGAGGCGGCCAGGGAAAAAGTGCAGGGCAATCGTTTAAATTGGGGAGGTGCCGAATGAGTTGGCAATCTATCTATAAGAGCAAGGTAACCGATGTGGATACGGCGCTCGGAGCTATTAAATCCCATGACAGGATATATTTGGGAGGCGGAGCGGGTGTTCCCAAAGTTTTAGTTGCCGGACTCACCCGACGCGCTGGCGATGTACGCAATGTTGAGATTACCCATATTTTGACATTTGCTGATGCTCCTTATGTGGACCCGGAACACAGCGATTCTTTTCGTGTCAATGCCTTATTTATCGGCAGGAATGTAAGAAAAGCGGTGCAGCAAGGCCGAGCGGATTTCACACCCATATTTTTGTCTGAAATCCCCTCCCTTTTTCGTGATGGTACTTTGCCCCTGGATGCTGCTCTCATCTCCGTTACTCCTCCTGATGAGCACGGATTTTGCAGCTTCGGTGTGGAGATTGGTACCACAAAACCGGCAGCCGAAGAAGCACGCATCGTCATTGCTGAAATAAACCATCAAATGCCCCGTACATTTGGCGATAGTTTCATTCATGTCAGCCGGCTTTCACACATCGTTGAGGTTGATTATCCATTACCTGAAGTGCCTGCTGGCGGAACCTCCGATCTTCATTTGCAAGTTGGCCAGCATATAGCAGAAATGATTCCCAACGGAGCAACATTGCAACTCGGCATTGGCAATATCCCCGATGCGGTTCTCAATAATTTGGGTAACCATCGCGATCTGGGTATCCATACAGAATTATTTTCTGATGGCGTCATTGATATGGTTGAGGCCGGAGTCATAAGTTGTGGCCGAAAATCATTTCATCCCGGAAAAATTGTGTCCGGTTTTCTTTTTGGTAGTAAACGTCTGTATAATTTTGTAGATAACAATCCTTTAATTGAAATGCATCCGACCGACTATGTTAATGATCCGTTCAATATTGCCCAGAATGAAAAGATGGTTGCTATTAACTCCGCACTGCAAATAGATTTAACAGGCCAGGTCAATGCTGATTCAATTGGGTCGCGATTATATAGTGGCGTTGGCGGACAAGTTGATTTTATTCGCGGGGCTGGAAGATCGAAAGGAGGGCTGCCAATTGTCGCTTTTCTGTCAACGGCTAAAGGTGATAGTGTCAGCCGAATTGTGCCAACTCTCTATGAAGGATCGGGGGTTGTAACCACTAGAAACGACGTTCATTACGTCGTCACTGAATATGGAGTGGCTAAACTTCATGGCAAGACAATTCGCGAACGAGCCAGAGCGTTGATCCACATTGCACATCCGCAGTTTCGAGAAGAATTAACGTACGCCGCCAAAAAGTTAGAATACTTGTAGCCATTTGACCACACTTTACCCGATAAGCTATAATTCAATGTCGTTCATCTGTTGAGCACAACTTTTTGAATTGCAATTCGTATTTACAGTGAGGGTAGGTGCTGATTAGTCGTTTTTGACCAATTGGCCCACGTTCTCATAAGATTTATTTCCAGGGCTGTATGCCCTGGTTTTTTTAGGAGTATCATACATGCCTAAGAGAACATATCAACCAAAAATTCGCCGCCGAAAACGGGTGCATGGCTTTCGCGCCCGAATGAAAACCAAGGGCGGCCGACGGGTGTTGAAAAATCGGCGCAAGAAGGGACGCAGCCAGTTGAGCGTCAGTATGAACAATCATGTGAAGCGTATTAACTGGAAAGGTACTTCCGCGACTGCTTATCGATCTGTTCGCCGGTTTGGCGGAGGTAAATAGGTCAAGCATTTGAGATGAATATTAATGCTTCCAAAACAACATCGTTTACGGCATCGCTCCGATGTTCAGAGGGTACGGCGCAGTGGTCGTCGTTTCAAACACTCTCTAGCGATTTTTTTGGTGACACCTTCATCTCAAGGTGGGCAACAGTTTGTCGAAAATGGTGTGATGATTGATTGCCCCCCTTCGCGGTTTGCTTTCGTTGCCAGCCGGCGTGTTGGTTCAGCAGTTAAGCGCAATAGGGCTAAACGGATGATGCGTGAAGCATTACGCTTGCAAATGGAAAATGTCCAGCCCGGTTGGGATGGAATTTTTATTGCCCGTGAAGCGACCGCCACATCGTCCTTGACTGAGGCAACTAACGCTATTCGAGATCTGCTGATCTGGGCGAAGATTTTGCGATTAAATCAAGATCATGAATGAACAGCTAGAAGGGAAGGCGACTATGAAGGAAATCATTCATTTCGTCGTTGAAATCCCAAAGAATATTCTTTTAGTTATTATTCGGTTTTATCGAAAGTTTATTTCCCCTTTATCTCCCCCAAGCTGTAGATTTACACCAAGCTGCTCTCATTATGGATATGAGTCAGTTGAAAAATATGGTTTTCTGAAAGGAGGGTGGATGGCTCTTAAACGTATTGGGCGCTGCCATCCATTTCATCCGGGTGGTCATGATCCGGTTCCTTGACGGAGGTTTCGTTGTTTTCTAATCATTGGTCGTTAAGACGACCTGTTTTATTTATTCTACTCGTTACTGCATTATTTCTTACAGCTTGTGGTGTTCAAACTGAAAATCAAAGTTGGCCAGGACTTTCTACGGATGGAGAGAAAGTGTATTTAGCCAATGGCAGCACTGTTTCCGCTTACTTTGTTGATTCACAGGAACTGGCCTGGTCTTATCCTGCTGAACCCAACCCTTCTGTATTGTTTTTTGCTGCGCCTTCGGTCCAGGAAGAACGCGTGGTTTTTGGCGATTATGGGGCAGCCGGGGGCTTTTTATCTCCTAATGTGACGGTGTCTATTTATGCGGTTGAAGATACGAACAACGGAGGTACGCCGCAAGAATTATGGATTAATTCGGAACAGGCCAATGATAAAATTGTCGCGCCACCTCTGCAAGTTGGCGATGATTTATACATAGGGACGGCCGATAATTTTGTCGTTTCCTTAAACGCAAGTAGTGGCGCAGAGAATTGGGTATTCGAGGCTGACCATAGCATTTGGGGTCAACCTGCTTATAAGGATGGCATCCTTTTTGTTTCATCAATGGATCGTTCTTTATATGCATTGGATGCCGAAACGGGAGAACTCCTCTGGCAAACGTCTTTCGCCGGAGCTATTGCCTCCGGACCTGTTTTAAATGAAGATTTTGTGTACGTCTCCGATTTTGATCGTGAGGTGCATGCAATTGATATTGCCACGGGTGATGAAGTGTGGGCAGCTCCAGCCGAGAATTGGGTTTGGGGTTCGCCAGGTTATGCGGATGGAACCGTATATTTTGCCGATATTGACGGCAATGTATTCGCCGTTGATGCGATTACTGGAGAAAAGATTTGGCAGCAGAGGACGCCAGGCGCTGCCCAAACCAATCCCATTGTCGCCGATGAAATCGTTTATGTGGCATCTGAGGGTGAGTCCAGAGAGGTTCCACTGGGCGCATTAAGGGCTTTTGCTGTTGAAGACGGGCGCGAACTTTGGACAACCCCAACCCCGGCTCCCTTATTTACAACTCCTGTTATTGTAGATGATGCTATAATTGTAGCCTTACAAAGTGAAGAGGCGATCTTAATGGCTTTTGATCGCCAGACTGGTGGCCAATTATGGAGCATAGCCCCGCCGGTAGAGTCGTAATGTCGGCTAACTGTTGAGTTTACGCTCAGGACAAGTGATAAACTATGTTTGATACTTTCATCGTAGACCCAATGATCAACGCCCTCCTGTTGTTCTATGATCTATTGGGCAATAATTACGTTTTAGCAATTGCTGTATTCACCATTGTTATTCGTCTGCTCACCCTGCCATTAAATGTTCGACAGCAGAAGTCGATGCAGAAAACGCAGGAAATGCAGCCGCAGATTCAAGCTATCCAAAAGAAATATAAAGATAACCCGCAGCGGATGCAGGAAGAGTTCAAGAAAATTGGATATAACCCGACTGAAAGCTTGACAGGTTGTTTGCCACTGCTTATTCAAATGCCTATTCTATTTGGCCTTTACCGGGCCATTATTCTCACATTGGGGTCTACGCCACAATCCCTATTTGAATTAACCCAACGAGTATATGGTTTCATTGATTTGACGCCACTGCTGCCTGTGGCTAATAAGTTTCTGTGGCTGAACCTTGGCCAGCCGGATCCGTTTTTCGTTTTGCCCGTCCTGGTATTTGCCACGATGTGGGCACAACAAAAAATATTGACCCCACAGCCGAAAAAAGATCCCAAAAAGAAAGGGCAGGATGATAACCCGGCGGCCGCTATGACCAAATCCATGCAAACAACAATGCCCTTGATGTTTGGATTTTTCTCATTATCTTTTCCCTCCGGCTTGTCGATCTATTTTATTTTGGCAAATATTATTGGTATCGGACAAGGGTATTACACACGATACGTAACCAAACGAGAAGAAGAAGCTGAAAAAGAGAAGAAGACAGTTTTGCCACCGCCAAGTAGCGCTGACAAAGCAATTGCTGAGGGCGTTGCCGCAGAGTCTTCTGCGATCTCCGGAGGAAACTCGACTGGGGGATCGGAAAAGTCATCAAAGCCGCCGGCTAAACGATCAAAGCCGCGATCAAAACGTAAGCGAAGGTCAGCCAGACGCTAATAAAAGAGCAAAAAGATTATGAATCAGGAAATAGAAGTAAGCGGTGCCAGCGTAGAGGAAGCTGTTTCTGCCGGTTTAAAGAAACTTAGGCTTAAGAGAAACCAGGTAAATATCGAAATCCTTGATGAAGGACGTAGAGCTATTTTAGGTATTGGTGGCCGTGATGCTGTTGTCCGACTATCTCCAAAACCAAAGGAACCTAAACCTACGATTGAGAAAACCAAAACCACAGATAAACCGGTCGAGGTGACCATTGAAAAGCCGCCGGCTGTCAAAGAGGATATTGAGCTGGAAATTCCTTCTCAATCTAAAGAGACAGATGAGACGCCTGTCACAGAGAGCAATACTGAAGCAGAAGCTGAAATGGCAAGAGATGTCATTGACCAATTGTTAGGTTTGATGGAAGTGAACGCTACCATTGAATTGCAAGAGACCGAAACTGATGAATTGACGGGTAAAAAACTGCCCCTTGTGAACATTAATGGCGATGATCTGGGTGTTTTGATAGGGTCACGTGGAGAGACACTCGACTCTCTACAATATATTTCGCGATTAATGGTTGGACATAAACTGCGCCAGCGAGCGACTTTTGTGATCGATGTAGAGGGTTATCGGCAGCGACGCGAACAGGCGCTTTCTCGTCTAGCAGAAAGAATGGCCAATAAGGCGGTCAAACGTGGCTCTCCAGTTACCTTGGAGGCGATGCCGGCTTATGAGCGACGGATCATCCACATGGCATTACGCGAATCTGATGAAGTGAGGACTGAGAGCACGGGCGAAGGAAACAGGCGCCGGGTGCGAATTTACCCCAACTGAAATAAATCGACCCCGGAATTTCCCGGGGTTTTTTTATTAGTCACGGCGAAGACGTCGATAGGTTATCCGGTGCGGCCGGTCGGCCTGCGCACCAAGTCGCCTCTGTCTATCCTCCTCATATTCGCTGTAATTACCTGGATACCAAATCGTTTGGCTGTCTCCTTCAAAGGCTAATATATGCGTGGCAACACGATCTAAAAACCAGCGATCATGGGAGATGATAATGGCCGATCCGCCAAAATGATCTAATGCTTCTTCTAATGCGCGCAGCGTATTGACATCCAGATCATTTGTCGGCTCATCCAGAAGCAGCAGATTTGCCCCTGATTTGAGCATTTTGGCTAAATGAACGCGGTTTCTTTCGCCGCCAGAGAGAGTAGATACCTTCTTTTGCTGGTCGGACCCGGTGAAATTGAAACGGCCGACATACGCACGTGAGTTAACTTTTCTCTCCCCCAACATCAGGCTTTCCTCACCATCAGAAATCTCCTGCCAGACGGTGTTGTCAGGAGACAAGGAGTCCCGGCTCTGGTCGACGTAAGCCAATTGAACCGAGTCTCCCACGCGCAATTGCCCTTGATCAGGTTCTTCCTTCCTGACAATCATGCGGAATAAAGTGGTTTTTCCGGCACCGTTTGCCCCAATGATCCCCACGATTGCCCCGGCAGGAACATCAAAGTTCATATCTTCTACCAATAAGTGATCGCCATACCCCTTGGAAACATGCTCAGAACGAACGACGATATCACCCAATCGCGGTCCAGGAGGAATATAGATCTCCAACTCCTCAATAGATTTCTGACGCCCTTCATCAAGAAGCTGCTTATAGGCATTAACACGTGCTTTGGATTTTGCCCGCTGTCCTTTTGGGGTCATCTGTACCCACTCCAACTCTCGTTGTAGTGTCCGCAGTCGAGCGTCTTCTTGTTTCTTCTCCTGGTCCAATCGTTGTTGTTTCTGTGCCAACCAGGAAGAATAATTCCCTTTCCAGGGAATGCCCCTGCCCCGGTCTAATTCCAGGATCCATCCGGCCACATTATCCAGAAAATACCGGTCATGAGTGACAGCTATAACCGTACCTGGATATGTTTTCAAGTGCCTTTCCAGCCAGGCAACAGATTCGGCATCCAGGTGGTTCGTCGGCTCGTCAAGCAAGAGAATATCGGGGGCTTTCAGTAGTAAGCGAACGAGAGCTACACGCCTCCTTTCACCCCCGGACAGAATCGAAACAGGCGTCTCTCCTGGCGGGCAGCGCAGCGCATCCATAGCTAAATCTAAGCGGCTGTCTAAATCCCAGGCGTTCATATGGTCTAGCTTATCCTGGAGTTGTCCCTGATCTTCGATTAATTGGTCCAGTTCATCCGGAGAGAGAGGTTCAGAAAACTTCATGTTGATTTCGTCAAATTGCTCCAACGCATCAACGATTTCCTGCACTCCCTCTTCAACGATCTCCCGTACGAATTTGCTTTCGTCTAACCGGGGTTCTTGTTCCAGGTAGCCGATAGTATATCCTGGTGCCAGCACTGTTTCTCCCAGGTAATCCTGGTCAATGCCGGCCATGATTTTAAGCAGGGTGCTTTTTCCAGCACCGTTGAGGCCCAATACACCTATTTTAGCCCCATAGAAATAAGACAGCGATATGTCGCGAAGAATGTATTGATTGGGCGGAACGATCTTGCCCACCTCAATCATGGAGTAGATGATTTTCTTGTCGTCACTCATTTATAGGTGATCCTAAGCGAGCGATTTCTTCTTCGGCCACTGATTCTTCGAGGCGCTTGAAGAGTGGTTTTGGTTTTGGAAGCTGGCGACCTGTTGGTATTTCAATGCGAGACCAGGTGCCTACGGCCGATTCATCATTATAGGCTAAGGCGATATGCGATTTATTTTCTTCCCGGTAACTCTCAATGAGTTGTTCACCAAACAAGGTGCCTTCTTCGCCCAATAGTTCGTGCAGTTTCTGACAGCTAAAGGGTAAAATAGGTGCCCACATTATCTTGAGTCCATTAATGGCTTGTAAAGCGGTGTTCAATGAACGTCCCGCCGCTTCCAAATCATTTTTAGCAATCGACCAAGGGCTGGTTTCCTCCAAATACTGGTTGACCAAAGTGGAAAGGCGCAGACATTCCTGTAGGGCAGCGCGGAAAGAGGTGGTGTCATAGAGGTTACCGGTCGATTGTAAGCCCTCGTCTATGTCCTTCAGCAATTCAACATCCTTAGCGGTTAAATGCCCTGGGTCGGGGACCACACCTTTGAAGTAACGTTTGGTCATATTGAGTACGCGGTTGACCAGATTGCCCCAATTGGCAACCAGTTCGGAATTGTTCCGTTCCACAAACCCTTTCCAACTCCAATCCGAATCACGGGATTCAGGCATAACGGCGGTCAAATAATAACGGAGAGGATCCGGATCGTAACGCTCTAAGGCGTCCAACATCCAGACACCCCAGTTCAAGCTGCCGCTAATCTTGCGACCTTCCATATTCATAAATTCATTGGCCGGCACATCATATGGCAGGTTGAGATTTGCTTGTGGATCATCCGCATAAAGCCCTTTGGCGCCTAACAATTGAGCCGGCCAAAAAATTGCATGGAAGGGGATATTGTCTTTGCCGATAAAATAAACGGCACGAGCATCTGGATTTTGCCACCAGTTGCGCCAGGCATCAGGCTGACCCTGGTTTTTGGCCCATTCTATGGATGCGGATAAATAACCAATGACCGCTTCAAACCAGACGTAGAGGACTTTGCCTTCAAATCCAGCGACCGGAACATCAATGCCCCAATCCATATCGCGAGTTACGGCACGGCCGATCAGCCCTTGGTCGACAAAATTTCGGGCGAATTTAATGACCTGCGGACGCCAATGAGCCTTATCTTCGCTATGCAGCCAATCCGAAAGGCCATCCTCGGCCAGGGCGGGCAGATCGAGGAAAAAATGCTCCGTGTCGCGTAGTTCCAGTGCCGTATCATCGGTCTTGCTGCGTGGCTCAATTAACTCTGCTGCGCTCTCAAAAAGTGTGTTGCAATTATCACATTGGTCGCCACGGGCGCGGTTATAGCCACAGACCGGACAAGTGCCTTCCACATAACGGTCTGGCAGAAAACGCCCGGTGGCCGGAGAGTACATTTGAGGGGTGATTTTGCGATAGAGGTATTCATTTTCTAACAGGCTTAAGAAGAGGTCCTGGGAAACCTTATGGTGGTTTTCCGTGTCCGTATGGGTAAAAAGATCATAACTTAATCCTAATTTTTGAAATAACTCTAAAAATCGTTCGTGGTAATGTTCAAAAACTTCCTGTGCAGTTTTCCCAAGCTCATCAGCTTTGACTGTGACTGGAGTGCCATGACTATCAGAGCCGGAAACCATGAGAACATAATTGCCCTGCAACCGATGGTAGCGGGCAAAAATGTCAGCCGGAAGGTAAGATCCGGTCACATTTCCCTGGTGAATGTCTGAATTAGCATAAGGCCAGGCGACGCTGACTAATATATATTCTTGAGCCATTGTAAATTATTCATCCTCTTCTTCATCAAGATCGTCATCTATTATATCTTCATCCAAATCTTCCTCGCTTAACTCAGCCAATGCTTCTGAAAGAAGTTCGAAATCATCCTCATTGATGGAACAAAACGCTTCTGAACCAACATTTTCTTCTGGAAAGTTTGGGCTGCTTTCTAACTCAATGCTGTCCAATGGCAATCCGTTTTCAAGGGTTCCGGTTTCTGTATCGATGTCGATCGGGAAGAAATTAGCCTTTGCAATATCAACGGTGTATGTATATTTTTTAGGATCAGCAGTGAAACCCTCCCCTGTTACGGTGGCAACGGCAAAAAATGTTTCAGCTTCAAGAGCATAATAAATTAACCGGTCACCTTTCTTAATTGCTTGAGCTTCTTTTTTGGTCGTCATGACAACCCGTTCTTCCCAACCAGGGAAACCCAACTCTTCCCCAGGGGGAATATTGACGACTTTAATGTAATGATTGGTCGTTGATAAGGTTCCAACACTCTTGCGTTTTCTTTTGGCGGCCGATTTTGAGGCCACTGCCTCACGCTCAGCGATAATATTCTCCCAGATACGTTCTTGAATGTTCATTCTCAAGTCGGCATAAGTCCCATCTTCGTAGCGGACGTTCATAATGGGGCTATCAATGGATAATACCGTGTATTTCCCTTTACGATTCTCATATTCTCCATTTACTTCAAACATTTTTCCCACCCTTCTTCATTATTGTGTTTCCTAAAATTTGACAACTTTTATTTTATGGTTTTTGTCCAATTCTCAAGTGAAAAGTTGTCAAATTTCTGTGCAATGATTTTTGTAACATTGTATTCATTTTGTGGTCAAATAAAAATTTTAGGCGTGCATAGTACCGTCTTAAGTGCCACTTGGCAAGTTCCTAAGAAGAAAATAATCGAGATCAAAACCTATCTATGAAAAAGGATTGATTTCTGGTTCAGAAATTTGGTATTTTGGAAAAATCGCTAAGTTTGAGGATCTTATTGCTCGATTATTTGATCGGCCGGTCGCGTGCCAATTGCCAATACAATAAGGCAGGAGAGTGTTATTAAAAGGAATAGTATTTGCAAAATATGCCAGCCGCTTGAGGAAAGCCAGGCATTGGCGCGGAAGGCATCAATGAAAAGCCGGCCAAAACAGTAGACTGCTGTTGTAGCCAGGAACAGTTGCCCATCGAAAATTCGCCGTCTGCGCAGATAAAACCAGGCGAAAAGAGCAATAATACCAATGATGATTTCATAGATTTGTACCGGATGGCGGCGTATGCCAAATTGATTGATTCCCCAAGGGAGATCGGTTGCTGTTCCAAAGCCAGGACCTCCTAGAAAATCAGCCAGGCTCACTATCATTAAACCAGTGACAATAATTGGCGCTAAGGCATCAAGGGTTAACCAGAAATTCATCTGCTTATAACGACCGTAAAAGAACATGCCTGCGCTCCCGAAAAATAGACCGGCAAGGGAATTGAATCCGGAGTTAATGGGCCAGATGATACCTAGTAAATTGTCTTGATAGGATGACCAATAAGTGGCAACGAAGGTTAACCGGGCGCCAATGACCCCAGCGATTAAACCCGTAGTAACCAACCCTGACATATGCTCCGGATCAAGTTGCAGCCATGTTGCTGTCCTTTCGGCCAGGGTCAGGCATAGCCAGGCGCCGATGATATAGATGAGCGCGGCCGTTGGCAGAACGAAAGGTCCAACATTGAATGCAGGAATCATTTATGGCAACAATCCGCTCAGTTTATCTTCTAAAACTGCCTGATTCATCGTACCGACGAACACTTCGCGGACGATACCATTCCCATCGACAAAGATCGTGGTGGGTAAATTGGTCACGTTATATTCGCGATTGATCGTCATATCCTCGTCAACGATTAAAGGGTATGAAATGTTGGTGCTCTGGGCAAATCGAGTGATCGTTTCTTGTGATTCAGCCTGGTTGATACCTAATATGGCAGCCTGTCCAGCATATTCTAAACTGACTTTTTCAAAATGAGGAACTTCAATTCGGCATGGCCCACACCAGGAAGCCCAGAAATTGAGGACGACAGGCCAGCCGTCTCCATTTTCATAGTCCACAAAATCGCTTAATGAGTAGGAGATGCCTTCAGGCGTTACACCCGTGAAATCGGGTGCCAGATGGCCAACAATAGGGGCCTCCGTCAACAAAAAATTTTGTGGCTCAACCCCTGATTCCCTTGAATCAAAAATCCAGGCTGTTCCTAACAAAACGACGATAACGATCAGGATGGACCACTCAAAGCGGGACTTTAACATACGTTATCCACTGATTTGTTGGATTGGTATTGTGTCCAACGAAAAATTTTGCACCGAAATGGGAGCTTTTATTCCGGCCGGCGTTCCCGTTAAATCATAGACCATTGCCCCACTGATATCTATGGGAACATATTCACCGACGGGCAGCTCGCCAGGAACGACGACAAGACCATCAATTTCAGGTGCATCGCGGTAGGTGCGGCCTACACTGACGCCATCGCCAATACCTTCGACCAAAATAGGCAAAGTTTTACCTACCAAAGCCTGGTTCTTGGCCAGTGAAATGGGCTGTTGCAGGGCCATTAATTCTTCTAATCTGGCTTCCTTCACTTCTTCCGGGACCTGCCAGGATATGGTTGATGAGGGGGTGGAAGCTTCAAACGAATAGGTAAAGACTCCAACCCGATCAAACTGCAGATCCTGGACAAACTGTTTCAGGCTGGCAAATTCCTCATCCGTTTCGCCTGGATAACCAACAATAAAAGTTGTGCGGATGGCGATATCGGGCATAGCCTTACGCAGTTTTTCAATTGTTTTATACACCCAATCAATGTTGGCCGGGCGGCGCATGCGTTTGAGTGTTTCTCGATGCCCATGCTGTAAAGGAATGTCTAAATAGTTGACGATTTGGTCCGTCATAGCCATTGTTTCAATCAACTCATCCGTAACATATCCGGGATAAGCGTACATGATGCGCACCCAGGGAATGTCCGGGGTTGCTTGATTGATTTCCTTAAGCAAGGTGCTCAAACCATTTTTAAGCCCTAAATCGTGGCCATAATCTGTGCTATCTTGAGAAATAATAACAAGTTCTTGAACCTGCGCTTCTTGTAACCGGCGTACTTCGGCTAATATCGCTTCCGGGGGACGGCTAACCAGTGTGCCCTTGATCTGCGGGATC
This sequence comes from Anaerolineae bacterium, assembly GCA_028277515.1. Next base: position 61,025 of record JANQGC010000091.1, read on the forward strand.
GCGCAAAAGGCGCATGGACGGCGGCAACCGTCGGCGATTTTTAGGTAAGCACTGCGTCCCTGAAGGGAGGCTCGAAGAACGCCGCGCTCATCTTTTCCAACAGTTGTTGCCGCTTCCGGCAGGTGGTATAAAGGTTTAGGATGCTTGCGGCGGCGCAGGCGGCGAATGAAGGGCACGATATCCATCCAGCGCCGGGTGCCAATCACACCATCTACACCTGGTACCCATTGAACGACTTCTTCGCCATAACGTTGGGCCATGCACCCGGCGGCGATCAACATTTGGTTTGGTCCTTTCTTTTCCGCTAATTCAGCAAGGGCGGCGATCGATTCCTGGCGAGCACTTTCGATGAATCCACAGGTGTTGACGATAAGCACGGCAGCATCGTCAGCGTTACCTACTCCCCTAAAGCCGGCTTTGCTAAGTAATGAGGCCATGCTTTCTGAATCTACTGTGTTTTTGCTACAGCCAAGGCTGAGCATAAAAAACTGCTTTTTTTGCTTTTGTTTGCTCATATAAGTTGTTTTTTGGTCCAAGTTGGTGATTATTGAGAGGTCTGCCAGGTTTCTTCTTTGTTTTGGCCACGGTCGCCAAAACGGCCTAATGGTATGTCGTTTACAGTGACAAAAATGCCAATGGCGTTTCCGGTTAGGAGGGTTGCTTCCTCCTCGGCTGTCCACTCAAAGGTATCCCCAGGGCGGGCGATTCCTGAAAATTGAACTTCACTATCAATGGTTGCTTCAAGCCAGGTACGCTCGGTGATCTCAAGCATGAGATTGATTTGTTCCATGGTCGCTGGTAAAGAAGGTCGTGTTGGGGAAGGTGTGGGCAGGATAACGGCCGCTTCGTTAGTACGGCTGGTTGAGGTGATGACTTCTGTGTTATCTAATGCGGTTGATAGGTTAGGATCTTCCTCACCTTCGGTCGTATCTGCCGGTTCCGATCCACCGTTATTGATGACCTCTTCAACGACACCATTAATACTCTCTGTAAGGGCCTCACTTCCATCCTCGTTGTTCATTATTAACGGTAAGAAGCGGTTCGTCACCAGGGCGACAGCGATAATTAGAGCTGCAATGATGATCAGGCGCACGGCCGATTCCGGATCGCGCCGCGATCCGACATCCACTTCTACATTGACCGGATCAAAAAAGGGTTGATCTTCGCGCGAAGGAAGAGGGGTATCCTCAGAAATGGACCCATTCTGGTGGTTTACGACCGGAGCCGGCTGGTAACTCTGGCTGTGCCGGTATCGTTCCAGGAGCGGTTGGGGATCGAGATCGAGGAACCGGGCATAATTTCGCAAAAACCCCCGAGCATGCACGGGGGTTGGTAAAACGGAATATTCCCCAGTTTCCATGGCCTCCAAATAGGTGGCGTTAATGCGCGTCACCTCTTGGGCTTCTTCAAGTGTTAGCCCCTTGGTTTCTCGCGCTTCACGGAGAATATGACCGAGTTCGTCCATTTTATAAAGTGTGGTTCAGAAAAATCCGCACTTCAAGATGTTGACCTGGTATGGTTACCAGGAAAATTTGACTGGCCAGCTATTCGCTGACCTCGTCTGAGTTTTCGGAATCTTCATCAGGTGGTTCCTCTGACTCATCTACCACATCTTCTTCGACAACTTCTTCTAAAATTTCCAGTTCAACTTCTTCAGTCTCGTCAGCAGTAATTATCTGTCCATCTTCTGATTCGATGCGAACGGTAACATGAGGCTGGAAATCAGCACTCAATCTAACAATGACTTGATGTTCACCTAGTTGGCGGAGCGGCTCAATCCCTACTTTGCGGCGGTCAATATCTGTGCCTAACGTTTCATTTAAGGCGTCCGTCACTTGTGATGTCGTGATAGAACCATATAGTTTACCCGTGTCACCAGCGCGGGCCGTGAATACGAGTTTTGTTTCTTCAATCCTGGCCGATAGTTCTTCATGTTCCGCGCGTAGCTCAGCGCGCCGGGCTTCCGCTTTCTTGCGCCAAGCCTCGGCTTGTTTCATCACATTAGGGCTGGCTTTCACGGCCATTCCTTGAGGAATAAGATAGTTTCGACCGTAACCGTCGGCGACATCATATACCTCACCAGCATACCCTAAGTTGTCTACGTCTTCTTTTAGCAGCACCTTCATAGCTGTTATTTTCTCCGATTCAGTAATAAGCTAACATGCAATCCTATCAAAGGGACAATAAATTGACAAACGAGGAGGGGGACTTGTTGCCACACATGTATCAAACGTTCATCTAGGATTTCGATTAATTTAGCAGTCAGGAAAGCGTTTGTGGGGCGTAAACTTCGTCCATAGCCAGGAGCATGTCTTGCAGTTCATCAACTTCATCAGAAATTTCCTGGCGAAGACGGCGGGAACGGCCGCTGTCAATATCCTTCGCATCCACCAACAACGTCTGGGAATATATGGTTCCCAGAAAAGTGTGAGAGCTTTCCAGTTGCAGTTCCGCCCGTTGAATTGTGTCTTCTAATTTGTCAAGAGTGGCTAATTGGCGCTCTTTACTGCTTAGAGTGGACTCAATCTGGGCTTTTATGGCCGGATTTTCTTCGGATTTAAGCTGGGTTTGAAGTGCCCGGACGCGCGCGGCTGTCCGATCACGATCCCTTTCCAAAATGTCGCGCTCTCTTTGGTAGCGATCGATTCTTTGGGCCAGGCTGTAAATATGTTCCAGCCAATCATCTATTTGGGTCGCCGTTTGATCAAGTTCATCGCGCAGCATGGAATCATCTTGCTCAATGATGACTTTTTCAATTCGGCTGCGATAATCAAGCGCCTCGTTGACCCGGCTTTGCAAACGGGGGTCTTCTAATTTTTCGGGGTGAAATTCGCGGCGTAGTTCTTTGGCGGCCACCTGGCGGCCGAATTCCGGATCGGACCAACTGCTGAATACGAGAATGCCCTCAGCGATCAATCCCCCAATCAGCCAAACCCAGAAAGGGATGAACTCTAAAAATCCAATCTGAGGGGCAAATATGGCTAACAACAGGGTGATAGAGATGACGATGGCACTTTCAGGCCGCACAATGGCTTCCTGAATAAGCGCCTTTTGGACTCTTTCCCGTAAAGTCTTTTCTTTATCTCCAGCCACGGAATTGATTTATTTGTCTAATACTGAGATGCTTCTCACTTGGATGGTTTGTAGTGACCGCTTTAGCGGTCAGACAGCTAAGGTCGCTACAACGAACATTACAAAAACATTGTCGGACTACTAGACTTTTTTAGAAAAAGCAATGCTACGAGCTTGCTGATTCTTCTTTGGTTTCTTCTTCAACCACTTCGCTTGCCGGTTCGCTCAAACCTAAGCGGCGTTTGCGTTCTTCCAATTGTAAATCAATCTCAGATTTGCCCAGAACATCATCCATCTGGCTGTCCAGGCTGCCGGCATACATTTCACTGTACGCTGATGCTTTGTCTAAACGTCGTTGAATTGATTCGCTCATGCGGGCAATATCCCCGTCGCCAACTCCCATCAGATCATCCAGGCTCTTCATTGTTTTGACGGTAATTTCTTTCGATTTGGCCAATTGCAACAGGGCTTCCATTTCTTTTTGTTCCTGGCGAATGGTAACCAATTTTGCTTCGAGTTTAAGCCGGGCATTTTTTAAGGATTCATATTCTCGCTGCTGGCGAACCCACTGCTCATGATACTGTTCCTGCATGCGTCGAGTAGAGTTTAACTCGCTTTGGGCAGCGCCGGCCAGGTCCGTTTTACCCTGCATGAGCAGCATATCGATGTTGCGGTCTAACTTATCACCCTTCTTCTTAAATTCTTTATATTTGCGCTCCAGGGTTCGGACCTCACCGCCTACGGTTGCGGTTGCATCTTCAAGTTGATCCAGGTTGTTTTCAGCGTCTCTAATGTACTGTTTCATCACGGCGACAGAGTTGGCTTCCAAAGCCCGGTCAACCATGTCGTGTAAATTGGCCTGGATCAATGTTTGTGTTTTTTCTAAAAGGGATGCCATTGGTGATCTCCTTAGGTGACTTTGTGATGATAGAGATATATTGTAAATCAAGGACCCTGGATTTTCAAAGACGTCCAAGGAAAAATAATTGGGACCCACACCTTCAATCAACAATGAGCATGTAATAATATTCAGGTATAATGGCACGATTTGGGCGCTCAGGAGTTAATCTCAACGAGTTCGCAAATTTTCGGGGTATTCATGCGAGTGTTAGTCATTCTGAATCCTTCTGCTGATGTAGGGCACGGAATACAGAAGAAAGAGTTAATAGAAGAAGAAGGGAAAAAGCGGGGATATCTTGAGCTTATTGTGACTGAAGACAGCGGCCATGCCACAGAGCTTTCGCGTAAGGCTGCTGAAAATGGATATGACCTGGTGGCTGCGGCCGGTGGTGATGGCACCATTCATGAAGTGGTGAATGGATTGGTTCAAAACGGCCGCAGCAAGGTAAATCTTGGTATTATACCGATCGGTTCCGGCAATGATTTTGCCTATGGGTTAGGTATTCCCAACGATGTGCCCAAATCTCTCGATATAATATTTGGTGGATGTACAAAGGTTGTGGATTTGGGGGCTATTAAAGATGATCGGGGTAAATTTCGATTGTTCAATAACAATTTGGGTGTTGGGTTCGACGCCAATGTGGTTATCAGAGTTGAGGAAGTTACCAAACTGCACGGATTTGCAAAATATTTTTGGGGCGTCCTGAAAACATTAATTCTGGATTTCCAGCCGTTTCATTTTCGCATGCGATTTGACGATGAAAGCGTTGATCATGATGCTTTGTTTGTAACTTTTGGAAATGGGACCCGGCATGGCGGAGGATTTATGTTGACACCTGATGCTAAGTTTAATGATAATTTGATCGACACCTGTACGGTCTGGCCAATTGGGCGACTGCGCGCCTTAATGTTGCTTAATTCCGCAGTCAAGGGTACCCACATTAATTTATCGGTTGTTTCCATGCGTAAAAGTGAGACGATTGAAATTTCCTGTGAAAGACCCCTACCCATTCATATTGATGGTGAGGTATTTGCCCAACCCGACGATGGTGTACGCTATTTGCAGGTGAGCAGTATCCCGGCAGCAATTAAGGTGGCTGTCAACGATGGATAACTTCGATCCGGAGATTTCATGCGTTCATTAGAACAAGCTTTAACGGAACATGATTTAATAACGTTACGGGTCATTGGTGAATGGTGGGAACTGGATCTCTCCGGTGCTGATAAAAAGGAGTCAGTCAAGATGTTAACTGATGTCCTTTCCCAGGTGGATATGCAAAAGGAGCTGCTTTTCCTACCTCCTGAAGAAGCTGATGCAATTAATGATCTGGTAGCTCAAGACGGCCGTATCCCGGTCAATATCTTTAGTCGGAATCATGGGGAAGTGCGGCTGATGGGGCCGGGTCGCATGGAGCGCGAAGAACCCTGGATGGAGCCTGTCAGCCCAACGGAAGCGTTATGGTATCGCGGATTTCTTTACCGGGCGTTTGATGAAACAGCCGAAGGGGTTTTGGAATTTTATTTTTTACCAACAGAAATCATGGCTAATTTTCCGCAGGTGGAAGTCATTGCCACAGTTGATGAGGAAGAAGACCATATTCTAAGGCCATTGAAATCCCCGCCGGAAACCTGGCAACAGGCGGATGTAACGGCCGTGGACGATCTTACCGCTTTAATGACAATAACGATGGGGTTGTCCGGAGAATCAAAAGACCCAATAGAATTTGAAAAATTCCTGCTCAACCCAGACCCGGAACGCCGTTCTCTTTTACTGACACTAGCTAATGAGATGTCTTTGGTTCGGAGAGAAAATGGTTCGCTGCGGCCGACTCGCTCGGCAATTGGATGGTTGAAAAAAGGTCGAAATGCCCAACTATGTTCATTGGGAGATACCTGGAGTAACAGTGAGTGGAATGATCTTTGCCACACACCAGGTCTGCGCTGTGAGGGAGAGAATTGGCATAATGATCCCATATTGGCCCGCACTGCTCTTTTGGATGCCATGCCACACAATGCCAATTGGTACAGAATATCTGAACTGGTGGAAGCCATCAAGGCAGTAAATCCGGATTTCCAACGGCCGGATGGCAATTATGATACCTGGTACATCAAGGAGACAGGGGCGCAGGAGTATCTTGCCGGTTTTGATTCCTGGGGCCAGGTAGAAGGTCGTCTCATTCGTTTTCTCATTCAATATCCTTTGTACTGGCTGGGGATGACGGAACTAGCTTATTTGGATGATTGGAACAAGGCAGCGTACAGGCTTACCCAACGCGCCATGGCCTTGCTTAGCGGAAAAGAACCGGGTGAGGAGGAGAAACCTTCACCCATTATTGTGGAGCCTGATGGCCGAATTGTCGTCCCTCAAAATGCAACGAGATACAACAGATTTCAGGTGGCTCGTATAAGTGAGGCCAGACCTGTTGCTTCAGGCAAACCATATTTATACCAATTGACCCCCCATGCGCTTGAGCAGGCTAATCAGCAAGGGATTAAACTTGAGCGTATCTTGAAATTTTTGTCTCAAGCCGGCGAACGGCCGCTCCCCAAAAGCGTGCATCGAGCCATCACTCGCTGGCACGAAAAAGGAGTTGAAGCCATCCTGGAGTCCGTAATCGTCTTACGCGTGAATGATGAGGCCATTCTAGAAACCCTGCGAAATAATCCGCGGACACGGGATTACATTGGCGAAAGTTTAGGCGAGCTGGCGGTGGTCATTAAGCCTGGTATGTGGGGTGAGCTACGCGCGGCAACGACGAAGTTGGGTTTGTTGTTAGAGACAAACTTATGAGCAGTGACCGCCGCCCCCGCCGGTTACGAGCACTTTCTTCTCAGATCGAGCGTCTCAACCGACGGGTAGGCGCTTTAAACCAAAAAGCAAGCCGGCTTTCTCAATGGCGACTGGCCAGTTTTGCGCTGATATTCCTGGTAGGTTCTGCCGTATTTTTCACCCGGGGAGCATTGCCTTGGGCTGTGGTCAGTTTTTTTCTGCTAATCCCTTTTATTCTATTTGTTCGCCGGCACCGGCAGGTCGAATGGAGCATTAAGCAACACCAATTGTTACTACAGCTAAAGATAGAACAAAGAGCAAGAATGATGCTCGACTGGCAACAAATTCCGTTGGGGGAATCCTGCCAGGTACAGGAGAATCATCCGTTTGCGCTAGATCTTAATTTGGTTGGCCGTCGCTCACTTTTGCATTTAATTGATGTTTCCGTTACCAGGGAAGGGAGCCAAAAGCTTTGTGATTGGTTGTTAGAAACTGAACCGAATCCTGACTTAAGTGTAAGGCGACGGCCGGTTGTTGAAGCGTTAATGCAGCTAACAAGTCTACGTGACCGTTTAACCTTAAACTCCGTATTAGCCGGGAATTTAGGAGAAGGGGAGACCAGGAACAAAACGACTATTGATCAAAACGAGCAAAAAACTAAAATGCAATGGTCTGCTGCCGGTTTGCTTGATTGGCTGAAACAACCGGATGACCTCCTCTCGTTACGTCGTGCTTTGATTATTCTGCTCATCCTGGTTCCGATAAATATTGGTTTATTAGCCGGTACCTTACTTTTTAATTGGCCTCCGATCTGGATCGCTTCCTGGCTGTTATATGGTCTGGTTACCATCATGAATATGCAAAAAATAGGGCCTATTTTCCACCATACTGCTTATTTAAAGGATAGACTACAGCAGCTATCTTCAGTTTTTGCATTATTGGAAAGTCGTTCGTTTTCGAGCTATCCAGCCCTGGAGGAACTTCTTCAGCCAATCCGGCGCAAAGAAGGTCGGCCATCAATGTATTTGGCGCGCGTCAATCGCCTATTAAGTGCGGCCGGATTAGGAATTAACCCTATCATTGCCTTTCTCCTTAACGCTATTGTCCCCTGGGACATTTTTTTAAGTTTTGGGCTTGGAAAGCTAAAGCAAGAATTGGCTGTTTTCGTATCGGATTGGCTTAATCTTTGGTATGAATTAGAAGCTTATTGGGGATTAGCCAATTTTGGAACCATTTACCCGGAAGCGACTTTTGCTGAATTCTTAACTGATTTGGATCTTAAAAGAAAATCGCGGATGGAAGAGAAACGGCCGATTGAAGCAAAGCAAATGGGACACCCTCTGATAAACACCAATGACCGGATTACGAATGATTTTTTGATGGGCAGCCTGGGAGAAGTGTTAATCATCAGCGGCTCTAACATGTCAGGCAAAAGCACATTCTTGCGCACCATCGGAATCAATATTTGTTTAGCCCAAGCCGGCGGACCTGTATTAGCCGACTCATTCAAGTTACTTCCCTTTCGGATCGCGGCCTCCATAAGAATTGTGGATTCTCTGGCGGATGGTTTTTCGTTTTTTTATGCCGAGGTACGGCGGCTAAAAATCATCCTTGATGAGTTGCAGAAGCCCCATGCTCATCCATTGTTCTTCTTAATAGATGAGATTTTCAGAGGGACCAACAATCGGGAACGTTTAATTGGCAGCCGATCTTTCGTTAAAGCGTTAGTTGGAGGATATGGAACAGGGGCGATTGCAACCCATGATTTAGTCCTGGTTCAACTGGCTGAGACTAACCAGGCAATACATAATGCACATTTTCGAGACGACGTGGTCGATGGCAAAATGGTATTTGATTATCGTCTTTATCCTGGTCCATGTCCGACAACGAATGCCCTTCGGATTATGAAGTCGGCAGGTTTGCCGGTTGACGCGGATGAAGGAACGGTTATTGAAACCGCAAAATGAGTCAATTGAAATTAGAACGTCCTGCTTAGACCGAATGATGTTTCAAACCTGATGCACGTTGACCTTTTTGAGACAACTATATAACCACCAATATTTTTCGGCAGGGTAAGCAGGCTCCCACACAGCCTCCCAAATAAAAGGGTGTTTTTCTACCCGTGATTGCAGATTTCTATCCAGAGCCGCTACCTGGGAAACAATGCCTTTTTCCAGTTTAAATGGATCGTTTCTTAATTTTTCGATCAATAAACTAATGACCACTCTTGTGTCAGCGATTCCCGCAAAATAGTTGACTTGTGAAAAGGTGTCGGCGCTTAGCTCCCGCATATGACTCATCCATTCCCGAATTCGTTTATGCAGCTCCTGGTGAGCACGCACTTCAAAGCGCACAATTCTTTCGTTAAGTGCAGCGTTGAAAGTGTTTATTGCATGATCTAATCGCTCTAATTCTATAGGTCCAAAAAGGTGCCTCAAAATCGTTAAGCGATCCTGGCGCATTAAATATCCACCAATTGTTAATTTAGGCATATTGACGCGAGGTATGGTCCAGTCAAGAGCATCATGGTCGAGGTAATCACTCATACCTGAAGCCATCTCTTCAAGTACCAATAAATCATGCAACACAATGGTTTTATTATCGTTCATGGCTTGACTCCCTTATGAAACATTATCTTAATCTCATGATAAACAACCGAGTGCCTGGTTGTCAATGGGGCGAGAGATGCGGATACTTTTTATGTATGATTTGGGCCGTTTTCATTGTTGTAGTCACTCGTTCCGCGCAGCCCACGTACCAATTCCGGCCGCTTTCATTGTTGGGTTAGGCCGGCGGATTTCGACCCCAGACGCTCCCTGCAATAACCTGACCCGCCGGTCCAACCCCTTGTATGATTTCATTCTACGGGAGAGATGGGACAGGCGGGTCAAAATCTTGTGGGCACCCTGACCTTGCCATCCCGCCAGCCTACCCAAAACAGCTAATAATGCGATTATTCAGGCATAATAATCCAAAGGACGATGTAGATTAACAGACCTGTGATGCCGCCACCGAAAATTGCAATAATCACGAATAAAATTCGCACCAATGCAGGGTCAATATCGAAATATTCCGCTAATCCTCCGGCCACGCCGGCTACCATGCGATCGCTTTCTGAGCGGGTTAAACGTTTATCTTTCATGTACACTACCTCTCACATAATTATTACCGTTAAAATTCCTTGAGGATTAAAGGTTTGTCAATTTTTATTTTCTTGTATCTCTGGAAGTCCCACAGAAAAGATTACAAACCTGATACAAAACCACTTAAACGCCATTCTAAAAAATTAATTTGTGGAGAAAATGAATGGCATATGCTAATTTAGCCTCACGTGTTATGTTTCAATATCTAATACGAATAAATGACTGAGGCGTTGCTAAATTACCCTCTTGAGATCTAGCCTGGAAATTTAGCAATTGATTGACACCTGGCTTGCCAGGTGAAGCATTGAATTCTATGGTGAAAAAACAAAGAAAATCAACATTATTAAGATTATTAACCTATTCAAAAGCACAGCGAACCCAAATCATCCTGGCTTCATTAAGTTCAATATTAAACCAGATATTTGATTTGGCCCCACCTGTACTTATTGGTATGGCGGTGGATGTGGTGGTCGAACAAGAGAATTCTTATTTGGGTGGTTTGGGCATTACGGATCCCCAATTACAACTTCTATTGTTAGGGGCATTAACAATTATCGTTTGGGCTTTAGAATCACTATTCCAATATTTTTATGGAATTTTGTGGCGAAATTTGGCTCAAACTGTCCAGCATAATTTGCGGACTGATGCCTACAACCATGTTCAAAATTTGGATATGGAATATTTTGCCGACCAGAGCACTGGAAACCTTTTGTCCATTTTGAATGATGATATCAACCAACTGGAACGTTTTTTAGATTATGGCGCCAATGAGATATTACAAATATTAACATCGGCCGTCGTTATTGGCGCTTTATTTTTCGCTGTTGCCCCAACGGTGGCGTGGATGGCCGTGCTCCCGATGCCATTTGTCCTCTTTGGATCATTGCGCTTTCAGAAAAGGCTGGCACCCTTATATGCTGATGTCCGACGCCGGGTAGGATATTTATCTGGGCAGTTAGCCAATAATCTGGGAGGAATTGCGACAATCAAGAGTTTTACGGCCGAAGAATATGAGAATCAACGAATTTTCCGCCTGAGCGACGATTACCGGGATAGCAACCGGCGAGCAATCAAATTGAGCTCCGCTTTTGTGCCCTTAATTCGCATGGTCATTGTGGTTGGTTTTTTGGCAATCCTTGTATTTGGTGGTTTTCTAACTATCAATGGGCAGCTAAATGTTGGTGTTTACAGCGTTCTGGTGTTTATGACTCAGCGACTGTTGTGGCCACTGACCCGTTTGGGAGATACATTGGACCTTTACCAAAGGGCTATGGCCTCAACAGCAAGGGTTTTAGATTTGCTTGATAAGAAACCGCACATTGTTGGCGGGCCGGCTGCCTTGCCCGCCAATGCAGTTAAAGGAAAAGTGACCTTTCAGCATGTCCACTTTGCCTATCGAAATGCTGCCCGGAACGGGAATGGCCAGGTTGAGAAAAAACCGAGTCCGGTCACAAAAAATTTGTCATTGACCATTCCTGCTGGGGACACTGTGGCCATTGTTGGGGCAACGGGGTCCGGAAAGAGTACATTGGTCAAGCTGCTTTTGCGCTTTTATGATGTACAGGCGGGAAAAATCATGCTTGATGATCAAGATGTTCGTAACCTCGACTTGGAAGACTTGCGAGGTGCGATTGGTCTTGTGAGCCAGGATGTTTTCTTATTTCATGGAACAGTCAAAGAAAATATCTCTTATGGCACATTTGACGCTTCATTGGAAGAAGTAATTGCTGCTTCAAAGACGGCCGAAGCCCATGATTTTATCATGGAGCTGCCTTATGGTTACGATACGATCGTCGGTGAAAGAGGCCAGAAATTGTCAGGTGGGCAGCGGCAAAGATTGTCGATTGCCAGGGCAGTGCTAAAAAATCCGCCCGTTTTGATCTTGGATGAGGCAACATCATCCGTTGACAATGAAACTGAAGTTGCCATTCAGCGGTCGATGGATCGCATTATCGTCGGTCGAACGACCATCATCATTGCTCACCGGCTTTCTACAGTGCGCCATGCCGACAAAATCTACGTAATGGAGAATGGTGTAATAAAAGAACAAGGACGCCACGAAGAGCTTGTGGCCTCAAATGGAATTTATTCATCTTTATGGCGGGTGCAAACAGGTGCAATTCCCGGAATTGATTTCAATTAATCCATTTGAATTTGCTGAACAGGTTTTCGGTCCTTAATGATCTTGTAAGCCTGCCAGTATAAAGGAATAACCAGCGCGAGTAACGAACCGGACAAAACCATTGCAGCGCGCAATCCGAATTGCGTTGCTACGGCTCCGATGGCCGGACCACCGATAAACTGACCAATGGCATCCATTTGTCCAAATGTAGAAAGGACTGTTGCCCTTACACGGGAAGGGATATCTCTATTAACCCAGGCCCTGTATAGAGGCTGCATGGTGCGCCTCGTGATAGCCACAAAACCGTATGAAGCAAGAGCAATTGTAAATCCTCCCGCCAAGCCAAAAATCATGAGACCAATGGACATCCCCCCGCTAAATAAGGCAAGTAACTGCACCATTCGCTGCTGACCCAATTTTTTGGATCTTCGCCGGACAATTTCTGTCGTGCCAATCGTTATTATCATGATTGAAGCGTTGATAATCCCAAACCAGATAACAGTATCTAACGAACCAATAGCCGGTAAAGTGAATGTGTCAATAATATGGGCTTCCCAAAGCCGGTCTAGGGCTTCACTGTACAATCCGTATACTAGAGCAATGGCTAATATTGTAACCAATAGCGTACTTTTGCGAATCGTGTTCAGCCCGCTTTGAAAAGTTGACCCCATCTTTTGCCAGGTTTGCCGTTTAGTTTGATCGGCGGGATTAAATTTTCCCTCCGGCATAAAGAACGCCAGGAATATTGCTAACGCGACATGGCCGATTCCCCCTAAGTAAAATGGGAGATTTAATTGGATTGAAGCCAATGTGATGTTCACTGCGATGCCTGCCAGTGCTGCCACCTGATAAAATTGAGAAGCACGCAAATATGTAGGTGTGAGCCGGTCTTCGCCAATCTCATCTGCCAACCAGGCATCTTGCGCGCCGCTGATGAATGTATAGCCTATTCCCCAGGTAACTTGAGCCGCGAGGATCGTAAAAAATATTTGGAACGAACCTTCAAGCAGCATGCCCATCCCGATAAGCCCATAACCGATGATGACGGATAAGCGGCGGCTATAAACATCGGCAACAATGCCGGTTGGGATTTCAAATAGAAAGACGGACCCTTCTAAAAATGTGCCCAACAAGACGAGTTGAAAGGGATTGAGATCAGCCATGGTGAAGCGGTAGATACCGCTGGTGGTAAAGGCTGCGGAAAAGAAAAATGAGGATGCACTGACGGATAGTAAATATATTTTATAAGCATCAATCTTTTTCATAGAATTTTTACAGCAAAACCGGCATCTTTTGAGATGCCGGTCTGCTTTTAATCAACCTTTTTTCGTCTAATATCACGGCCTGGGCGGAGCACTTTTTCATAATCTAAAAACTCGCGTGCCACATGCATACCGGCCCTTGTATAGAGTCGGGTTGCACCGGTTAAGCTTTGCGCATCAACCGCAAGGCCGGCTCGCTGTTTGCCCATGCTGTAAAATTGGTTAAATGCATAATGCAGCATAGCTAGACCAAGCCCTTGCCTCCGCCACGGCCGTCTAACGCCTAGAATATTGACCCATCCCATACCGGGATCTTCCCATTCTTGACTGCGACATAGACAGGCACCGGCTATTTCAGTGCCGTCCATCGCCAGGTACCAATTATTCGGATCGATGTGTTCATCGGTTGCAATCCAATGCTCCCAATCAGCCAACTCTTTTTCTTCAGGTTGGGGCACATAGCCGAAATGATCCTGGAAGGCATTATCAACGGCGCGGTGGACGGCCCGCAGGTCGCCAATCTCAGCCAGAGAAGACAATGTAATACCTTCCGGCCAATTTGGTTCCGGCGGCTTCTCATCCAGATCAGCCACCATGCGCCAGAAATATCTTATGGGCTTCATGCCAAAAGATTCAAGCAGACCCTTAGACGGTTGATGACTGCTCAGGGTTCCGCAAAGGTAACTAACCTGTAAATCCGCGGGGACCCTGGCAATGGTTGGCTGTAGGCGCTGTTCAGCCCAGGTCATCAGGGAAGTTCCTATGCCACGCCCCTCAAATTCAGGGTGTACGCGCGCCCAAACCCAGCTTGCTACTGGAAGGGCATCAGTGTCCCAGACTTCAATATAACCGACAATTTCACCTTGATCCGTTTCAGCAACTCGAACGGATTTTTGCAGGTCGAAATTGGGTCCTGTCCATTCTGATTTGATCAGGCTTTCATTCGTATTTGGCGCACCGGTTTGATCGATTGCGCAGGTATTGAGCAAGGCGACAACGGCCGTTAGATCTTCCAAGGTAACCTGTCTTAAATGGTAATTAAATTTTCCTGTGGTTGTTTTTTTCAGTTGATTTAACATTTTTTTATCCTATTCATTTCAAAGGGATGTCAAGATTTACGTTAAATTGATTTGAGTAAATATTCGAAAGTTTTGTCAATTTTTATTTTCTTGTGCCTCTGGAAATCCGGCAGGAAAAATTGACAAAACTCATGCAAAACTACTTAGTGTTGGCTTTAGTTCTGTAAATAAAGGCTTTTATCCGGCTTCCGGGAACGTGCGATAGATGTTGTTGCTTTGGAGATCAACCCACCGTTGGTTATTGCCAGCAGATAGATGGCAATGGGCAATATAGAGCCGTTGCCGTAATTTCCAAGCAATACCGTCAATGAAGCGACAGCCAGGCTGATCAGCACCATTATTCCGCGATGCTCAAGCCCGGAAGATATATAACCGAGGCCAATTCCAACCACACCCAAGATCGCCCCATTAACAAGCGTTGAGACAATTAATATGGTGGGTATCTTTTCGGAGCCAACTAACAGCAATGCGGCGATATAAGCTATCCCCAGCGAAATGAAGCCGAGGAAAATCCCACTCATTGTTCCCAAAATTATTATTTTTATTTTGTTCATGATGTTTCTCCGATTTTTGGGAACAACCAGGTCATTCCCGTTTAAGTCGAATATTTCAATTTATTACGGATGTTGATCTTCGTTTTAACTCGCGTGTCAGCGTTGCCAATGTTTGTACATAAAATCTTCTTGTTTTGTATATCCATTGATTCATACCTCCTTCTGCTATCTTGGCTTAACATCATAAGCGGCTAAGGCTCTAGGTAGATCCATCCCCGGTCGAAAATGAATGGCTGAAAAACCAAGTTCACGGGCTGCATCAACGTTATGTGCAAAATCATCAATAAAAATGCATTCTTCAGGCTGGCGATCTAGCTTGTCGAGTGTTATTTGGTAGATTTCCGGGTCCGGTTTCATAACCATTTCTTCTGCAGACACAACGATGAGATCGAATGCGTTAGCTATCTTGTGCTTATCTGTGAGAGACTCTCTGAGTGCGTCGGTGGCGTTACTGATAATGGCCGTTTGATAGCTTGTTTGTAAAGCACGAATAAAGTCGATCAATGTCTCATCCAATTCATCTCCAGCCCAAAACCGATCTTGAAAATCATGGATATCTTCATTCGGTTGGAGTTGTTCAGCGATCCAGGCCCAAAGTTCTTGATCGCTGATTTCTCCCTTTTGTGCTTTCTGACCCATGTCACTGTTGAAAACCAAATGGTCTGATTGTCCATTCGAAAGATTGAATTCTTTTTCTAAATTTTGGCGTTGAGAACGATCCTCTGTTCGGATTAGGACGCCACCGACATCAAAAATTACTGCTTTAATCACTGTTGTTTTTCCTTCTAGTATTTGCGTAATTAGCCATATAAAATAAAAAAAGACGTGGGAGATACCCACGTCCTTGGCATGCTTTTTTACAGAGAAAAAGCAACAAAAAAGCCGTAGGCATCTCAGTGCACTACGGCCGATAGTTTCTCAGTTATGTAAAGAAGTTATCTGGCACCAGGCGCACTGCGATAAGGAGTAGAACCATCTCCACTGAATTGAAACATTAAAATATGAGACATCGTTTGTTTCATTCTCCTTAATACATAGTCGCAAAAATGCGCCGGATAAACTTTAGCATAAATGCATAGCATGTGTCAACAGCAATTTTAAATTTTTTACGATTTCGACCTTCTTTTTTCGGGAAATAATTCAAGCACACCGTTTTCTGAGGCCTCGCAAATGCCTCGTTCAGTGATCAGCCCCGTCACCAACCTGGCCGGCGTGACGTCGAAAGCGTAATTAGCTGCCGGGCTGTCCGCCGGGGTCAGTAGAACCCGGCTGACTTGATCATCATGAAGACCGCTAATTGTGCGTACCTCAGCGGCGTCCCTCTGTTCAATAGGGATTTCGCGGACGCCATCCTTTTTGTGCCAGTCAAAGGTTGAGGATGGCAGAGCCACATAAAATGGTACATCATTATCTTTTGCCGCTAAAGCCTTTAAATACGTCCCGATCTTATTGGCGACATCCCCAGTATATAAGGTTCGATCGGTTCCGGTGATTACCAGGTCGACCATGCCATGCTGCATTAAATGACCGCCGACATTATCGACAATTATT
>JANQGC010000272.1 GCA_028277515.1 Anaerolineae bacterium
TATCCGGATTCGGTATGGCTGTGGCGGGTCATGGTGTCCATGATCAAGATTTTTGTTCGGCCGGGCAGAGGGATGGCCTTCATGGTCAGGTCGCGGCAGTCGATCAGGAGGGCGCTGCCTTCCCGGCCATTAGCCGAGATAGCCTGGTCCATGATACCTGTATTGGCGCCAACCCATTCGTTTTCTGTTTTTTGGCCCAGGAGCGCCATCTTTTTGCCCTCGAAGGGGAATCCGGAGACGGCGGCGAATGCACAGGCCACGCCCATCTCTAATGCGGCCGATGAGGACAAGCCTGAGCCGACCGGCACATCACTACTCAAGACACCATCAAATCCTTGTAAATCGTATCCGGCATCTCCCAGCATAAAGGCCATGCCCTTGATGTATTCAGACCAGCCACCATCGGCGTGCATAATGTCGGTGAGGGAAAAGAAAGCAGGCAGCTCTTGTTCCAAAGATACCAGATGGACTTGATTATCTGTGCGCGGACGGATGACCAGCCAGACGGCGCGGTCGATGGCCATAGGCAGGACAAAGCCGTCGTTGTAATCGGTGTGTTCACCGATGATGTTGACCCGGCCCGGAGCGCGGATGATGTGAGTGGGTGGGCTGTTAAATTGTTCTTGAAAGGCGTCGGTAACGGTTTGCTTCAGGTTCATAATTTCTTGTAATGTTCTTCCGGCAATTCTCTCAGGCGGGCGGCGGCCTGTTCGGCCGTTAAATCGCGCTGCGCCTCGCCGAGCATTTCAAAGCCGACCATAAACTTCTTAACCGTCGCTGAGCGCAGCAGCGGTGGGTAAAAATGGGCGTGGAGCTGCCAATGATTATAGTCGCCATAAGGTGCGCCATGCCAGCCCATTGAATAGGGAAAGGATGTTTCAAAGAGGTTATCATATTTGATCAGCAGGCGGCGCAGAATGGCAGCCAGGGCATCCCGTTCGACGTCCGACAAATCGGGCAGGCGCAGGACATGGCGGCGAGGCATGAGCAAGATCTCAAAAGGCCACAAAGCCCAAAAGGGGACAACGGCCAGCCAATGGTCATTTTCGACGACGATACGCGCCTGGCGATCAGTCTCTTCATTCGCATAGTCAACAAGTAAAATAACTCCCTGCTCTTGCTGATAGCGGCGCTGCTGTCGATCTTCTTTATTGGGTTCGTTAGGAAGCTGGTCCAGCGCCCAGACTTGCCCATGCGGGTGGGGCATGGAGGAACCCATGACCTGCCCTTTGTTTTCAAAAATCTGCACCCAGCGATGGGTCCTGCCCAGGTCTAAAATTTGATCAGCCCAGACATCGACGACCTGGCGAATGTCAGGTAGGGACATTTCAGGCAGGCTCAAGTCATGGCGTGGCGAGAAGCAGATGACCCGCGCTGTGCCGCGTGTCGGCCGGGTCCGGAACAAGCGCGAGCTGGGCGCCTCAAAGGGGACGTCGGGCAGCAGGGCGGGGAAATCGTTGTCGAATACGTAGGTGCTTTCATATAGTGGATTTTGTAGGCCGCTGGTGCGCGTGTTGCCCGGACAAAGGTAGCAAGTGGGGTCGTACCGCGGCCGCTCGTCGGGCGAAGCTTTTTCGACCTGGCCCTGCCATGGCCGTTGGGCACGATGGGGCGAAACGAGGATATATTCCCCGGTGAGAATGTTCAGGCGGCGGTGGGGATGTTCGGTTGGGTCAAAAGTCATCAAGACAAACCTTCGTTTTTCATATTGGTGGCGATTTTACATGATTTTGTATACGGCCGAAATAAATGTTCGGTCTTGTAGCACAAATTGCATAATTTGTGGAAAGAGCAATTTCGGCAATTTGCTTTACGGGTGATATGATTTTAGTAGGTCATTTGATGATTTTGGAGACAATGATGCAAAAACCGAAACGTTACGATTTCCTGGTCATTGGCGGGGGGATATTTGGCATGGTGGCCGCGTTGGAACTGGTGCAACGAGGACACAAGGTCGGGCTGCTTAATC
>JANQGC010000276.1 GCA_028277515.1 Anaerolineae bacterium
GGCGAACACAGAAACGGACCGCACCGGAACCGACCGCCGAAAAAACCCTACGACCCGCAGCAGCGCTAGTGCCGCTTCCAGTTAGGTTCTATCGTTTTCGCTTGGCGTAGACATTGCGGTACGCCGCCTAGCGATCCAATGCAATTCGGAGTTCATCATGGCCGTCGTAGTATGTGTTGCGGATCACGAGCTCCTTGACGGGCGCGAACTGGCATTCGATGGGGTTCAGCCATGATGCGTTGGTCGGCGCCCAGATCAGATGCACATTGTTGTCGTGACACCATGCCCGCACCTCCTTCGTCCCGTGCGGCGAGAAGTCGTCCAAGATCAGGTAAATGTGCTCGGATAGCTTTCATTCGCTCCCACAGCAATCGCCTCGTTCAGATTATTGAAGAGCTGCTCGGAGACCCGCTCGTATTCTGCCTGCTCAGGGTCGTCAAAGCCCATGTCATTCCATGATCCCATCCCACTGAAGACCCATGACTTCTGACAAGCACCAAGAAGCGTTCGTGCTTGCGAAGAAACGAAATCGGATGGAGCCAGGTCCTGTTCAGTAGCCGGGCCATTTGACATTCGTCCGTAAGTTACGCGCCAGATTCGCCGTTCTGGAGCTTCCTGATTCCACACTTCCCAACGGGCAAGCCAGAAATCGCTTTGGCTCTTTGGGCGGACAACCTCCGAGAATCATCCCCCGTCAGCAGGTGGAAGTTCATATACATCCAATACTTGCATGACGCAAGTCTTACCTACAAAAAAGGTCACGGCACCTTGCTGAAAATGGCGCCAGGCATTTCAATTTCATTTTGAATACAATTACCTAAGTTTGACGGGTTTGCCAGTGTCAGCAGATTCTCTTACTGCCAAACCTATCTTTACCGCAAGACGACCATCACACCAATTTGTAGTGGGGTGTTCTCCTGTTCGGCAACAACGGAAGAAATTCGCATAGACCTTGTCATCTGCCCCAAAATGGCTACTATCGACATGCCCGGCTAGATTAAAGTCCGTTCGCTCTCTGGTAAACCTATCCCAGAATGAAATTCTCCCTTCATCCATATCCCCTTCAGCCATACCTTTGGTACCAAGCAACCTTAGTTGCCTTGTAGTTCTGGCACTAACAACATTCAGTGTATAGGTTGCCCGAATATCATTTTCGTAGTCGAGTATTGCAATACCATTATCAAAAGTGTCTTTTTCAGAATTATAAAGACACACATCACGATAATGGCCTGTCGCGTTTTCGGTTAGTGTTCTCAACTTATCATCCAAAGGGTTTTCCGGCTTATTGGTATCATAGTAATCCGGGCACGTATCCTTGATCGAACATACGCGGCAATATGGACCACCATTAGGGATTGGTTTATACAGGCTGAGATTGGAATAAGCAAAAACCTGCCTGGGATTTCCGCCAGCAAACCAATTTAATATATCAAAATCGTGGCAGGCTTTGGTGACCCATAAGCCCCCACTGATTTTCCGAAATCGGTTCCACCTCCTGAAAAAAGTTCTACCGCCAGAATAATACTCATTCGCCTCGATAGTTAAAACTTTCCCAAGCCTGCCGCTGGACACCAACCCGTGCATCTTCTCGTAAAATGGAGCATGGCGCAAATTCATGCCCATATAAAACACACCTTTTGCCCGCTTAGCCTCAGATATAATTGTATCGCAATCGGCAAGTGTTGAAGACAAAGGTTTTTCACAATAAACGTTCCTCCCGGCCTTTAGAGTAGCTAAAGTTGGTTCTACATGTGCATTATCCGGCGTTCCAACAAATACAGCGCCAACTCCCGGATCATTCACCGCCCCATCCAAAGAATCATATACTTTTGCTTGGGCAAGGTTGTGTTCATTAATAATAAACTGACTACGCTGTGGAATCAGATCATATATTCCGGCGACAAAGCCATCATTTCCAAATTTTTCTAAATATTTTATAAGTGTCAAACAGCGAACACTTGCGCCAATAATAGCAACGCCTTGTCTCATGCCCGATCTATCCTTTATTGTGTAATCTTCAACTAATAGCTTTTATCTAGATAGTTTTGATTACTCAGCATTCTCTTCCAGATTATCGGCCAGTAGGTGATTACCCGCAACTCTTCCATCATCTAATTCGTCTCGCTGTGCGACTGCCAACCGTTTATATAATTTCCTAATATCGAACACGCCGCCAATAGTTATCCATGAAACACCAAAGAATGTAAAACAAAGTGCTCCATAAAAGAATATTTGCCAAATATCAACCCAATACTGTCTTGTCATATATCCAAACACAAATATTATCGTAGGCACTAGGAATGCCCCCACTCTCCATATAGAATACACCACTACGTAGAGGCACAAAAATCTATCAGCTTTTGAAAATTCATGGCTATTTACGCCAATCAATCTCCAATACCACGGCACAAGCCTTTGTTCTGCCCCTTGCTCCTTCAAAGCCTCCTCTTCCTTCGCTATTGTATATTTACCCCGATGTAGCAGTCTGTCCATATTGACCTTAGGGTTACTGGTTAGTAAGGAAACAATGACATAACTGGTAATTGACATTATGGCCGCCACAAACGCCATTTTGAGAGAGTTAATTGGAAATTCACCCCCCCACATCTCAACAAGAAATGGGATATCTTTCCAAAAGGCTCTTAGAATGATAGTACTAAATGCCACCGTAGCGCCCACCATCATTGCAGTCCAAGCACCCGCCGCATTACCCCTCTTCCAATAAAGGCCACCTATTACCACAGTACCGGCGCCAGCCATAAATATTGCACCCGATATCTGCATGAACATAAATATATAATCATCCTGCTTATAGAGCAGGCTAAATATAAATGCAAACAGGGCCACAAGCAGTATAGATATCCTTAGCAGCCACATATGCTGTTCACGGGTAAGTGGTTTGCGCCGTATCACACAGAATACATCCTGCACAAAAATAGTCCCCCATGAATGCATATATGTATTATTTGTACTAATGAAAAAACCGAGCATCGCCGCGGCAAATGCGCCCAATAAGCCCACAGGCAGAAGATTTTTAAGCAACACCGGTACGATCATTTGCCTTTGTAATGTTTCGTCACCAGGAAAAGCACTCTGCAATTGTGCCCGTATACCCGTGATCTGATCAATGTAATCAGGGTGGTAGTATAGAACAACGGCAACAAAAGGAATGATGACCGGTCCGACAAGATTTAGCATGCTTCGTATTTCACCTGCTATCCCACCCATTCTGGCTTCATGTGGAGTCAGAGCCGCAGATCGATAACCTTGTTGTCCTTGCCAACTCATTCGGCTGTAAACCATAAAAAAGAACATCAGGCCAAAATAGCTAAAACCAAAATCCTTTTTGTCTCCTATATCAAAAGGATTTATCAATGACTTGCCCGGTTCTGACGCAATGACAAAAGCTTCGGACATCTGTTTCCACGGGAAATAGATCATCAAACAAATTATGAGAGCAAAAAACACCAGAACAGAAAATAATCCCTGCCAAAAATCTGTGACCAGGATAGCAATTTGCCCTCCGATAAAAGTAAAAAATAAAGCTAAAGAAAGCAAGGCGCCCATCGTTAGTGCGAGTGTAACATTGACTGAACAAAAACCTATATCAATAAATTGCTCTTGAAAACCAAGATAATGAATAAAGAACCTCGCGCCGACTGCGGGGAAAATACCGAAATTAACCATTCCAGCCACCCAACACAGGATACCAGCGAATAGCCTGAACTTGCGGCTGTATCGCATTTCCAAAAACTGGGCTAATGTCAAAGCGCGTGTGGCACGAAAACGATAGACTGCAAATCCACTGAGCGACAATGCCATTGTTAACGGAATAGCCAAACCATCCCAAAACATCTTCGTAAAGCCTGTCCTGAGATATAGTTCAAAGAGATAGATTATGGATATTGCACCCATACCAGCCTCGCCCTCAGCAATAGCCAGGATATACCTGCTCGCACAACGGTTGGCTGATATAAAGTCAGCAACACTCTTCGTGTATTTTCTCGTGGTCAATGCCGCGCATGTCACAAATGCCAATACAATAATAATAATTGACCAATCTATCAGACTAAAATCCATTACACTTCCCTTATATGCCTTCTATCAATGGGTTGGAATTGCCCCCAATCCATTCACGGGACTAGGAATATTTTACTGCAAGTTCCTTGGCTATATCCGTCCATACATGTAAACGATCCGAGTGGCCTGCAAGCGTCTGCAGTTCTCTTAGGACGATCTGATACCGCCTACCTTCTAGTCGCCTTATTCCCTCATCCAGCTCCTTACGGATCGCCTCAACATCATGAGGGAAAACAACATCGCTAGCTTTTTGCCGCCACATAATGCAATAGTCCGTTCCAATCTTATCAAGCACAACATCCATATCTGTCCATGCACTGCATACAAAAATTCTTAGATTCGGAATTGATAACACGCCGTCAATTTTATGAGTTAGATTCTCGCAGCAACCGTAGCACACGTAACCAAATCGTTCAAAAATAGGCCTTTGGTATTCAAGGCAGAGTTCGCTCCACATTTCTGGGGAAACCTGATCAAACTCCTGCGAGTTACCGGCACACCAACAATTCTTTAGACTATATTTGCCATCACTTTGCTTTTGCCCCACAGGATCGCTACAAAGCATCGGGCCATAATTATTGGGCGTAAGCAATCCCGAAGCCTCCATCATATCAAGCTCCGCCATCTCGGCATCCCTCAGATAAGCCATTAATCTATGCAACAATTGCGGTTCAAGGATCGTATCCATCATAAGGGATTCTAGTCCGCGCAAATCAGCTGCAGCCGTACCAAGCGTGCCATTATCGTAACCAGGATCGCACACAAGCTTGACGGGAATTATGTCATCAAGTAATTCCTGGGTTCGCTCAAGTTGTTCGTTTGTTTTCTGCTCATTATAATTAAAAGATGGCATTTTTAGCTTTTCAAAATCGGCTTCGGTTTTAAGAGGTGGATCATAACTCCAAGAACCACCTTCTTCATCTGATACGTGGCGACCAACCTCTATGCCCCAATGATTAGATGGGGTAATGTCAAACACAGCGTTAACCGAATAAAAAGACTCTAGTGACGAGTCATCATCTATTTCATGTTTACACAGAATTTGACGAAATTGGTATTCCAACTCGCGAAGCCAGGGATGGTCACACATCAGTGAATCCTGTGGAAGAAGTTCGTTCCAACATCCCATTGGACCACACCATACAGGGGCACGATCCGGCTTACGCAAGGCATTAACATCACACCATCGCCTAACAATTTGCTTATTCTCCTCACTGCTAGCAATCTCTGCTACTTGCCTGGCAAGTTGACGAATAAGCTCTCTTTCTTCTACCGGTAGGTTCATTTGTTAGCTTCTTTTCAAAACAATCAATATGGCCATATTGTCCGTTGAGAAGTTAATGTAATACCTGTTGTATAGTTGATGATCCTTCCAAAGAATGGAAAGAGACTTCCATGAGGCCGAAAGGATCCGCAGAAGAGTTGGAGCGTCGTCGTCGGCAGGCGATGGCCTTGATCGGCCAAGGTATGAGGCCGGTTGAGATGGCCCTTGCGATGGGCGTCTCGCCTGCGGGCGCCGTCGTGTCGGGCTGTACTTTACCGCACACGACAAGAACATCATGGCCGAACAGGCCCAGGCGTCCCTGCGGCAGGTGCAGCGTTCGCTGGGACGCAAGTTGATCGTTGCGGTGGACCGATGAAGGGTCTATCAGAAAGCCGCTCAGGCGATGTTCGGCGACGAACGGTTCTGAATCGAGCACCCGCCGTACGCTTCGGACCCGAATCCGATAGAGTACGTGTGAAACCGTACGAAGTATGCGGATCTGGCCAACTACATTCCGGACGACCTGCTGGACCTGGAACCGGAGTGCGCCTGGTCCATCGACCAGACCCGGCAGCGTCCCGGTCTGCTGCGGTCGTTCTTTCATGCTGCCAGTCTTGAACTAGGATGAGTTACATTAGCGATTCAAAGGCCAACAATAAAATCCATTATATCCGATTCAACCGAATAATAGACTCATCCATGCCAAGTCAGCTTTTGGGATTCGCCCGAATCTATCGCCTCGTGTGCCGCAAAGGCGATCTTGCTCGAATAGTATGCATCCTCAAATGATGCAGGCGGATCCATCCGCTCTGTACAAAAGCGTGATATCGTTTCTATCAATATAGGGTCAGCACCAAAGTGGCCCGACTCGTACTTTTCGCCTTCATATTTTTCTGTAATATGACCTTTGGCATAATCTGTCACGACATCTATTTGCTTGGCGTGTCTGCTGAGAACCAATTTCCCCTTGTCACCAACAACCTCAAGCGTCTCCTGATCGTCTGAGTGATATCCAAAGAAGCTCACAAATAGCAAGGCCTTGATCCCATTTTGATACCCAAGATTCACTATTGCGTGGTCAATAACATTAACGTCCGGCGAATACACACACAGATCCCTGGCAAGCCTATCTCCTGGGTCATTACTATAGGTCTGTGGAAAAGTGGGCATGATATCAGGCGCAGATGTTTCAAGTAATTTAGCTGAATCAACTCTGTAGGGACAATCCCTATCACATTCTGCACATTTCTTAGGATAGCCAGTCCTTGGGGTAAACACATTACGTCCGCCAACAGCCTGCACCAAATTCGGTAGCGATTTACCAAACCAATTGAGCATATCAAAGTGGTGTGCGCATTTCTCATTTAATAGATCGCCGCTACATTCTTTTCTGCGCCACCAACCGCCACCAAAATAGGAGGAATAGGGGATAATACTCCGTAGCAAAAGCATCTGTGGCTGGCCAATAATGTCACTGTCAACAAGCTTCTTAGCCCTGACCCACACCGGCTCATAGCGGCGGGTAAAGCCTATCATGCACCGAATATCCTTTGATGATTTATAAGCTTCATACATCCGATCACATGAATCTAATGTATGCGCTAACGGCTTGTCACAATAAATAAGCTTCTTGCTTGCTTCTATAGCCTTTAAAAACGGCTGCTCATGAAAATCCTGCGGGGTTGTTATGACAACGAGGTCTACGTCAGGGTCATCAATAAGCGCATCAACGTCTCGATAAGCTTTGACCTTTCCCTTGCCCCCCTGGCCTTTAAGCTGTGTCTGCACCGACTCCTGCGCATCTTTAAGCCTTTGAGGATGAATGTCACAAATAGCCGTTATCTTCAAGCTATGCTTTCTATAAAGATCACTGGTCCATCGGCCGAAAGTTAGAACACCTCTTGCTCCAGCACCGATAATTCCCATTCCAATGCGTTCTTTAGGTCCCGCCGGCATCTGATATTCCTTTACCTATTACGAACCCAAATAGGGGTCGCCCAAATACTTTCATTATCGATCTGCTGTCCCCAAATATAATAAAATTCATGCTCCCCCTTTGGCTCGACAACAAGCCGCCCATTACAGCAACAAGACTTTTGGGAATAAGCACGATTGATACGAACAGCCGGGCTCTCGTGACCGCCAGCATGTCGAACAACCCCACCGGCCCTCAAATGTGCCATATCAGCAGAAATGTCGAAGAGATTGGTTTCCAGCAATATGCTCGTCTTTTCGGCAGCCTTGATCTTGAGTACCAAAGCATTAACGCCACTTGTCATTGTCTGCGGATTATGTACAACTGAGTCAGGTACGCCACGAGTTTTACTGGTCCAAGTGACCGAATTAGTATTTATATCTAATATTTTATGTGAAGCTTCACCTGTAAGTTCCAAACACGAATGCCTAAAACATGGCTCTACTGAAAGCAACTCCCCTTCAATGATTTTCAGTGTATTATCCCAAGTATATACTTGCTCCTTTCGCCCCCAACCCCATTCCAGCTTAACGTAATAAATACCACCAGGATCATCTTGATCAATAGGTTCGTTATTGTGCCTGAATGCAATACTCCCGGCTTGGTTTAATTCTACCAACCTGAATGGCTGATTGCCCTGCAAACTGTATACAATATCGAGTTTTCCGCCCTTGCTTTCAATTTCCGAACCAATATCAGCTTCATTTAGAGTAAAATTTACCTTTATTTTGGCACCAGTAACAGCTACCGTTCGCCTGTTGATCATGGCGTCCCAAATTAGTTCCCGTGTCTTACCATCTGATAATACGCCAACACGTCCGTGGGAATAATGGCCAGGGAAACCATCATGACTATCAGTCGAACCTATGAAGCCAAATTTACATCCTTGCTTTAAGCCATAATCTACAGTACGTTTGCTATCACGAGGCCCCATAGTATGATAGTAATCAAAAGGAGCTGAATCTGACATGGCACAGCCGTGATTGGAATAAACTTCAACAAAAGCCTTACATTTGGACTCTTCGAAAACTCGCCAGTCAAGCCCACGATTGTTTCCCGTATAGCCAATGTGATGCGGGGCTATTACACAATCTTCAGCATCAAGATATTTCTCAAATTCCCTGACATTTTTCACTTCAAGTAATTCAAGTGGACTGCTCTTGGCATATACGTTGTAGTCGCCATAAAGATCGCTATGCCATTCGTAGCTAGGGAAGGTAACAAGGTCTTCGTCATTACATTGTTCTGTTAGAGCAAGATACTTCTTCCAATATTTGCGACACTTGGCAAAGCCGCCAAGATGCATTGTTATGGCACCATCATATTCCCTTAAATCTTCAGGCATGTCCGGCCAGAAGGCATGGCCCGTAACTGAACAGAAATCCAGATGAGTTCGGGCAATCTCAAATGCCCGCTCCATGGTACCCCTGCCATAACTTAGATTTGTATGGCAATGCAAATCTCCCCAATACCAATTCATCTTAGATCCTTTTCAATCATATTCAGCCATTCTATCCTAATTATCATCAATTATAACCGTTGCCTTACGGGGCTGGCGCGGACCACTCTCTTCCCCCCCTCACCAAACTGAAATTGAAACTATATGACATAAATATGATCCATCTTATTTATTATCTGTTATTCGGAAATTTCAAAGTACACTTTGACTTTCTTCAATACGCCATCTAAACGAATCTTGAGTAATTTCTGTTTTTCATCATAAGTATATTTAGGAACAGAACCATCTGAGGTTTTAATGCTCTGTGGGATTTCCGGCGTGCTAATATAAGCAACGTCACCAGCCTCAAAACTCAAAATTCCATTCTTATATACATCTCCAATCACCTTACTTGTGTGATCTTCTGTCCCATCGGCCCATAGTAAAACAGGATCTCCGTATTCTTTTATAATAAACAGCTTTGCGCCATGGTCAGCAGGATATGGAAAGCGAACTGTCCACTTTACTTTCCCATCGCACGCATCGTACTTTGGTTTTCCTCCAACCATATTCAAAGACTTTGTATCAAAAATAACCTGAGAGGATGTCACACCTTCATAAGCCACCTTACTGGTTACCCCCAGCTTATTACCCCACAATGTAAATGCGGCCAAAACCCCATTTCCTTGGTACACATGAACACCAGCCGGATCCGTTAATCTCACATTGGCATAGCGATTCAAAATTGTATTCCACATCTTAAGATACTGTCCCCTCCATGAGTCCCAGTCGACACCTGCGTCCCCACGCATTTCATTGGTAACTACCTGGTCGAAGAAACGGAACAGATGGGGAGTATTGACATGTATCAGTTTCCCATACCCCATACTCTCTTCATATAAGGCTGGAACACCCATGTCGTTTCTGCCAACTATTTCACATTGCCCAACAGGCTGACGACTCGAATCATTACCTGAAAGTTGCCTGTAAACCTTCGGAAACGTATATTCCTCACCCCAAAGCTTGACTCGCAACCTCAGATCAGCTGTAGACTCAGGCAGATTCGTTAAGTCACAATCGCCATGCCAGTCTTTTACATTATCCCGTCCGATACAATCCCTGGCGATACCAAGCACAGGACTATTGCCTATTACAACCCCACCTTTTTTTGCATATTGGTGTAAGCGATTTGTTAAATCCCTACTGATAGCAGCGCCATCCGGGGCCCAATATATAATACACTTATATTTCTCAATGTTAAATGCCTCTGGACTCAGAACCAAGGCTTCGTCTGTAACCAAAGCTACATCCTGGGCAAGAAAATTAGGTTCAAAGTTCAGTCTTCGAATTTCACCTTTATCTCTGAAAGATGAATATCCTCTTGACGAAAAAATGATCAATATATCATAGGAATTCTCGCGCTTATTAAACAGGTTTCTCACACCAGCCAAGCAGGTAAAGACTCTCATACGCGGGTCGTATTTGACTGGAACTACGAGGCCGTCCTTGATCTCGTATTCATCGACGAAATTATATTTTTCCCAACAGTTGTTTTGACCAGTATCACCGATTTCTGGTGTATATGCAAACCACTGCCAGCCCACACCATATGGAAGTGACATTAATCCAAGCCAAAAGGCAGTTTCGGGTTTCTGGTTCAAGCAATTGAATTCTGTAAAATTTAACGGCTTATTTAAAGCACGCGCTACGGCAACTGCCGAAAAAACCCAAGAAGGATGATACGCGTTAGATGATATCAAATCCATGTGAGGGCGGGCCGAGATCGCACTCATCGTGGCTCCAGATTCCGAATACCAGGCATGGTTTGACATGGCTGCGGTCATCTTGAGAGTCGGATTATGCTGTTTACCCTTTTTCGCTAATGTTTCAAGAAATGTTGAGTAAGCATCATTAAACCACAAGAACCGAAGCATCTCATATTGAGTCACCGCCTCAACAGCTTTCTCATCTGGTTGACTTACTGTCTCCCAAGTTGAAAAAGCTGTTTTAAATACTTTATTATACGTGGTGCCGTCTCCATTGGTGTCATTGGCGGGGGTTTCGTCGCTGAACATCTTTTCGCAGAACAATCTCCAACTCTTGCGACTATGTTCATCATAAGCAGTTATCCAAAAGGCAACTTCGTTACCCAAGCTCAGGGCATAGATATTTTTGTTACTTAGCGATAATTTTGAAACCGCCTCAACGGCCCTCGAGGACGCAGCAACGAATCTAGGGTCGAAGATGTTTCCTGTTGTGCCCGGCGTCCAATACCCTTTTACACCATTGCTGAACGTGATATGGTCATCAAAGTCTAGTGGCTTTTGGCCATAAAGCTCCAGCCAATGCCTTGTGAAGGCGACATTGAAAATAGCAAAATGATCTTCTTTCCCCCAAATACCTAATCGCTTGGAGACGTCAGGGAAGACATCAAACTTCCAGACAGGTTTATTACCCGGAGCTGGGCCATCGGCAAAATATCGAATCTGCCCACGAACCACGTTGTTCCCCTGTAAGGCAAGCCTATGGGCCTCTTGTGAAGTCTCCTCAATCGATCTAATGGTAATATGACGGTTCATCCCCCATAATTTTGTACCTTTGGAAGAAGCATTGCGGGCCTCCTCAGATACTTGGGTATCACCACTAGCATAAACCTTGCCGAGCGGTAAGCTACACGGCATAAGTAAAAGAGCAATAATGAAAAATACTCTAATTGCGCTCACGTCCACAGCAACGCTTCTAGGTAGGGTCTTCACCATAATCAATAATCCTTTTACGGGAGACAAGCTGACACGCGGTGTCGTATCTCGGTGAATAAAAAACAAAAGAGGCCGAAGATGTCGTGCTTCAGACACTCTGTCTTAGGCGAACAAACACGGAGTTAATACAGCCGAGCAAGAATACAAAGCTCAAACATAAGACAACTCAAAAATAATATTTTGATAAGATGAATCAGGCACTACATATTTTAATTGTCAGAAAGCTCCAAATTCATCAGGTGTTTCAGGGGATATTCCATATGCTTCGAGTTCCGTCCAATCCTCTACGGGAACCCAGTCGGAATGCCCGTCAACATACCCCACAACACCACCCTCACCATCTACAATGTTTATATCGTATTTGCGAGCTATCCTACAGTGCCCAGGCCCAACGAAGTAAGCTCCATAGCCCCCCCAGTTACTTGGGCCCAAAGACCAATCCTTGACATACCATTCCTCACTGACATCCGATATGTCTGACAGTGAAAGAGGTGAAGCAACAGCACCAGGTGATATCGCAAAAGCTCGCCAGATGTAGCTGTTTCGCATACTGTCAGGTGCCCATGCATCATTCGAGGCTATCGGAGCTTGCATGGGAGATACAGGGTGAGTGCCAAAGTAATTCTTGAAGTTCTTGTAACCAGGACACTGGATTATGGCTATATTATCATCAAAATATCCGGCCAGTCCCAAAGCTCTATAGGGATGATGTGCGCCAGAGGTATATTCTAAATACGGCAAATTCCAATCATAATCTGCGGCATATACGTTTACAGTAAGCATTATGTGCCTTTGATTGGACATACAAATTGTCCGCACTGCAAGGCGTTTTGCATTATTAAGAGAAGGAAGAAGAATAGATGTTACTAGTGAAATAATAGCTATGACAAGCAAAAGTTCTATTAGTGTGAATCCCGTTGACGCTGGACGACCCTTTTCATTTTTATATTGTTTCAACAATATAAACACCTCATGATCCCGACGCCGTTTCGTTTGTTTTTTAAAAAGGATCACACCCAACAAGACACCAGTTTATTATTGCCCCTACAAGACCTCCCCGCCCGAATACCGGGCGGGGAATACCTTGTTTTTCTAACTTCCAAAGACGACAAAGCCCCTCCAATACATATAAAACAACAACATTGGTCCCATTACCTTTTTCTGCGCAGGGCAACCATTCCTACACTAATACCGATAAGACCAAGAGTGGACGGCTCGGGAATTTCTGTCATCGTAAAACCGTTGAGGAATACCTGCGGTGTTACTGTGCCAACCTGCTCACTTGTAATCGTAATCGTACCACTTGCATCCGCCGTCGCGGTGAAGATCATGGAGTAATCGTCATTGGTGTCGGGATAAGCACTTGAATTAGGAACACTAATCGTATAATCATCAGATACCAAAATGCCGTTTACCGTCCAATCGCTCACGCGCGGGAGGCTACCAGTGTATGCGTAAGACCAAAGCTGGAAATCATAATCCAGGCCAGCCGTCAGGCCTGAAATTACCATATCCAAAGCCACTGTCGGCGCTGAAGAACCATTGTAATCTTCAACATAAATACCATCGCGCATCAGGTCTGCCTGTGTGAAATCATCACCGTTATATGGCGACGCTGCATAGAAATCCTGAAGTCTCACATTGACAAAACCAGAGATGTATCGGCGACTGACAGTAACGGTCATGTCACCGTATGTATTTGAGGCTGTGTTTTGAACCTGCCCCTCACTACCACCGAGCAAAAACTGCTCGAAACCATCCTGAACTACACCTGTTGGGTTACCGCGATCGCCAAAATCAATGGCCAAAGTGGCGGCATCAACCGGGCCTGCAATGCACAAACCCAAGGCCGCTACCATCAGAAAAACCACTTTTCTACTTAGCATAACACTCTCCTTTTCAAAAAAGATTCTCTTGGTTGACATCCTAAGTGCGCCATGCGCTTCATGTTTCCAGAGATATCTCGCACAGGAATGCCCTATGTTGCTGAAATGGTTTTCATTAGCTTTCTTAAAGGTACCCCAGGATCTCAATTTACGCAACACCTTTTTTCAAAAAAAAGCCGGTCGAATACAGAATTGGCTTAAACTAATGCAAGCATTAATCAAACATAGTCGAAAGCAGCTGATGCGATGCCGTTAAGTGTCTTTTTAATCAGCCTTTAAATTCGCGCCCCCTAAGAAACAGTGTGGGCTACGAGGCCGAACATCACCACGAGTTCCTCTACTACCACGAGTTGGGCGTACTCGGGATCGTCCCGCCGCAACGGGGTCGGCCCCGTAAGACACCCAGCGACCGAACGCGCGGCTTCTTCCGTCAACTGCTTAAGAACCAATGGCCCGTTGCGGAATACGGGAAGCGATGGCAGATCAAGACCGGCTTCATCATGCTCAAGCGTCTCCTCGGATTGGCCGTCCGTAGCCGCAGGCGTCATAGCATCGACCGCCAGATCGCTTTGCGTGCTCTGACCCTCAACTTGATGATCCCCCGGCGTCTGCCATCCTGCTTTCAACGGAGCACAGTCGGCCTATTTTCTAGGCAATTGATGAGTCATGAATCCCCCCGAAAAACTAACATAGACTCTGTTTTCATCCGTTTGCACCAGCGTAAGACATTTAAAATTCCTGTTGAAAAAACTCTTTTTTTAGGTTACATTTCAGTGTTATGGGCGGCGGAACCGTTTCAGAAAACATGGCAGATTTACCCGTAAACATGGTCAACAAAGACAAGCTGGCCAGCTTTGCCAAGAAACGACCGTCTATACGTGACATCGCAAAACTTGCAAGCGTAAGCCCAGCAACAGTTTCGCGTGTTTTCAATAACCACCCCCTAGTTAAAAAAAGCACAGCTGAAAAGATACTTGGAATAGCCGAAAAGCTGAATTACCGCCCAAACACCCATGGGCGAGTGTTGAGATCGGGGCATTGCCGCTCTATTGGCATATTACTCGCACCTGTATCTAAAGATTTCCTATACAGCGAAGTAGTCACCAACAACCTGACATGGTTCATTACTAATGAGAACTATGCAGCTCGACTGGAATTCATGTCAATTTCTCCTGAAGGAATAATATCAACGCCTGGATGTGTCCAATCACGTGAAGTGGATGGCTTGATAATTGTTGGGCATACTGAGCAGCAATGGCTTGAAAAAATGCGGCATTGGGGGGTACCGATATGCCTGGCTAATGGCTGCAAATTTGACCATAATGGATTCTACTCCGTTACCAGCGATTTTTACAGAGGCGCGTCAGATGCTGTCCAATACCTGGCGGCTCTGGGGCGACGCAAGATCGCTTTTGTGCATGGAACCCTTAAGTGGCCCTCCGCCCTTGCCCGGTACAAGGGATACGTAGATACTGTTAAGAAACTTCACTTGGAATGCCCCCCTGAGTACATATTCACTGTAAATGAAGACCAACAGAACTATCAAGGTGGCTATGTAGCCACAATGCAACTCCTGGAAAAACATCCGGAGCTGGACGCGATCTTTTACATCAATGACTGGTATGCCGTTGGCGGAATCTGTGCGACGAAAAGTCTTGGTCGTAAAATTCCAGAAGATCTAAATTTGATGGGATATGACAACACCTGGATCGCGCAGGACGTATATCCTGGCCTTACTACGATAAACCTTCAAGTCGAGGAAATATGTCATCGCGCTATAGAGATGCTAATTCGCGCTATAGAAAAGCGGCCAGAGATCGTAAAAACTGCTATTATTCCTCCCAAACTTGTCGTCAGAGAAACCACATCTCCCATTCAATCTTTGTGAAGAATTTCGTACCATAATCTATCATATCGCAAATGCTGCGCCTCAGCGAGGCGGCGGTCGACCCTCCCGTGATCATCGCACGATTCTCAATGCCATTTTCTGAATCCTCAACACCGGTTCGCCTTGGCGCGACCTGCCCGAACGTCTTGGTCCCTGGCAGACCGCCTACAACCGCTTCCATCGCTCGCAAGTCAACGGCACCTTCGACTGTCTGCAGGCCCGACTGGAAGCCAACAGCCAGACCGACTGGGACCTCTGGTGCATCGACGGTTCGTCGGTGCGTGCCCATGTCCCGGCCATCGGAGCCGGTTAAAAGGGTGCCGCCTCGAACCCGCCCACCACGCTCTAGGCCGATCGCGAGGCAGTTGGGGCAGCAAGATCCACGTGGTTACTGACAGCCAGGGAACCCCCTTAGCCGCCCACCTGACCGCCGGGCAAACCCACGAAGCCACCGCCATCGAGCCGGTGGTGACCGTCGTGCGTATTGCCCAACCCAGCAGTCCGCCTCGTACCGGACCCGATCGCTTGGCCGGGACAAAGGGTAGATAACGTAGGGTTTCTTTCGCACATTCAGATAGACGGGTAGCCCCCGCGCTGGTCAAGATTGGGTTGTTCAGGACCAAGTTTGATCAGACAAGAAGGAGCTACCCGATGCGTGATGGTACCACGGAGGCGGCCGTAGGCAAGAGTTTGGACAAGGTCATTCGGATCGACGAGGCCAAGGTTCAGGATCACCTGGGCGAGATGGTTCGTAAGAGCGTCGAGGAGACGCTCAACGGCTTGTTGGATACCGAAGCCGATCGGTTGTGCAATGCCGGGCGGTACGAACGCAGTCCCGACCGCCAGGACACGCGGGCGGGGCATTACAGCCGCAAGCTGCACACCAAGGCCGGCCAGGTGGAGCTGAAGGTCCCCAAGCTGCGAAGCTTGCCCTTCGAGACGGAGATCATCAAGCGCTACCAGCGTCGCGAGAGTTCGGTGGAAGAGGCGTTGATCGAGATGTACTTGGCCGGCGTGTCGGTCCGTCGCGTGGAGGACATTACCGAGGCGTTGTGGGGCACTCGGGTCTCTCCCGGCGTGGTCAGCGAGCTGAACCAGAAGATCTACGGCAAGATCGACGCCTGGCGGAACGCGAAGATCGAAGGCCGCCGTCCATACGTGTTCCTGGACGGGATCTGGCTGAAGCGCAGCTGGGGCGGCGAGGTGAGGAACGTCTCGGTGCTGGTGGCCATCGGGGTCAACCACGAGGGGTACCGGGAGATACTGGGCGTGGCGGAAGGTTCGAAGGAGGATGAGGCCAGTTGGCTGGAGTTCCTTCGCTGGCTCAAGGGCCGGGGGTTGAAGGGCGCCCACCTGGTGGTTTCGGACAAGTGTCTGGGCCTGGTGGAGGCGTTGGGGGCGGTGTTCCCGCAGGCCGACTGGCAGCGTTGTGTGGTGCATTGGTACCGCAACGTGTTCAAGGACGTTCCGCGGGAGAAGCTGGGGAAGGTGGCGACGATGCTGAAGGCGATCCACGCCCAGGAGGACGCGGAAGCGGCGACGGAGAAGGCCGAGGCTGTGGTGGCGAAGCTGGAGTCGATGAAGCTTCGCAAGGCGGCCGAGACGGTGCGGAGCGGTTACGCCGAGACGCTGGCGTACATGAAGTATCCGCCGACGCACTGGCGGAGCCTGCGGACGAACAATCCGCTGGAGCGGATCATGAGGGAGATCCGGCGACGGACGCGTGTGGTAGGCGCGTTCCCGGACGGACGGAGTGCGTTGATGCTGGTGGCGGCGCGTCTGCGGCACATTGCCGGCACGCGCTGGGGTCTGCGGAAGTACCTGCGGATGGACTACCTGCGGGAGCAGTCAGTAGAGCGGGAGTCGCAGGAGGCGACGATGGTAAGTTGACGTCCACTTTGCCCCTCGCCCCCTGCTCGCTTCGCTCGCTCAGGGCGAGGGCGAGGGGCAAAGCTCAATGACTGGCGCAGGAGTTGCCTGCGGAGAATGTACGAAAGATTCTGGACACTACCGCCCAAGTCGTAGGGCGAGCAACTGAATGGTCCGGACACATGGTTTACACGTGTTCGGACACAT
>JANQGC010000292.1 GCA_028277515.1 Anaerolineae bacterium
GATTGGCCGGGATCGGGCCAATCAAATGCCTCGATATCCAGCCAGTGCGGGTTCTCCCGATCAAACTGCACCGTTTGTCGCGTGGCCAGCAGCGCACCGGGCAGCAGTTTGCGCACATTTGCCAAGGCTACGCGCAAGCTGTTTTTCGCTTTTTGCTGCGGATCTTCAGCCCAGAGCAAACCGGCCAACGATTCTCGGCTGTGTACCTGGCTACTGGCCGCTAGATAGATGAGCAGTGCCCGCGCCTTGTCGGAAACGAAGTTATCAACCGGTTGGTCATGGAGCGTGACCTGTACTGGACCAAGGAGAAAAAGCTTGAGCATAACGGGATCAGGGACATTCAGTCCATGTTTTGATACGGAGAGACCGAAGTTTTTAAGTGACTGTCACCTCGACTTAATGATGAATTAACGGTTGTGATAACAATAGTATCAGAATCCAGCATGAGATGCAGAAAAGTATTTAATAAGGAGTTATGATCATGCCTCATACAATACCCAATACCCTGTCCTTTGAAGAATCCACCCAACGTGACGCCTTCGTCGAACGCATCCTGGCGTCCGTCGGCGGTGCATTCGATGTTTTTATGATGCACATCGGCCACAAGCTAGGCTTTTATAATACCCTTTCCGTTGGCGAGCCGCTGACTTCCAGTGAATTAGCCCAACAGACCGCAACCCAGGAACGGTATGTTCGTGAATGGCTGGAACAACAAACGGTTACCGGCATTTTGCAGGTCCTTAACCCGCAAGATGATGCCCATAAGCGACGCTTTTACCTGACACCAGCCCATGCCGAAGTGTTGACTGAAGTAGACAGTCCTAATTATGTGCTGCCATTGGCGCCGCTGTTCGCCGGGGTGGTACGGCCGATTGACCAGCTCATTGAAGCCTTCAAAAATGGTGGCGGTGTCCCTTACCGGGAATATGGCGCTGATTTTAGGGAAGGACAAGGAGCGATCAACCGTGTGACTTTTCTACAAGATCTGCCTAACGAGTGGCTGCCCGCCATTCCCGATGTACATGCCCGCCTGCTGCAACATGATCCGCCGGCACGCGTGGCCGACATCGGCATGGGCGCCGGTTGGTCCAGCATCGGCATCGCCCAGAATTATCCTGGGGTGGTTGTCGATGGCTTTGACAACGATGCCCCATCCGTGCAGATGGCTCGCCGCAATGCCGATCGTGCCGGTTTGAATGGTGCGGTTAATTTTCATGTGCGCGACGCCGGTGACCCCCAACTGGCCGGGAATTATGACCTGGTCCTGGCCCTGGAATGTGTCCATGACATGTCCGACCCGGTCGGGGCGCTGCGCAAGATGCGCCAGCTTGCCGGCGCAGACGGCGCGGTGATTATCGCCGACGAACGGGTTGGTGATGAGTTCACCCCGCAGGGCAACGACGTGGAGTGGATGATGTATGGTTGGAGCGTGCTGCACTGCCTGCCCGTGGGCATGGCTGACGAGCATTCGGCGGGAACGGGCACGGTCATGCGCACCAGCACCCTACGCCGTTACGCGCATGAAGCGGGATTCCGCGAGGTGGAAGTGCTGCCTATCGACAATTTCTTCTTCCGAATTTATCGTCTGCACCAGTAATTTGAAAACAGGTGACAGTCGCCTTTAAGGTGACTGTCACCTTAAAGTGTAATGTCATTTAGCGCAACGTCACCGCCCGCCTTCTCCAGACATACATTGATCCCAGCAATAATACAGCGATCAACCCGGCGGCAATCGGCAATGCAGCCCTGGTTATCGCAGCGCCTGATACATCGCTTAAGGTAATGGCCGTCGGTGTGAAGCATTTGAAACCAAGATTATCATATTTGGCCGAGCCTAAATCAGACACCTGCTGGTGATCGTGCCAGTATAGTTTGTCTTTAGAGATAGTGCTCTCCTGGGCGGTCCAGGCGCGCAGGCACCAATTGGATTGCGGCCCGGCAGCACTCAAACCCAGGTAGGTCCAGCGGATGCCGATCTGCAAATTGCCATTGACCACACGGGCGTATATTTCATCGGATGTGGCCAGATTATCCGACTCATAACCATCGTCGCTGCTGTCGAAATCGGATTGCTTCAGGTTATTGCCGCCGACATCGCCGTTGCCGTCGACAAATTCGGCCGTCAGCCAGGACTGTGTATCGGCATCTTGCCAATTTCCATTGATACCTACTTTGGCCTGCCAGCCGACATAAAAATCCCCCTGTTCATCACCATCGGTGTCAATTTCCAGGTAATGATTGTGCGTATCGGCATTGCTTGCTGATGACCAGGCATCGACATGATCCCACTGCACATAAAGCCAGGTTGTATCATTGTCAACAGTCAGGGTCTGGATGTCGGCCGTGCGCGCCGGCCCATAATTGGCGTCGTTATTATAATTGAGCGTTTCATAAAGATCCCAATTGCCCGCGCCGTCATTGCCATAATTTTGACAGACAGTCCCTCCGTCGCTGGAGGTTTCCGCATCAGATTGAGCGTTGATGCCCGAACAATCAGCAAAATCAGTCCCGGTCGCCGGGTTCCAATCCGGAGGGGCGGCGCTTGGTTCGGCCAGGGCCGAATGGCTGGGACTTAGGATAATAATCGAAACTAAAAAAAGCAGGAAAAAAGAAAATATAAGCCTGGGGACAACCTGTCGAACTATTTGATCAGTAAATTGTTGCATGGAAACCTCCTACTGTCATCGAAAACAAGCGGGCAACGGTGCAGAACAAGGGAGCGTCGAACTGATATATGAAAGCATTATACTATAGAAAAGTAGGGGATTTTATTACAGTTTGGTTGGGGTTTGGTTATAATTACGGGCTATTGACGTTTAATAATATGATAAAGAATCCCCTTGATTTCCAATATTTCTCTGCTTTGTGCTTTCACAGTTTCCCATTCCTGGCTTTGCAGCAGCGTTTTATCCTGGTAATCGGCCGTATCCAGCAGCGTAATCTGAAACGTCTCCTGGGCAAGCGGGTGTAAAATATCGGCCATCTCTTCCGTATAGTGGGGCCAAAACGGTTCGCCCCAGGGACCGCCTTCAAGAAGGAGGACGTAATCAACCGGCTGGGCGAGGATGGCGTTTCTTAACTCGGCAATGTTTTTGTCGGAGGGTTGGCTGACCAGGGAGGCAGGCATGCGGGCCGTTGCGATGTCGTCCGGCAGGCGTTCATAAGTTGTGGCTTGCTCCCAGGTGATCAGTTTTGGGCTGAACTGATCCCAATAATTGAGCACATAGAAGCGCCGGCCGTCGGGAATGACCGCATGTACCCAATCCAAAATCTGTAAGGCGTTCGGGTCGGTTTCATATTCAACCTCAAGCAGGGAGGGGTAAGTGTTAAAACGCTGCCAAAGGGTGGGTAGGCTGAGCAAACCAATGAAGAGAAAGAGAAGGATACCCAGGTAGGATGTAGTTCGCATAGTGATATTGGCTGCCCCTCTTTTGGCCACTAACCAGGAGAGCAGCAGCCCACTCAGCAAATGGACCGCAGGTACGATAGTCACGATAAACCGGGGATTTTTGGGTAAGTTCACGGTCATCACCGCCATACCAACCAGGAAGTAGATTAAAAGGAGTCTGACCCCCAGGTTCGACCATTGGCTTGTCGCCCAAATGAGTCCGGCGAGGGTGATCAAGGAGAACAAGGGGGAGGGGGCCTGGTGCAAAATGATGCTGCGCGGGTAAAATAGCAGATTGTCCGGCGTAATCCAGGGTTGGCCCGGTGGTTGGGCGCCGGCATAAGCGCCAAATTGGGCCAGGTTGCCCGGACGGGCAAACCAGATGAGCAGGATCAGCAGGAAAGGACCAAGAAGCCATAACCAACGCCGGGCCAGGTGCCGGGTACTTTGAAAGT
Organism: Anaerolineae bacterium; assembly: GCA_028277515.1. Next base: position 3,844 of record JANQGC010000292.1, read on the forward strand.
GCCTCCTACCCATTAGCGAAAGTTCCATCAGGCCCAGCGCCCCAACGGCGATAACGCCGTAGGTAAACTTTGTGAAAAAAGTTAAGGTTAACAACAGGCCGGCTAGGCTTAGATTGAGTGGTGCCGGTCGTTTCAATGAGCGAAAATATAACCAAAGAAAAGCGAAAGTAGCCAGCAGGCCGGGCGCTTCCATCATCACCTGGGCTGAATTAACTAGCAGGGGTTGGATGGTCAGGGTCAGGATAACGGCCGTCAATCCGGCCAGCCAACCATATCGTTGATCAATTTCCCGCGCCAGAAAATAGATGACGATGCAGGCCAGGACCAGCGATGCCAAAGAGAAAAAGCGGGCGGTTAGTACGGTCGGGCCGAATATCAGGTAGGCAACAGCCTTGAGCCAGGAAAAGCCGGGCGGATAAAAGGCCTGCCCCCACAATTCGCTGAAAAAGCCCGCGGCATCCCCGGCGCGCAGTTCCAGAAACAGAGCCAGCGCCCCATTGGCATGGTTGCCCTCGTCGAAATCGAAGGGGTAATCCTGGAAGGCGATAATCTGCCGGCCGATAAAAAAGGCCATGCCGAGAGTAATCAGTATGACCAGCAGCAATGAGAGCCATTGGGCTTTTTTATGCTGCTGGATAAATTTTGTCATAATTATCTATGATTGGGTTCCCCGAATTCCAACTCAATGATTTATTTAATTAGAACTTCTACCACGTTAGCCGGACCATTTAGAGTAATTTCCAATTGGTTCATTACATCTCGACCGACAATGGATTCAATACCTTCCCTCATAGCAACAGCTTGTATTCCAGATATGGTAAAGGCACCGATATGAATTGAGACCAAATATGTATCTACCTCAATTCGGTGACCAGTTGCCCCACGCATAAAGCGGGTTTCAAGATATCGAGCACCAACCTTTGTGAGTACGTTGATGGGGAGCATAGTTGCATCAGCACCGGAATCCAACAAAGCGGATAGTGATTCCTGATTATCGTGATTGTTTAGATAGGAGACTCCTATTTCAATTAATGGTGCAGCAGGATCAAAATTTGAGTCGTACGAAAATGATAATATCGACATTGTTTATAGTATTCGAGGTGAACGTACTTGAATAACTGGATCAGCTTCAGGTGATACCAATTTTATTAATACCGTTTCATACGGATATTTCTCGTCGATTCGCGAAGCCAAAGCAAGACGGTTTGGATCATGATCGATTAGCTGTCCATTGCAGATCGCGACGTATTCTGTGGCGTATTTTGACAATAGGCTCTCGTACATGTCCCAGAAAGCAGATTGTTCTCTCTCCATTTGCTTTCTTTGTAGGCTAACATACGTAGCCGGGAATGTTTGGATTAACACATCATGGAAAACATCTGAGATTGACCTTTTTTCTTGTTTGGCTATCTCTTGCGCTTGTTGGTAAATATAATCAGGGATGTTCAATTCAATTTTTGTTCCCATTCGGTATCTCCAAATTTTTAATTTTGTAAGCTATTATATCTCAGCCTGATTAAAAATATACCAGGCCACACTTGATTGTCATGATATAATTGGCAGAACTTTGGGCAATCACTAGCTCATGATACCGGATGTTCTGGTCATAAAATTCTCAATTTGTGAAGAGAAGCAAATCAGGCAATTTGCTTTACATAGCTGTGGGTAGCGTGAAGGTCACGGCCGTGCCCTGCCCCTCAACGCTTTGCAACCAGATTTGCCCATCCTGCGCCTCTACCAGCAGCTTGCAAATAGCCAGGCCCAATCCTGAGCCACCCGTTGCCCGGCTGTGTGCCGAATCGGCGCGGTAAAAGCGTTCAAAAACATGATCCTGGTGCTCCTGGGGAATGCCTGGGCCATTGTCGCGCACGGTTATCTTTATGTAGTGAGTGGCGGGTGGCGAGTGGTGGGATGGCTGCCGGTTTGTTTGAGGAAACATCTGTTCGTTTTTTGTATAGGGGTTGCAAACTATTGTTTGGGCAGAAATTGCAATTCGGCCGTTGAGCGATGTGTGGGTCATGCTGTTGCTGACCAGGTTATGCAAAATTTGCGCAGTCCTTCCAGGATCGGCAGATGCCAATGGGAGGTCAGGGGCCAGATCGATCTGCAAATCAATTCCCCTGGCCTGGGCAAAGGGGCGTTGAGCATCAACCACGCGCCGGATCAATGCTCCTACATCCACTTCTATTATTTCCAGGCGTAGCTCACCCGCTTCGGCGAGGGACAAGTCCTGTAAATCGTCCACCAACGCATTAAGATGCTCTGTTTCTTCCATGAGAGATTGCATTGCATGCCGGTCAGGCTGGATGACGCCATCTTGTATCGCTTCCAGGTAGCCATAAACATTGGCCAACGGTGTGCGCAGTTCGTGAGCGGCATCCGTTACCATATGCCGGCGCAGCATTTCCTGGCGTTGTAAACTTTCGGCCATAGAATTGAAGGCTCCGCCAAGCCGGGCCAGTTCATCCGAACCCTGGATCGCCACCCTGCGGCCGAAATCGCCTCCTTCCAGTTCGCTCGCCGCCTCGGTCAGCGCCTGAATAGGGCGGATGATACGCTGGGCTAACAACAAGCTGGCTCCACCGGCTAAAACAATGGCGATCACGGCCGACAGTAAAAAAATGCGGTTGATCGATCCAAAAAATGCCTCGGTATATTTCGTTACCGGCAGGGCCTGGTCACTGGCCGGATCTTGTTCTGCCAGGGTGATCGTACCGACCTTGCCGTCACTATGATAAGTCAAATCAAAAGCTTCACTGATCTGGCCATCCTCGACCACCAGGCGTTCTTCAACCACTTGCACTTCGCCTCTGCTGGAAAACAGTACATCCCCTTCCGGATCGGTGAGCGTAATATCCCGGCCAAAGGCATCCCTAAGCGCTTCCGCCAGGGAATCAAGGCTTTCCAATCCACCTTCCTGGACCTGGTTTTCAATGATGGCAGCAACGGACTGTTGCTCACGCAAGGTCTGGGCAGAAACATAGCGCCAGAACTGATCCAGCGTGCCCCATCCGGCCAATAGCGTCACCAGGGCGATGGAAAGGATAGCAACCAGAAGGAGAGCGAGAAAAAGGCGGATGGTTAGGGAGCGAATCAATTATCCCTCCTCACCATTGAACTTATATCCAAATCCATACACCGTTTGAATGTATTGCGGTGCGCTGGGATCGGCTTCAATCTTTTTACGTAAATTCAATATATGGACATCTATTGTCCGTTCCAGTCCTTCATAATCAGTACCGAAGGCACGGGTCAACAGCTCTTCCCTGGAAAAGGCACGTCCCGGGTGTCGGACCAGGGTAGATAGGAGGCGAAATTCACTGGGCGTCAAGCCCAGGGCACGGCCATTTTTATAAGCAAGCCGCGCTACCAGGTCGAGCCG
>JANQGC010000054.1 GCA_028277515.1 Anaerolineae bacterium
GCGATTGCGCCAGATGCTCGCCGATTTAAAGGCACGCCGGAACTTGTAAGATATGAATGAATTCACGGATCCCTTCAAGGCTCAAATCGAACAGATGGCGCAGGAAGCAGAGCAAGCCGATGCAGCACTGCTTTCGGCTGAAGAAAAAACAGTTGATTGGGAAAAAAGCCGGGAACATATCAACCACACGGTGATCGCGACGCTCACCTATTGGTTGGCCGCTATAAAGCGCCAGATGCAGCCCATCCATTTACGCACCCTGTACTGGAACCGCCTGAAGGTCGCTGCTTATCGTGGCATCACGCGGCGCCATCCCGCCGGCGTGCGGGAGCGTTTGCGAAATTGGTGGCTGCGCCTGCAAATTGGCATACGATGGTTTTGGATTTACAAACGCATTATCTTTATTGTTATCTTTGTCATACTGCTCATCATTGCCGGTATCTGGTTAGCCATCAATTGGCCGGAAATACCGGGAATGATCCGGGATTTTTGGCGTTCCGGGTTCAGGATAGGAGGTTAAGATCATGCGTTTACGTTCCCCTATTCTTGCCCGTATGCCTTCCACCCGGATTAGAATCAGCGAGAGTGCGGGCCGCATCAGTTTGCGTTTGCTGATTGGCCTGCCAATTTTATTTTCTCTTTTTGTGCTCATTCTGATTATTTATTTTCAACTGCTGCCTCATGAAAGTGTACCCGGCCGCCTATTATACGGCTTTCATGACTGGATATTCCTCCCTTTCAAAGGGAATTTTTATACCCGTTTTTTTCCGGAAAGTTTGGTCTGGTGGGGCATCATTCTGACAATGATTCTGCTGATCGTTATTTCCCTGCTAAGCGACCGCTCGTTGATCAAAGGGCCGCATATTTGGCTGCTGCGCGGTTGTATGGCTCGGCCGACCTTACATGGTTATGTCATTCAGGGAACCCGCTTTCTGCAACGCATCGGACTTCAACCCCACCTCATTCGGGCTGTGGCCTGGAGGGAATGGGAGGCGGCGATCATCACCTTGAGCAATCAAGGTTTTCAAGAAGGAACGGCTAAACAATGCCGGCAGGTTCGTGCGTTAACGCTCTTTTACATGCAAATTGATCGTTTCTTCAGCAGCGATGACCTCTCCCATCTGCGCAATTTGGAGACCTGGCATAAGGCGTATTTAACGGTTCTTGTTTATGGGAATTCAAGAGAGCTTGGGCAGCTAAACGATGCTTTTCTGGAATTCGATTTTTCTCTATTTGGAGATTTCGATCCTTTAAATCTAACTTCTGACCAATTATTCAAACCGGTCGTTTTACTGCGTGATGTCAAAGTTTTATACGAATTGGGCCGGGGGCATGCCGCGGCCGATGCTGCGCAGGATGGCCAGGTTGCATCGGCGTTCCTCACCTACCGGGAAATTTTAATAGACATTATTGAGCGTCGCCGGCGAGAAGTTTTTGATGCAGCCACTTTTAAGCTGGAGCGAGGCTTAGCCCTTTCCTTAAGCGATGACAGCTTAACCACTTTGTACCAGCCATTGGAATTAAGCGATTCTTTACAGGAATTGCCGATATTGGGACGAATTGCCCTCAATGTCGTGCTGCATACGGCTTACATTACAAAGAAAACGGATATAGGTCTGGCCTATGTGGAATCTCTTGAAGCTCTTGATTTCATGCTGGCTTCTACCACGGCTCATTCACCGGCTATAGGGAAATTACGGGCGTTGACCCAGGAACCGCTCGATCTTGAAGAGGGTACCTGGCGCTATGTACCCTTGTCCGAAGCGTATCGCTTACTGTCTCGATTGGTCATAAACGGGATCGATTTTCAAGAAGATCAATGGGAACCGCTCTTCGATCAATTAGATCCGCCGGTGGAAAGGATTGTTTTCCAGAATATGCGTGAATTAGCGGCCGCGTATTACCAGGCAGCCGGTCCGGCAACGGATGATGATACGGACTTATTTGATCTGTTTAGTAACCAGTGACAGTCACTTCAATTTCTAGTGACTGTCACATCGTAATAAATCATGAAATGGGAGATCAAACAGCGTACGCCGGATGAACGGAGCCGGCGCGAATTTCAACATGCCACATTACGCCTTCGCTTTTGGAAGCGTATTGATGTGGTCTTGATCAGCGGTTTATTGGCGACTTTATTATTCTTGATCGGCGGCTGGTTTTTCTTTGTCACGGTTGGTGAGCGAATGGGCTGGTTTGATGCCCCGGTCATGCAGGATTTAGCTGATGATCGTATTTTGACCAATGTGCGCACGAACCTAAATGCTGAAAAGACGATTTTGTTGGATGCGATTGTTCATGGACCGGATGAAGATGTTTATATTTCCGAGCAAAATGGGATCATTCATCACTATGATCCGCGCACGCATTTGTGGTCTACAGAACGGCCGTTTCCCCCCGATGCTCCCATTGACGAAAATTTTACTATGCTGCGCTCCGGCTGCGGGGCTGATTTGGGGAGTAACAACAGTACACCCTGCCCTGATGTCCAGTCAATTTGGGCCGTGGGCAGTGATGGCAGTTTGGCCCGGCGCGCTGGAAGCCGCTGGGAAATCGTGCTTGATAACACTACCTTTATAGGGGCAGATAACCAACCTGTCGAACAGGAAGCGTTAACCACAGCCGCCGTGTCGGACGACCGGCAGTGGCTGCTGTTGGGTACTAGAAATAATGGCCTGGGTCTCTATAATCTGCAAGCGCGTTCCTGGCTTACAGTTTCTGACGAGGTCCAAAAAATGTTACCCGACTTAAAAATCACTCACCTGGCCTGGTGGAGAGACCGCTTTTGGGTGGGCACGCCACAGGGATTAGCCCAGGTGGAAATTAACCGGGATGAACCGCAAATTACGGCCGATGAATTTGTTTCCGGAGAGGTGCTGGATCTGGATGCCGATCCGCAGGGATCATTGTGGGTATTAGAGGAAAGAGCGTGCCTCGAAGAAGGCCAGAGTTGTTTATGGCTGGGGGCATGGGATCGACCCCAGGACCAACCACGCGCTGTCATCGATCAACAAAATCAATATCCGGATCTAACGCTCAGCGGGCTGCAATTCGCCCAGATGGCAGATGAGGAGCTGGTCTTGGCCGGACAGGCGGGCATTTTTCGCTATGACAATCAGATTCACAGTTGGTCGCGCCTCTCCGATCAAGCGGTTCTGGCTACCCTTCCCCTGGCTGGGAACATGGGTTTTTATTTCGCCGGCCAGGAACGTCTCGGCCTGGTTGAAGAAGGGGAAATCAGGGAGGAGTGGGATTTCGCCGGCGGCACACCTTCCAAACTGCTAAACGGCCGTTCCAATGAGCTATTAATCTTCAATAATGACGGCGGACTGCACAGTCTATCAACCAGTACGGGAGAATTAGAAACTGTTTATGATAGTGGCCAAACAACTCTGGACCCTGCCCAATTGACCTCGGCCACAGCCATTCAGGATACGATTCTCTTTTTTAGTCCGGAAGGGGCGCTATTACATAACAGTGAAACTCGTTCTTACGCCGATCTGAAACCGATCGAGTTAACCCCTTGGCTGCTCCGGGAAGATTCCCGGATCATTACCGCCGGTGATGATGTCTATATCGTCTCCGGCACTTCGACTGATGCGGCCGAAGTCTACGCAGCCCCGGCTGCGGAGATGGTCGATCCCGATTTCTATAAACAAGGCTATATTAGCGAACTGGCACCCATCTCTATTCCTGGGCCGGTCGAACGCATCTGGCCCTGGGGACAGGATGGCCTGGGTCTCATCGGTGGGGACGGGTCGGTCTATCATTTGGATGCCAACGGAGAAAATCTTGTCACCGGCGAGCCTGAACCCGCGCTTAATCAAGCCACATTTCTTGATGTTGCTCAAAAGGGAGACATGCCCGTTTTTGTGTTTGAAGATACTCTGCGCAGCTATGATTTTTCGGCCAGGGCCTGGAGTGCTTTTCCTGATCCTGTCGCTGAAGAAGATGACCGTATTGTCGAGGCAACTAATTTGGACGGTCAGCTACTCTTTCGCACGGCTGAGGGGCGACTGCTGTTAGAAAATGGTGATGTTTTAATCGGAGCCGGCCAGGATATTGAGATTGTGGACAGTGCTTTGACGGATGCCCGTCTCTCAGGCCAATCCCTATTCCTGGCCGGAACCGGTCAAGTTCAGGAATATGATTTTGAGCAACGGGGTATTGTCAATTCTTGGGACCTTGATAACAGTGGGGACGTGTTGATCAAAGATATAGTCAATGGCTCCCCTTTAACTCTGAGTGAGGGACAGGCAGCTTTAGGCCAGGCAGCGCTCGATCTTGAGGCGGGGACGGTAGAGGCGCTTTCTTCCGGCGATGATTATATATGGACCGTGCGTCGTGATGGCGCAACCCTCTATCTTCAAGGGCATAATAAGCAGCGCCCGCAAGAAACCGTCTGTCTATTTAGAACCCCTACGGCCGGCAGCAATACCGCTAACATTTATGACGCCCGCGAGCTACCAAATGAGACGGTCGCCGTTGCCGGCAGCGCCGGGCTGACATTTTACAGCCCGCAAGCCCGCACCTGGTATGCTGCGCCGGACAATGTCATAACAGCAGACCGCTTGTATCGTTTGCAAGATAGCCATTTACTCCTGGTTGAAGGTCTGGAAACGGGCTCAGATTTGCAGCTGATGTTTATCCCCCTCAACTTCACTCTCCCACATAGTTGCTCCCAGGCGGCCGTCAACTTACGCCCTGAAAACATTATATCCGCCAGGGCGGTAACGGTCGATGAGGATAGCGGAAAAGCGGCCTGGATCAACGCGGAGGGAGCGGTCATGTCCTGGGAAAACGGACAGGCGATGACTGTTCTGGGCAGTGGTGAGACGCCACCGGCGCAGGAGAGTTTACGCCGTTTATTTGATTATTCAACTGCCGGTTTTTTGCTCTTCGCCACCAATGACAAATTATGGCGTTATGATTTGGGGCGGCGGGAATGGTCGACGATCACCCCCACTTTCGATGGAACCGTAGATGAACCTTTAGATTTCAATGTGGAGCGGCAAGGCAGTCAATATACCGTTACTGCCCAAGGTGATGGTGGCGCAATTCATGTGGGGCAGTGGATGCCGGACGAGGCCACTGTGGAGATGGTCCGGGTATATAAAGGAGCAGGAGAATCGTTCGGCTCGCCGGCAAGTACGTTACTGGATGTTCAAAGCCGGACGGCCGGGGCGGAGAACTGGACTTTCGTACTGCGCGATGGCATCAACTATTATGATCCGGCGGACCGGACATGGGAAAAGGTGGCCCTGGAAACCGCGGGAGAAATCACTTCTTTTGGGGAAACATTGGGTTATAGGGTTTTAGCAGGCGATAACGGTCGACTCTGGCACATTGCCCAAGATATAGGAGATAAACCTAGAGAATTTGCCACCTACGAATTAACTGACAGCGATCAGCGCCTGGCCATTGATAGCAGCGCGGAAATCTGGCGTTTAGCAGCCAATGGGCAGCTTCTGCGCTGTACAGCAGACGAGAGCAATTATCGTTGTGTCCCCTTCCGCACGCCGTTTTATTTAGAAGAAAGGGCTGTCCGAGGCGCCTTTTCCTGGCAGGACCGGCTCATACTTGAAACGGTAGATGGTTTGCAAATATTTAATGAAGACAGCGGCGAAGAGCAGTCCATTGCCGCCCCGGCCAGTGACTTCAAGGATATTTCGGCCGCCTTTGAGCATGAAGGGCATCTTGTCCTTTACAGCGCTTCCGATAACAATTTACTCACCTTTGATTCTAATTTAGAGACGAGGATTTATGAGCAGGTTCAAGAGTTGCTCTTTGATACACACGGCCGACTTTGGGCGCGCCTTAACAATGAATGGCAAACCACCGAGCGTGGGGCATTCGAGCAGCCGAACACGGAAATCACGCTGTTCCCACGCAGTGGCTCGCTCGTTACGGGCATTGATGAGCAGGGAATCCCTTATCGTTTAAGTTCTAATGGATCTTTACGGCCGGGAGACACTCCATTTTCCGACGCGATCGATCCCACAGAGGTTGATTTATTGGTTGAAGCCGGCGATGCCTGGTGGGTGCTGACTGGAAATGAGTGGCTGTTCACGGAAAAGGGAAGCTGCGGCGATCCGGCCGAAGAACCGACAACAACGGAAACGAATACGAATACGAATACAGGTTCTTATGAGTGTTTGCAGATTATTAGCGGGCGCATTCCTGCTACTGAGGAGGTTGTTTCTGCCGATTGGGAAGAGGGTCGGCTCACGTTGCTGGATGAAAGTGGCCGTGTGATCGAACTATCTGTTGCGGCCGATGGCAGCATTATGCGCCAGGAACTGCCCGACAATGTGGCGCTGCCCACCTTGCCGCGTGAAGATAGCTGGCCGCAAAAAAAGGCCAATATGGTTCAACTTCCCAGCGGGCAAGGCGCTTATGATCCGGTCGTAAACCTGGTGGATCGAGGTGGTTTACTCGCCGTGCGGGCGGGCGGGAGGACAGAGCGTCTGGCCGCCCAAGGAGCCATTCCCAGCCCCGGCTCCGAACCTTTTCCTTTGCCGCCGGCACTGAATGCAGGCTGGCTGCGCTGGGACCGTGATAATAAAAATTTTATTGTTAATACCAACAGCGGCCCCCAAATTTACAGCCGGGCTGATTTCATCAAGGATGGGCAATTACTGTTTGAGGGGGCCACATCTCTCCTTGCTTACAGCGAAAATGATCTCTACGCTGCCAACCGGCATGGAATCTGGCAATTTCCACAGCAAGATTTGGCCTTAAATGCCGGCAGGATTACCTATTATCCGCAAGTTTTGCCGGAAGACCTTCGTGCTGTTCACGGCCAATTCATCAATGGGCGGGAGGCATGGGCTATTAATTCAGGCAGCATCATAAGCAGTGCCATCAACGATGAAAAGGTCACGATTGGCCAGGCGACATTTAGCGAAAATACGGCCGCTGCCCTCGTTGAAGCAGAGGTGCAGATCGCCGGCCGGCCGGAAGATGCTTTTGTAAGCGGGGGTTTCATCTGGGACGCAGATCGGCGCGGCCTGGCTTACGATGGTTCTACTCTGCTGCTGCAAAGCGCGGCCGGGATCGATCCGGCACGGCAGCCGTTTGCCAACTTTGATCCCGGCCCGAACGAGTTGGCGCGTAGAGATGCCGTTTTGCAATCGGATGGATCGGGTGCGGCTTACTTATACGATCCGCCGACCGGGGATTGGTACCAACTGGATAATGGCCGTTGGCAAAACAATGTCTCCGATCCGCATCTAAACCGGGACCTGCTTGATAACAACGACTGGTCCTGGCGGCTTAATAATGGCAGCTTGAATATCAAATTAAAACAAGAAGCGCACAACTTCGACGTTTTGCCAGGTGATTTCGGATTTAATATGGACAAGCTACGGGCAGGAGCGGCTTGGGGGGGAGATATCTTCGTGGCTACCGATGCCTTCCTGGAAATTGGAGGCCAGGTCGGGGATTTTCAGCAATGGACGGCCCGCCGCTTATCCCCGGTTGAGACGGAGCGTATGGAAACATACCATTTCGCCGGAGGTAATACGGAACTTTACAATTTCGCTGGTGGTGAAATTGGCCAATGGAACCCTTCCAGTGACCAATTCACAACCATTAGTGGACAAGCTGATCCGGCGCAAACACGTGACCTGGTGCGCAGCGAGCGGCTGCGCTTTGACCTTGAAAACGGCCTGGTTTCTAAATCCGTCCGGGTAGACGTTCTAAATGGTGGCGATGATTGGGAAACGTTCGCTTTCATTGATAAGCGTTTTCCATTTGACGTTATCAGCGCCATTACCCTCTTTGATAATGCGCTGTATTTAGGAACTCATGCCGGGTTGGCCGTACATAACGCGCCCCGGCAAACCGGTTTGAGCGGGCTGTCTTCCTTATACGATCTGCGCTCAGCCCCGGCGGGAGCCTTGGCAGTTGTCGAGGATGTGGGATTGCCGGAAAGCAATCCAAATCTGCTCCAGGTCCGGGCCGAAAACCGCTGCCTGGAGAAAGACCTGAATAGTGGCTTCAAGGATTGCGCTGATTCTAGACTGCTGGACCGGAGATTGCGGCTGCAATCCCCATTTTGGCAGTGGGTCATTGTCCAGGGAGATGGCCTGATTGGACAATATCGCCAGGCAGATAATAAGCTCGACAATACGGCTATTCAGGTAGCACAAGGACGCTTACCTCATGATCGCTTCAAGGATGCCCTCATCTGCCAGGGACAGGCGATGTCCTTGTGGGACGATATCTGGATCTCTGCCCATCCCGGCCCGGATTTAAGCATTGGTGATCAGGTGGCCAATTATAAGTTTGACGATGCGGTGTTGGAACGCTTGATTTGCTTTGAACACAGCTATGAGCTGGACCGGGAAACGATAGAAAGTGGCGCTTATGTGGCGGATGAAGATGGAAAGATTTGGCATTTCACCGGCAGTGAATGGCGGCGAATAACGGCCGGTGAGGTTGCAGACGGGGTTAAGCAGCTGGCCAACAACCTTCCTGTCTTCTACCGTGATCGTGTGCGCTTGTTGCAACCCGCAAATTCCGGCGAAGTATTTACTTTTGAACAACGCGCTCTTGATGGCCAATGGCATGATCTTGCCTGGTCGGCCGATCCGCTAGGCGGCTGGCAGGTCGCGCTTGACGATTGGCGGCAGGTGGCTGTCATCAACGATCAGCTTTGGAGCGCTACAGCCGCGGGATTGATAAATGTACAAAGGCAAGGAACGACGGCCGTCCTGGACATGGATAACCTGCAAATCATCCGCGAGCCAGGGCAGGAGGGCGATCTTTGTAGTGTAACCGACATGATGGAAAAGGATGGCCAGACGTGGGTGCGCTGCGTGGCGTCGAGCAGCCAAGTGTATCAAGGAGCGTTGGCCTTACAAAAAGACAATGGGATCTTTGAGCCGGCCGCTGACGATCCCTTCGCAGAAACCATGCTGGTCACGGATGCTGACAGCAGCTATTGGAACTGGCAGCTCACCGGTCGCAGCGGGGGCCAATTCGGCCGTCTAAAGGGCTTCTTACATGGAGAAGAGATGAATTTATCGGGTGGGATGTTCAATTTTGATACCGTGAACTCCCTGGCCTTTTTTCAACCCGATCAAGTTGAAATCGGCACGGATAGCGGTGGCTGGTTCCAGGGTCCGCGCGACGGCCTGCCCGTGTCCGAAGTTGGCAGGCCACAAGGAAGTGTGGAGGCCGGGATTGATGGTGTCGGCATTACTTTCACCGGCAGCGAACGCTTTCTCTGTTTGCGTAAAACGGATGGCACTTTCCTGCGCCTGGCCGCCGACGGCACGCAAGATGGCACGGAAAATTGTCCTGAGTACCTGGGCAGCGACCGGATGTGGCGCTATGAATCTTCTGAAGAACAGCTAAATATTGAAGCGCAAACAACTATTGGTGGAAAAGGCGTCCGGCTTTTAGCCGAGGGACAGTTCAATGACAGTATCGTCCGTGGATTGCCGGTTACGGCCGTATCTGATGGCGAGATCAATTATCTGCTGCCCACGAACGCCGGGGTGATGATCCTGGACGAGCGGCTGGACGAAGTGGCGCTGCATGCCGGTTCATTTGCCGGTTTGGAGGAGGGACAGCCGCCGGCCACGCTCTATATGTTAGATGAGGAAACGGCCGTTTATCTTGGCGAGCAGGACGTTTATGCTTTGGATGAGGCCAGGAACCTTGTTGAGGACAGCCCGCTGCCAACCATAAACGATTTACAGCCTCGCAGCCTGGGGGCCGGTTATGGGGATACCATTCGCTTGCGATGGAGCACATTGGAGGGACAGTCTGGTTGGATCTCTAGTGATGTGCTGACCGGCGAGCAAATGCCCAATGGTTTGCGCATTAATGTCTCCGGCTTTGAAAAATTCGTTGAAAATCAAGTCGAATGGGGTGCACCTGCACCCTGGTTAACCTTGCAGGTCCGTCCCGATAAAATCGACTTTTACTTTGGTTCCGATCAACCATATTCAATTCCACTCACGGAAGATTTTCAATTGGTCGATGCATTGTTGGTGGACACCAGGCTGTTGGTTATCGGCCGACGACATTTGCTGGATATTAATTTGGAAAGCGCATTAAGTGTCATCATGGAGGAGGCGTAATAATATGGCCACAAAATATTGTCCACATTGTGGAGCCGGCCAACCGTCAGAAGCGGAATTTTGCGGAGTTTGCGGCGGCGCATTTTATCCCCAAAGTTCGCCTGAACCGAAGAGGAAAATACCCTGGCTTTGGTTTATTGTCGGCGGCGCATTGCTCATTTTTTGTAGTTTGAGCAGTTGGTTAATTGTTAGTTACCAGGAAGATATGTTAAATGTAGGGGAACAAATTCTGGTTGGATTACCCCCCGAATTGGCCGCTTTTGTTCCTTTTGTTGAATTGACCCCGACGCCAGATCCAACGTCGAGACCTGACCCGACACCGGAATTGACCAGCACCCCCTTGCCAACAGCATCCGACATTGCACCATCCCCCGAAGTGACGGAACCTGTGGAAGCTAGCCTGACACCGACACTTTTGCCAACTGACGAGATCGGTTCTGAACCAACTAATGACCCGTCGCCGGAACCAACTTCTACAGGGACACCGACTCCCACAAATGGGATTATTACAATCTCAGGGGGCAAATGGCGCGTTGCAGACAAAATATTTATTGGGGCGGAAATAGATGAGAGTAATTTTGAAATGACGACTTCATTTAGCCCCTTGACTGAAGGTTTCGTAATGACGGGAATTGGCGGCCGGGTTTTCAACGATAGATTCACCACCCTACACGTTCAGGTTGCACCAATTGATGAAGATGGTTTGGTCGATGAATCAAGGGAGGAAATTTTATATTATGGTTCCGATCCTTTTCAAGAAGTGGAAGCCGGCATCTTCGATCTTCCCGATCAACATGTCGTTGTTGGGGTGGGCATGCGGGTAGACAAGATCGCCGGAGCCGATGATCCGAACCTGGAAACGTTGGTCGTTTATTCTCGAGAGTTGAATCCGGAAACCGGCCGCTTAAATAGAGAAATTGTGGAGCATAGAGCCGGCCGGCAAGCGGATGCATCCGGCTTAGAAATAGATTGTCATCCCCAGCATCAAGATCGCGTTTCAATTCTTACCGGCATTGGAGTGACCGTTAGTAATTACAATATCATTTCCTCGATGTTTGAGTTCGGTTCTTTGGGTGAAATGGCTGACGGCCGCGTACCCACGCCGGATTTGGTACGTGGTGGTTGCGGATAGTGATTTGAACTTATTCCAAAACGCTTGAGGCCCTCTAATTGGAGAGTTTCCAGGGCTGGCGGTAGATATTCATGCCACTATCTCGGTCGGACTGGAAGAACAGCCACTGCCCGTCCGGTGAAAAGATTGGGAACCAATCTCCACCCGCATGACCGGTCAGATTTTGTAAATCCGCACCGTTTGTGCGCACGGCGTAGATTTCGTAGTTTCCATATTGGGATTTATTTCTGCGAGCTGCCAGGTTCCATTTTCTTCGGTGGAGAAAATCATTTTTTGCTGGTCAGGGGATAAGCTGGGGGTGTAATCGGGCTGCGTCCTCAAGGTAAGCTGTATGTCATCCCCGTCAGTCGCAGGCGAAAGGGGTTGCATTTCTTCAACTGTAACGGGAGAGGGAACCCAGGAGGGATAGCCTCCCCGCTCAATTAGCCGCCGGGGATTGCTGCCGTCGGCATCCATGATATAAATATCGGCCGTGCCGTCCGTTTGATCGGCGGTGAACACGATCTGACTTCCGTCGGCCGACCAGCCGGCACCCCATTCTTCTTCGGGGCCATTGTATATAAGGCGCGCATTGTTGCCGCCGGAATCCATGACGTAAATTCCCGGGTTCGCGGCGTTGTCACGTTCTGAATGATATAGAATAGACTGACCATCAGGTGACCATTCCGGCGACCATTCATCCACCCCGCTTTGGGTCATCCGTTGGCGGCCACTGCTATCGGGATTGATGGTATAAATTTGCCAATAATTAGTGCCCACGTCGGTGACATTCATGGCAATACGGCCGTCTATTGACCATGAAGGATGT
>JANQGC010000349.1 GCA_028277515.1 Anaerolineae bacterium
CAAATGGCTTTACCGTGAACGTCATTTGGTAGCGTGTTTTATCAATAAGATTAAGCATTTTCGCCGTGTCTTTTCCCGATATGACAAACTTGCCAGCCGCTATCTTGGCTTTCTGCAATTTGTCTGTTCATTAATTTGGCTGCGTTGAAATGTCAACACGCCCTAGTTCTATCATTTATGATAGCATAGAAAGTAAGCCTTTCGTGCAAGTTTAATTCCTAAATATATCTCCTTCCAATATACAAATACGGATATGACGCTTCCAGGTCAATTTTCCTGGAAAAGGGAATCTTGTCCTTTGAAGGGTGCTTGGCAAGAAGATGAATTTGAGTAAGAATCTGTTCATGTTTAATCAATTCCATCCATCAGAGAACTGGAGTAACAAACATGAAAGCAATTCGTGTACACCAACACGGTGGCCCTGACGTGTTAATCCCGGAAGACGTTTCCAAACCCCAACCGGATGCACAAGAAGCGCTTATTCAATTACGGTCCGCAGGCGTCAACTATATTGACACTTATCACCGCAAAGGACTTTATGATCAAGCACTACCTTTTACCCTGGGAGTAGAAGGTGGCGGCGTCGTGGAAGAGATTGGTGACGATGTCAGCCATCTAACCCCTGGTGATCGGGTTGCTTATGCATTGACCCTTGGTTCATATGCCGAATATGCCGTTGTTCCTGCATGGCGGCTGGTAACCATACCGGATGAAATAGACTTTGATACGGCAACAGCAGTCATGGTACAGGGGATGACCGCTCATTATTTGATCCGTGACACCTATCCTGTCCGTGAGTCGGACACCGTATTAATCCATGCTGCGGCCGGGGGTATGGGACTCCTACTGGTGCAGATAGCGAAAATTGCCGGTGCTCGCGTCATTGGCACAACATCCACTGCCGAAAAGGCCAACCTGGCACTGCAACATGGCGCAGATGAAATCATTCTCTACACAAAAGACAACTTTGTCGATGTCGTCCAGGATTTAACTAATGGGCAAGGTGTTCAAGCTATCTTTGATGGGGTCGGTCAAGCCACATTTTTAAAAGGGCTAGATTGTCTACGGCCTCGAGGGTACATGGTCCTATATGGCCAGGCCAGCGGACCGGTTGAGCCTGTTGATCCTCAGATTCTGAACCAAAAAGGTTCGTTATTCCTCACTCGTCCCAGCCTGGGACATTATGTCGCCAACCAGGAAGAAATACAAAAGCGTGCTGATGATATTTTTAACTGGCTCCGCTCAGGAGCCTTGCAAGTTCGTATTGACCGCATATTCCCTTTGGACGAGGCGGCCGATGCGCACCGCTACATTGAAAACCGTAAATCGAAGGGGAAACTTCTTTTACGAACGCACTCAAATGAGCTAGAAGCGCCAAGCGAAACTATCAACAGTGAAGATCCCATCGACGAGGCTGGTTGGGAATCCTTTCCAGCCAGCGACCCGCCCGCTTATTAGCGATAATGCTCATTTTATTCCAAATTTTTGCAAGCTAATAAATTATTTCGACGGGAAAAAGCTTCATCTTATGCAGCGCCCGTTTGAAGTTGGTAGCTGCCTTCTTGCCATTGGGGAGGCTTTAATCGTTTCAAGTTTTCCACCTCCTGACCATAATCATATTCAATCCTGCAATGTTCAATCTGCCAGCCATCATTCCAGGTGAGCAATCCATATTTGGCCCGTGTATCCCCATCTAAAGGAAGACTAACCGAGCTGATATTAGCCAGGGTCAGATCTCCCCATTGACGAACGTTAGGGATATGAACATGTCCAAAACAGAGAACACCGACAAACAAGCCGTCCAGTAAATGCCTTAAATCTTCATCCGGCTGTTTTACTTCCCCATAAATTTCTTCTTGTATTTCTAGCGTCGGGAGAATAGGTTGATCGACATCTAGAGGATTGGCATGCACAACAAATAAATCATCGGCCGGATCGGCCGTCGGCGAGACGCGTTTCTGAAAAGGTAAAGCATGCAGCCAGGCCAGGTCCATTTCATCAAGCTGTGCCCAGGTCCAGCCATCCGGTGTTTCTATATTTCGGCTTCTCGTCTTCTTTTCAGCTTTAATATCTTCCGCCAGGAGCGGATCATTGCTAATCCAAAGATCGGTATTGCCATGTATAGAGGTAATTTCTTCTGCGCGCATCATTTGCACGCAGGCGGCCGGTTGGGACCCAAAAACACACAGATCACCAGCAAACAATATCAGGTCAGGATCTTGTTTCTTAATATCTTTTAGCACCGCTTCAAAGGCGGTCAAATTGCCATGAACATCTGAAAAAATGGCTACTCGCACTTCTTAACCTCCTAATGTAAAACAATCTGATTATTTGAAACCAATTGGACTCAACTTATTCCACGTCCATTTCCTTAAATCATGAACTGCGTGATCCACATAACCTAACCGATTAATGAGAAATCCTTTGCCTGACGATTAATTGTTGACAGTTGCCATCATTATGCGTATACATGTGCGTTTGCTTGGCTATAATAAATGCCACGGCAGGAGTTTACACATGCAGGAAAGTATAAACACAACATCAACTGACCTACCACAGCAAGAAACTAAATGGATCTCGCGATCTCCCAAAGCCATGATAGGTATTTTCTTCCGGGGCATGGCCATGGGCGCCTCCGATATTGTACCCGGTGTGTCCGGCGGCACAATGGCCTTTATCTTCGGCATTTACGAAGAATTAATTAACTCAATCAAGATCATTGGTCAGCGACAATTTATTGACGCCGCGCTGCGCTTACGAATCCGTGAATTGCTCTCACTGATAAATTGGCGCTTTCTTGTACCATTGGGATTGGGAATCCTGGCAGCGATTTTCGCTTTTTCCGGATTTTTGGAATATTTCCTCACCAATCAGCCGGTTTATATCTGGAGCTTCTTTTTCGGTCTGATTTTGGCTTCGGTAATCGTCATCGGCGGGCGAATCCAGAAATGGTCATGGGGTCTTATCGTCGCATTGATTATCGGCGCCATCGCCACTTATCTTCTGGTCAGTCTCGTTCCTGCTCAAACACCAAATACCTGGTGGTTCTTAATGTTGACCGGTGCGCTTGCCAGTTGTGCCATGATCTTGCCCGGCATCTCTGGGGCTTATATCCTGGTCATGCTGGGAAAATATCAAACCGTGTTATCCGCTGTCAACCAGCGGGATTTTGTTATTCTGGCCATGATCGCCATTGGTGCGGCCATCGGCCTGGTCACCTTTGCTCAAATCCTCAGTTGGTTATTCAAGCGCTATCCAGATTATACTGTCGCCGTATTAATCGGCTTACTTATAGGAAGCCTGCGCAAGATTTGGCCCTGGAAAGTGGATACCGAGTGGATGACAGATGCCAACGGCCAAATTATACTTGATGAAGGCCATCCCATTGTGATCAGTCAAATCAACATCCTACCCGACTTCACAACTCAAGCGGGCTTGACCGAGTTTATTATCGCTCTGGCTTTAGCAGGAGTTGGTGTAGGTGCAGTATTATTAATTGAGCGTATTGCCAGCCGATCAAGAAGTGCGGAGAAGGTAGCTGCTGCTGAAGCAGGTTAAATGTCACCTTTTTGTGATTATTGCATCTAATTAATAGCGGCCATTATGGTTGGCTAAACTTTTGAAAGACATATCAAATTAGAAAAGGAAACAAATCACTTATGCCAATGTACGCTTTTGTCTGCTGCGAATGCGAGCAGCCGTTTGAAAGAAAATTACGCATGTCCCAGTCAAGTGACCGTCAGTTGTGTCCTACTTGCGGCAGTGAAAATACACGAAAATCAATTGGCAAAATCGCCATCAGTGGGATTGGCCAGCCTTCTGCTTCTTCTTTCAAGGCTCAACCGGCCAGCAACCCCTTCTCTTGAGTAAGTGGATGTTAAGCAGGCAGGTTGCCTGCACTATTAATTTTTTAACGCCCTTTGCTGATCTCAAATCTGATGACTGCTGTTCCCAATTGACTCAGCTCATCCGGGTTATAACAACAGAGGCATCATGACACCAAACAATAAGGTGCTGGCCCACATCGCTGGAGCAGCCTCATTGCTGAAGTTCCAATTCCTAAATCTTAGTTCAGTATCATAACGAACCGCGAGAAATTGGAAAAAGAGGCCCAATCCTAAACCATATAGTAGATGCCCAACAAGGAAAGCATAATTGGCGATGATTGTCTGCAGAGACCAGTCGATTGGTTGGCGTAATAAAGCGGGAAGAAGGGTCATAGCCCCCAATACAAACCATAACAGACCGTATAACGTTCCCCAGCTCATACAAACCCCATAACTGATCCCAACGCGTTGAAAGAACAAACCAAATGTAATGCCGATAATAATGGCAATGATGATATGCACGATGAATCCTGTCGTTGGTGATTGGGAGCCAATAATACTGGCCACAGTTGGCAAGGCACCAATAATGATAAAAACAAACGCAAACAACAAACCACCGATGATGCCGCCAAGGATGCCCATAAGCGAACCGCGAATGGATGAGGTACCTCCACCTTCCCTGGTCCGGTTCAAAGGATCCGAATCGACAAAAAGCTTACGCCAAATTCCATTCGTGATGGCAAAAAATAAACCGATAATAGCCCCATAAAGGATATGAGCTAATAAGGGTGCATAATTTGCTTGTGCGCTTTCCAGAGTCCAATCAATTGGACTACCGGTGAGGATAGGCAGCAAGGTGAGTGGACCAATGAACCACCACAATATACCATAACTCATACCCCAGATTATCGCCGGACCAAGCCCACGAATATCACGGTAAAATAAAAGAGCGAATGTAATGCCAATAATGATGCCAATCGAATAATGTATAATCGCCCCAGTCGAGAAAGAATCCATGCCAACCATACTGGATACGAGGGGGAAAAAGATGGTTGATTCCACACCTCGAAGAAAAATCCAGGCTCCAAGCGTGCCGCCAATTGCACCCACAATGACGGCCTGCTGCCAAAGCGGAGCAATTTGAGACGCCGCAATTAAACCAACTTGTTCTTTTACTTTTACAATAGGTAGAAACCTACCTAAAAAATAGGATCCCAAGCCTAAGATCGCGCCGAAAACAATAATATATGCCGGTAGTAAAATGAAATTAGTGCGCATATCAGCAATCGACCACGCCAATCCTTGCCCATAAAGCAAGGGTAAGAAAGTGGAATAGCCAAGAAGCCACCACAATAGCCCAAACGCTTGACCCCACACCAAAGCTGAACCAGGGGTGCGCAGCTGAGACCCAAAGATAAGGCCAAATAATGCACCAAGAATGACGCTAATAATCAAGTGGGAAATCCAATCAGATTCAGGTTGAGTTATTAGCGCAACTAATGCGCCGGCAACGACGCCTGCGATACTACCAACAACAAGACGATTGCGGTTTATCATTCATCAACCTCTTGCTCGTAAAAATTGGTCGTCTGGACAATATCTGGCGGGAAAAAAACGTCCAAAATCCAGTCGAAGAGTACCCTTAACTGCTTTTCAAAATTTGGCAGCTTGGAAAGATAGATACCACGCCACATTAACCAGGCCAGGAAACCGGAAAAGCGCCGCCCAAACAGTTCGGCCACCGCAAGCTGGTGTCCAAGAACAGCCAGGCTGCCCTGGCTTTTATATTCAAATGATTTTAACGGCTTGCCCTTTATCGTTGCGATGATGTTCTCTCCTAACACCTTGCCTTCACGCAGAGCATGTTGGGCTGTTGGTGGGTAATAAGCATTTTCCTCATTGGGAATGGGTATTTGGGCGCAGTCTCCGGCAGCCCAGAGATTCGGCTTTTCACCCGATTGCAGCGTAGCAGCAACAGGAATCTGTCCTCGCCGGTTTAATTCAATACCCAGCTTGCCAACGATCGGGTTAGGGCGGTTTCCGGCGGTCCATATAATCGTACCGGCCGCAATCTCTTCATCTCCCATGATGACCACACCTTCCCGAGCACCAGTCACACGTGTATTAAGTACAAACTCAACGCCACGTTCACTCATTTTCTTTTGGGCAAACAAGCCCAGTTCCGCACTTAACTCCGGCAGGATCACGTCTCGCGTGTGGATCAAAATAAAGCGTAGATCCTCCTGCGCCAGGTTTGGATAATTGGGAAGCATGCCCCGGCCAAAGTCATTTAGCCCACCAATTAGCTCAACGCCGGCGAAACCGCCACCAACGACAACAAAGGTCAGCATTTGCTGTTTAATACTGGGATCGGTCTCAAAATCTGCTCGTTCAAACAAATCAATCACTTGATTGCGCAATCTTATGCTATCTTCAAGTGATTTGAAGCTTATCGTGTGCCGCTCGACCGCTTCATTGCCGAAATAGTTGGGCACACCACCGGCCGTTATCACCAGATGATCAAAAGGAATATCTTCATGCCGGGTACGCGCACTTGGATTTAAGAAAACCCTCCCCTGCTGCCAATCAACCCGATCGATAACCCCTTGAACAACCCGCACATTCTTAAAAAAGCTGCGCAGCGGCGGGCTGATATTTTGTGCATTTACGGCGCTTGCTGATACCTCAGACAACATAGGCGTATGAACCAGATAATTTGTGCTGTTGACAAGCCAGACGGTGACCGTTGGATCGAGTAAAAATTCCTTATCCAATACTTCGGCCGCGCTGACTCCAGCATAACCCCCGCCTACAATGACGATATTTTTGGGTTGCACCTTAGCAGCTTGAGGATCCCCCTGCGACTGTAGACTTAGACGATTGAAAACAATGCCGTAGACCAGGCCAACTACAGCCCCTTGCAATAAATAGGCGATCAAATTAGGAAACAATTCTCGATTGGTTTGAATATCCCATATGGATGCCTGACCTTGCGTAATGGAAAATACGTTAATTGTTAAAATAACCCAGGTGATTATCCCTAAAACAATGCCATTCATGATATCAACCGGATATCCACCGGATCGTGGCAAGTACAGCATTGAATAAACCAGGCCCATTATTGCGCCAGCAAGAATAAAACGAATGATCCCTCCCATTTCATCTATGGAGAAAGAAGATGGATTCTGAATGTTGCTGAGGATCACAAATCCTATGACCAGCAAAGAAATTAATATACCGGTCGTTAATCCGGCAATGAGGCGGCGTTTAGAAAGATGCATATATCACATTAAAATGTATCCGATACTCTTTTTCATTTTCGTTTCACATCATTCCTATACCAGCTTAATATAAATCTTAACTCTACAAGACTTATTATATTTCTACTTTGATGAATCGCAATTCCGAGAAAATGTATTATTATGGTACAAGGGTTGGCAGTTAATAATATAAAGGTGTAAGATAAACCATCCAATTAGTTAGGAGGATTAAATGTCAAATTTAATTGTAATTGTATTTGATGAAGCTGACGAGGCGGGAAAAGTTCGAGATACTTTGAAAAGTGTCGAGCATGAGGGGCGATTGAGCCTTGACGATTCTGCTGTCGTTGTAAAAGATGAAAAAGGTAAAATCCACATCAAAAATCAGATGGATCGTGGCGTCAAGGTTGGAGCCGTTACAGGTGGCTTTCTTGGCCTTCTGCTCGCCAGTGTATTCTTTCCAGTTGCCGGAATTATTGTGGGCGCTGTAGCCGGTGGCCTTATCGGTTCGGCCGCAGGTTTAGGCATTAGCAAGAGTTTTGTCAAAGAGGTATCCGATTCCATGACTGAAAACAGTTCCGCTCTTTTCATAATTGTTCGTGATTCCGATCCTGATCTAGCCATTGCCGCTTTACGACCATACGAAGGTAAAATCCTGCAAACGACCTTATCTCCTGAAGATGAAGAAACCTTACAACGGGCGCTGAGGAAGAAAGGATAATAACTCTTCTTCAACCTTCTCAAGACAAAAGAAATTTCTATAAAATAGCCCCTGGCAGCATCAGGGGCTATTTTCTACGCATCTTAATTTCAGGTTGCTATTGATTATATAGTAGGCCCCCAATTAGGAGTTCTTTATATCCCCGATTCTTCAAGTTCTGTTTAATTCAGATGTTTTTTTGGCATTATTGCCCAATACAGCAATGGACTCTCCCAATTCATCTCTTATTGCGCTTCTGATTTGCAGACGATTGCTTTTTCAATTCGCCTGCGTTCCCACCGTCGGTTATCTCTCTTGGCAAAGTCATCAATGGCCTGAATCACAGTCGTTGCCGACCTTTCTCCCATTTGATGTGTAACAGCCGGACGCAATGCTTCTAACAGCTTATTATTGACTTCGGGTGCGTCACCGCCATCCTCAATTTGCATTTCCAAAGCGTTACAGATGGCCTTGAGCTTTCGCGAGCGGATTAATGGTAACCGCAATTGTTCAATGGCCTTGTGAATCGGCTTCAGTCCGGCTACTCGGTTGGCATCATAAGGACCGGGTTCATTGGTCGGCTGCTATTTTTTATGGTTGTTGTTTACCATCAGTGTTACCTTCTGCCAAGTTTTTGGCACTAATACCTATGCTCCTGTGGATAGCCAATAAATCTCCAAGCAGAGCGTAACCTGTCTCCACCCGGCCGGCACCTGGACCAACCAGCGTGACGTTACCCAGGAGATCCGTGGTAAAGGTCATGGCGTTTGTTGCGCCACTTACATTTGCCAAGGGATGAGATAATGACAGTCGCTGTGGTTTTACGGAACAGCGAATGCCATTCTTACCCTTTTGAACAGTCCCGATCAGTTTCCAACGTTCACCCACATTTTTTGCTGCTTCGATGTCTTTGGATGTTAAACCGCTGATTCCGATCCGTTCTACATCAGCCATTGTCAATGGTACATCCATCAACAAATTTGCGATAATCACAACTTTTCCGGCAGCATCGAATCCTTCGACATCGCCTCGCGGGTCCGCCTCCGCATACCCTTTCGCCTGCGCATCCGCCAATGCATCAGCATAGGAAGCGCCACGCTCCATCTGAGAGAGAATATAATTGGTTGTCCCATTGAGAATTCCCTGAATCTGTGTAATTCCGGAACCGGCCAACAGATCACTACCCAATCTCAAGGCCGGTGTACCGCTCATCACTGTGCCTTCGACGCCGATTTGCAGGCCATTGTTCCGTGCGATTTGAGCCAGTTGGGGGTAATGAAGCGCGATTGGACCTTTATTGGTCGTGGCTACATGTTTCCCTGCCAGCAATGCCTGGCGAATATAAGTTGTCGCCGGTTCCCCCGTATCAAGATCAGTAAAGCTCATCTCTAAGACGACATCTGCATTAGAATCAGCTATCGTCCGCTCAGCATCCCACCCTTTGTATTTAGCATTAACCTGTTTAAGTCCCTCACTTTTATTGGCCGCATTGAGCAAAGCAGCATTATTGAGTCCATCCGGCTCATATAAACTACCTTTCTTCAAATCACTCACGGCGACGATTTGGAAGCGGGCGTCATATTTTTGGGCCAGCTTGTCTCCATCTTCTTGTAAGATTTGGGCGAAACCTTGCCCAACATTTCCAAAACCGATCAACGCTAAACGATAGGTTTTCATGGTTACTCCTGTTTGTCCTAGCCGTTTTGTGAGGCAACGGCCGTTGATGCCTGTTGTAAATTATTAACAAGGTCATCTGAGTTATTCATTATAACATCCTAGGGTACACCATTGTCGTCTACTTTCCGAAATCGGGTGATGGTTTCGGCTACAGCCTGCTCCAGTGGCGTTTCATATGCGATTTTTTTCTGCTCATCGGCCGTTAGCAGTTTGTCGAGACGCTGACGATCCTCGCCAATATCGAAGCAAACCCCCTTTTCACCGCGCTTAACGAGGTGATAAAGTGTCCACGCACCAATACATCCAAGGCCACCTGTGACCAGATAACTCACCGCATTGTCTCCAACAAACAGTCTCTTACTAAAGGTGATTCAATTTAACAAATAAAACAAGATGTAACTTCAAATAACATGCATGACGTTACCCAAAGCACCATCTAATGTCAAGATTGGGCGGATTTGGGGGTGCGATTACTTTTTGTGTATGCTTTGAATAGGTATGAAATGCCGATTTTACAATCCTTCGATCATTGGGGGCAAGGGCGGGGCCGCGCGGATTCGCCATCATGGGGGTCCCTCCAACTTCGCACCGCGCGGCCCCGCCCTATTTCGGCCGTTTTCATGATTGGGTTAGGCCGGCGGATTTCGCCGGTAGATGCTTCCTTTGCATCCTATCCCGCCGGCCCAACCCATACCGAACGGCCGTCGGGTGGACTTAAACCCTACGGATTTACACAATTTATAACCGCACCCCAGATTTGGCAATGTGGAGGGATAGATTTGGTGTATTGACACATCTGAAAGCTTGAGTCTGGCAAGAAGCTGGTAGATTGAACCCTGGATTTGCCCATTGCTAAACCGGAAAGCAATCCAGATAATAGGTAATGATTTTATACGTGGGAAGAACTAGCTTGCTATCGACCGCGTTTGCGGTTTTTAGTCAGTCGATGTGGTTACTTCTTTTAATCCAGGTAGGAAATATTCCCTTGTCCTGTCATTTTTATGTTGTTATAGGTGTCTCCGGTTCCGGTAAAACGACTGTCGGGAATCGTTTGGCTGAACACCTGGGTTGTCACTTCTACGATGCAGATGATTTCCATCCACCGGAGAATATCGCTAAGATGAGCATGGGCGTCCCTCTTGCGGACGAAGATCGCGCGCCGTGGCTGGCCAGCCTGGCAGCGTTGATCCGGCTTCACATTGACAACGGCCAAACAGCCGTCCTGGCCTGTTCAGCCCTTAAGAAAAAATATCGGGAGCAGCTAATGGTCGCGGACTGCGTTCAGTTCATCTTTCTTGAAGGCAGTTTTGAACGTATCTGGGAGCGCATCTCAGCGCGAAAAGAGCATTATATGAAGGCAGAAATGCTGCGCAGCCAGTTTGCTGCCCTGGAACCACCGCAGAGCGATGAAGCAATGATTGTCGATATTTCACCAGACGTACAGACAATCATGAAAAATATTCTGGCCGCCATTTCATAGAGCACACTTCTCTTTAACTTTTGCTATTTAACGAGATTTTTCTACTCCCAAATTTGGGACATTACAAAAAAATATTGACTTTGGAGGTAGTTTAATATATACTTTTTCGAGGTCTACTACATAATTTGTAAATATCAAGTAGTATTACTTTCCGCAAATGGCGTGGTGCATGATTGGGAGAGACCATGCTCCAAGTAACGTCTAAACACTTAATGTGGCGGCGGTTTTCTAAACAATCTTAATCGATCGGAATGGTTTTTTAACAATTTTATTGAGCGCTCAAGATTTATTGTTTCCTCTCGTTGCGGAACTTACCCGTGTAATTATCGAGGGCAAACGTGTGAATAAGGAGTAAGGAAGTGAAAAAGAGAAACCTTTTGATTTTGTTCATTATGTCCCTGTTTGTATTTGCGCTGGTTTCCTGCGGAGGTGGAGCAGCCGAAGAACCGGTTGCTGAAGAACCGCCTCCCGCTGAAGAAGAAGCTGCCGATGAGCCTGCCGAAGAACCCGCGGCAGAAGAGGCTGATGAACCCGCCGAGGAAGAAGCCACTGGAGAAGTAACCGAGATCGAATTCTACTTCCCCGAAGGATTCGGCCGGCCGGAAGCCTTCGCCGCTGTTATTGAAGCTTTTGAAGAGAAGAACCCCAACATCAAAGTCAATGTCCGTATGAACACATTTGCGGACTTCAAACCTTCATTACCGGTCATGTGGTCCTCTGACAATGTGTCTGATGTGGTACTCACCGATAGCCCGGATATCCAGGAATACGCTTTTAATGAGGCACTGTTACCCCTGGATGATCTCTTCCCCGAAAGCGAATGGGATGAATATGCGTCTGGTGTCATGCAAGAAGTCACCTATGAGGGCAGCGTGTATGGGGCACCTTTTGGCGACTCAGCCATTGCCTTCTACTGTAACTCGGCCATGTTCGACGCCGCAGGCATCGAAAAACCGACAACACTCGAAGATGCATGGACCTGGGATGAGTGGCTGACCAATGTGCAAGAAATCGTTGCCGTGGCTGAAGAAGAGCAAGGCCGCAAGGTGTGGGGCCTGGTTGGATTGAATAATCCGCCGACTTTGGATTATTGGACGATGTGGATCCCGCGTTCCGCCGGCGAGAAAGACTCCAACACCTTCAAAGGAATCTCTGATGACGGTACAACCCTCACCGGGTATTTGGACACGCCGGAATCTATAGAAGCACTTAAATTCTATCAAGCGCTCTTCCAGGAACATGAACTGATGCCCACCGACGACGTTCCTGATGCCTTTGGCACCGAGCAATCAGTTTGCTACATGGCTTTCACCAGCCTCGGCCGAATTATTGGCAACGACTATCCTGATCTGGAATGGTTTGTGATGCCTTTGCCTTATTTCGTTACCCCTATCACCCATACCGGCTCCTTTGCTCCCTCGATTTCGGCCAAATCAGAGCATCCTGAGGAGGCCAAGAAATTCATCGAATTCCTGACCAAGGAAGAAGGTCTGTTGATTTACAACCAGGCCAATCCCGGGTTGCCGGCCAAGTTTTCCGCCCGTGCTGAGGTCCCAGAACTAGAAGGATACGCTCAATTGTTTGTCGACCTCAACCGTGAATGGGGTGTTTCCCGCCCCACCAGTCCCGGCCACGCGTTGTACGCTTCCATAGTCGGTGATACGATGATGGTGGACATAGCCTTAGGGGCCGATGTAGAGGAGGCTGTCCAATCGGCCATATTGGAAGCGGAAGCCCAGTTAGCCCAGTTCAAGCAATAATTGCTTTTGATATATGTGAAGAGGATATGGTTTATGAAAACATATCCTCTTCCACTCCCCTATCCGTTTAACCAGGTGGATAAAGGTCTAAACCTATCTCTGCTGGTGATTCTAACCGAATAGCGAGAAGAGCCTTATGACCACACAAACTCTTGGAAGGAAAGAGCAGGAACGGCGCAAGTTTGGGCAATTTTTTAGAACAAGGCGAGGCAGCGTTTATCTGGCCGCTTTTATGCTTGGCATACCGGCAATGCTGGGCATCATAATTTTCTATTACTGGCCTATTCTTGAGGCCGTTCGCTACAGTTTCTATAACGTCAACCTGATCGCCGATAGATTGACTCCGATTGGCTCGGAAAACTACACACGTATGGTGGGTGACACATTGGTGCTGAAATCTTTTCAGACCACATTCCTTTTTTTCATCTTGAAGGTTCCCCTCTTGATGGCTTGTGGTTTGGGGCTGGCGCTAATGGTGCGCAGAGCCTGGACCGGAGTAGGTCCGATACGCACCATCATCCTCCTGCCAACGGTCACTTCTATGGTCGTCGTCACCACGGTTTGGGGTTTCATGTACCATCCAACCAGCGGCCTGTTCAACAGTATCCTGGTTTCGGCCGGTTTGCCGGCCCAGGATTTTTTAACCAGCCCGACCCAGGCTTTGCCCTCCATTGTGGTTCTCACCATCTGGAAAGATGTCGGCCTGACGATGTTGTTCTATCTTGCGGGTTTGATGGGTATTGATGAAACCCTTTATGAAGCGGCGCGTATCGACGGTGCCAACGGCCGGCAGCAGTTCCGCCACATCACCTTTCCCTCGCTACGCGGCACCCACATCTTTGTTCTGTTCACCAGCACCGTAGCCGCATTTAAGGTGTTCATCCCCGTCTTCTTAACCACTGGGGGCGGGCCACAAAATTCTACCAGGGTGATACTCTTATCTATTTATGAGTATGCCTTCCAATTCAACCAGATGGGATATGCGGCAGCTATATCGGTGATTTTAGCGCTTCTCCTTGTGCTCATCAGCGTGCTGCAATTTTACCTGACGCGCGAACGGCAACCGAAGACAGAAAAGAAAGCCTTGAGCACGAAGAAGGTGAAGATCATAGGGTGACATGATGACAGTAAAAAAAGCCTCTTCTCGTTTGTTTAAGCTTATCGGCCTGAGCATCCTGGTCTTGATTTTCACGGTTCCCTATGCATGGTTGGTTGGTTCCGCCTTTAAGCCCCGGGATGAGATTTTTGCCAATATATTCCCTTTAACCTGGAAAACGTTTGTTCCCGTAGAACCGACCTTACAAAATTTCCAAAATCTGTTCGCGGAGTCGGATTTCGGCCGTTCCATGATGTTGAGCCTGGGTATCGCCGTGGTATCAGTCGTCGTGTCCTTGCTCATATGTAGCATGATGGCCTTTGTCCTGGCTCGGTTAGAGTTTCCTGCACGGGGCGCTGTTTTCGCCTTGATCCTGGCGACCATGTTGATCCCCTTTGAAGCGCGCATCGTACCCTTATTTTTCGTGATGCAGGATCTGAATTTAGACAATACTGTTCCCGCCGTCATTCTACCCTGGGTAGCGGATGCGTTCATCATTTTTCTCTTATACACACACTTCAAAGAATTGCCGGATGAGCTTTATGATTCGGCCATTGTCGATGGCTGTTCTCATTTTCGCGTTTACTGGAATATCATGCTGCCCAATATCAAGCCAGTGTTGATCAGCGCAGCTCTGATAAAATTTATCTGGTCCTGGGACTCATATATCTGGCCTTTAATTGTGTTGCGCGATCCCGACTTGCGTGTTGTTCAGGTAGCCATCGGTTTTCTCTTTGGTGACCAGCGTATTTTATGGGGCCAGGTATTTGCTGCCTCATTCCTGTCTACCATACCGATCCTGATCATCTTCCTACTGTTGCAGCGCTATTACATCTCCGGAATGACCTCATCAGGGATCAAGGGTTAATGGACCATTGTTTGTGGCCAGGAGAAAGTGACAGCATATTGCCGCTCAAATAGTGACCAAAGTGCCTGTCACATGACTTAACAAATGCCAGTCACTTTTTAAACAATACTATCTCAAAAAAATGAGTTGTTGTGCCTGGTATTTATCTTAAATTACTTTGAAAATAAACCTCTAAGGAAAATAACCATGTCTAGAATGGATAACGGATTAGCATTTATGGTTCAATACGAAAACGTCGCCTGGTATGAAGATGGGGTTGTCAAGATCCTGGACCGGCGAATTTACCCGAAAGAGCTGAGCTATGTTGTTTGCAGGGATTACCATGAGGTAGCCCAGGCGATTGCTGACATGGTTACACAAAGCGGCGGGCCGTGGATGGCTGCTTTGCAAGCGATGGTGATGACCGCCTATCAAGTCCAGGACTGTCCCATAGAAGAGGCGCGGCTTAAATTGCAGGATGCGGCCTATACCGTTACCCACGCCCGCCCAACAACCTCTGAACGGATGGTATCTTATATTCAAGAAGCGCTTGATTTTGCGGTAGCGATGCTTGAAACAGGTCAGGATGTGGGGCCGGAGACTGAAGCTTATGCCTTGAAGATAACCGAAGCGCGCTACCAGGTCTCGCGGAGCATTGCTGAATACGCAGTTGACATGCTACCCGATGAGGTGACGATCCTTACCCAATGTTTCGCTGAAACATTGATCAGTTATGTGCTCCTGGTCTGCAAAGAACGGGGCAAGAACGTCTCGCTCATCTGCCCGGAAACCCGGCCGTACTTACAAGGTGCCCGTCTTACCGCCAGCGTAGCCTATGATATGGGCATACCGGTCAAGGTTATCACCGACAATATGCCCGGCTATATGCTGTCCCAGGGTATTCCCGATGTATTCATTTGTGCGGCAGATGTGATCACTTTGGATGGGCACGTCATCAACAAGGTTGGCACCTATCAGATTGCTCTCGCAGCATACGATAATAATATACCTTTCTTCGTGGTGGGCACTCCTGCGGCCGATAATCCCACCGTCGATACCGTGAATATCGAATTACGAGATCCGCAAGAAGTGGTTCATGCTATGGGCGTGCGCACAGCGATGGAAGGCGTTGAGGGATATTATCCCGCCTTTGATATAACACCACCTAAACTTGTCAGCGGCGTGGTTACGCAAAAAGGAGTGCTTTCTCCTTTTGATCTGGCCCGTCACTTCGGCCGTGAGCCACAGGCGCTTCCCCTTTCCTGTTAATGACGAGGTAATTTCTTGCAAAACGGTTGTCAGGAAAGTTTGTAAGTTTATAGGACGAGATTTATGACAGAGATCAACGACTACAATCTAGACAATATCTCAAACAACGCACTGGCCAAGATTTCTGGCATGCTCGATTCGGTATCCCCATCGGAGCGCAAAATCGGCGAGTTCATCCTGACAAATTATCGTGATATACCGCAGATGACCCTGGCGGAAGTGGCTTCAAAAAGCGGGGTCAGTGATGCTACGGCCGTTCGTTTCTTCCGGACCATGGGCTATAAGCGCTGGTTAGACCTCAAGATCGCCCTTTCGATATACCAAGGTTCAACACCGCAATATATCCATGAACATATTTCAGCCGAGGACAGCGTTCAAGAGATTACCGAGAAAGTCATATTGGGAGCAATGACGGCGCTCAAGGAAACTGCTGCCGTCTTGGATCCGGCGGCGATGAAACAGGCTGTCGAATTAATCCAAAATGCCAGGAGAATCCTGATTATTGGCGGAGGTACATCAGGACCGGTAGCGAAGGAAGCATTTAATCGATTTTTTCGTTTAGGTTTGAACTGTACAGTAGAGACAGATTCTTATTTAATGGTCATGCAAAGCGCCCTCCTGACCTCGGACGATTTGGTTTTGGCCATCTCCCAGTCAGGGGAGTCATCACATAGCTTACGCTCGGCCATCATAGCCAACGAGCGAAAATGCCCGATCATCTGCATCACCGGCAACAAATTATCTGACCTGGCCAAACATGCAGATGTTACTCTTCTATCAGTTTCACATGAAGTCATACAAGAAACGACGGCATCCCGAATTGCCCAATATGCACTCATACATGCTTTGTATATCAATCTAGCCGTTTGTTGTTATAGCGAAGCGCTGGCAAACGAGCGGGCCATTTGGGACGCATTGGTGCGCACTAATATCCCTATTTGACCGTGCTCACTCTATTTTGTTATTAACACCTTGCGATTTTTCCGATTCAGTTGCATTAGGGCAGTTTGCGAATCGCCTTTTCTGAAGAGGAATTGAAAGGTTTATTTTCACATTCTTAGGAGCTTATAATGAGATTTGGAATTATCGGCGGAAGCGGCATCTATGCCGTACCCGGTATCGAAACGCAAGAAGAAATCGTTAAAACTCAATATGGTCCGGCAAAGGTTTATCTCGGCAAAGGTGACAATGACGACCTGGTCTTCATTCCCAGGCATGGCATTGATCACTCTATCCCCCCACATAAAGTCAATTACCGCGCGAATATCACGGCGTTTAAGAAATTGGGAGTGGAAAAAGTATTTGGCACTTATGCCGTCGGCTCACTGAAAACGAGCATACCGCCGGGCGGCTTCGTCATTCTTGACCAACTCATCGATCT
Source organism: Anaerolineae bacterium (assembly GCA_028277515.1). Next base: position 17,298 of record JANQGC010000349.1, read on the forward strand.
AAATTTTCATCGGACGGCAACTTTTTTCCAGGGGGGTGAATTTGGATTAGGCCACACGGATATGACAAATCCATACTGTAGCACCTTGCGCAGCGCGCTATACGATATAGCTGTAGCCAAGGGTTTTTACATCCTACCCAACGGCACTTATGTCTGTTTCAACGGCCCACGTTTCGAGACCGCGGCCGAAATCCGCATGTTCGCACAATGGGGTGGGGATGTGATCGGTATGACCGGTGGAACGGAAACGGTACTGGCGCGTGAGGCCGGTCTTCACTATGCTGGTGTAGCTATTTCGATCAACTACGCTGCCGGACTAAAACACACGATGATAACCATTGAAAAACCGGGATTTGAGGAAAATGTCCTTCGCCTTACCACTTTGATTATCGCTGTCTTTCGTGGGGAGTTTGATCAAACTTGCCCCTGTGATAATGCGGTGCATATCTCTGAACCGCCAAAAATCAACCTTTTCGCATAAAAATTGGAACCAAAATGTTACTTGAAAAAGAGCGGCGATCCGTCGTTGAATTTGGGAAAAAATTAATAACTGAAAAGCTGGTAAAGGGAAGCGGTGGTAATATCAGCCTGTCCGGTGAAGATCAGCAATTAATCGCCATCAGCCCATCGGGCTTGCCATATTTTGAGACCGATCCGGCAGATGTGGTGGTTGTCGATTTGGATGGCCAAATTGTTGATGGCGCCATGAAACCTTCAATTGAGATCGGTTTTCATCTTGCTCTTCACCGCCAACGCTCAGATATTCGAGCCGTCGTGCATACACATTCAAACTATGCGACGACCATTGCCTGTCTGGGCTGGGAGCTACCGGCCGCTCACTATCTGATTGCACCGGCGGGTGAATTCGTGCCCTGCGCCCCATTTGCAACACCGGGCACAATAGAATTGTCGGACCATATTTGCAATACCATCGGCGGCGGCAATGCTGTATTAATGGCCAACCACGGTCTCGTTGCCGTGGGACCAACGCTGCCAAATGCATTCGCCGTGGCCGAGAATGTGGAATTTGTAGCCCGCTTATTTTATCAAGCGCGATGTATTGGCAGTCCGGTTATTCTCAACAGTGAGCAAATGAGCGATGTGATGCGTATGATCAAAACGTATGGTCAGTCGAAAAGTTTAAAATAGGAAATGTTGCAGGAAAAAACATTTAATAGTTCGGCTGTTGCCATTCATCATGTGGTGGGACCGGAGGCAGGACCACCGTTGATCTTGTTGCATGGTATAACTGCCCGCTGGCAGTCGTTCATGACCCTCATACCTTTCTTAACCCCATATTGGCAAGTATATGCGCTGGATTTTCGCGGGCACGGCCGTTCAGGCAGAACGCCGGGCCGGTATCGCGTGGCCGATTACGCGGCCGATATCCGCGAATTTCTACAGTCGCAGGTGTCGACCCAGGCAGTTGTTGTGGGGCATTCACTTGGGGGGCGAGTCGCGCTCAACCTGGCAATTAATTCGGGGGAGTTAGTGCAGGCTATAGTCGTCGGCGACACTCCACTCACCGCACTCAGCGCCCGTGGTGGTGAGGACAATGGTTTTATCAAAACCTTCGCTTCCTGGCATGCATTGGTCCAGGAAGATTTGCCTCTTTTCGATTTTGCCCATGCCTTAGGTGAGGTGCAAGCCCGACCCGGCACAGACGGCAGCCCGCGCCAATTTAAAGACTTTTGGGATCAGGGGGAGTTGTTGTTTACAGCTCGCGCACTTCAGTTACTGGATGCGGATGTGTTGTTACAATTCCAGCGGAGAGATTCTATAGCAGATTATGATCTTCTGGATCGCTTAAAAGCTATCGACTGTCCGGTACTATTCTTGCAAGGTGCACCCCACCTGGGAGCGCTGCTCACTGATGCTGATCTTGAAATAGCAATGGCCCAGGTGGCCCGGAGCGCTTCATTTTCCATCCCCGGAACCGGGCATGGCTTGCATCGCGATCAACCGTTGGCCGTTGCCCAGGCAATCCATAATTTTCTAGGCGCCGTTGATTTTAATGAGGAGTATTAATGTCAAAACGTCCCAATATCGTCTTATTGGTTAATGATCATCAAGCATATTATCGTCACGGCTGGGATGGTGGCGTAAGGCCGTTAACCCCGAATTTTGATCGTTTGGCTGCCGATGGTATCCTGTTTGACCGTGCATATACGGCCGTTCCTCTTTGTGGCCCATCACGTCGCACGCTACTCACCGGACTTTATCCTCACAACCATCGCAATTACTATAATTACAGCGATGCCCCTTACGATCATGAAATCTATTTGGATATTTTAGCGGAGGCAAACTACCGGTGTTACTACTTCGGCAAGTGGCACGCCGGACCAGGAACAGCGCTGGACTTCAACTGTGCGGGCTTCAGCGACACGGATTACGGCAACCCATATATTTCGCCAACTTACAAAGATTACCTGGTTCGTAAAGGTCTGCCGCAAGCAGAACATTTTGTCGAACAACACTTATGGAATGATGTGTTCCGCAAACAGTTTCCAAAACTGCGTGATGGCGTAATCTACCGGTCCGAGTATGCGTGGTGCGGCGAACATGCTGTTGGTCTGACAACAACACCCAAAGAAACCCATGAAGCGTTCTTTTTAGCCGAATTAGCTTGTGAGACGCTGGTCGAATTGGCTAACGATGAAGATGAACGGCCGTTTCATCTGCGGGTCGATTTCTGGGGACCACACCAACCCTTCTTCCCCACGGCTGAATTTGCTAAACTCTACGATCCGGAAGAAATTACGGACTATGGTAGTTTACATGACACATTGAAAGGGAAACCGGAGCTTTTTAAGCATGATACCAATCGTCCCTTATCTAGCGATGATGACCATTTTCTAACACCTAGTCCTCTATCGAGGGGGGAGTGGCAGCGCATCATCGCCCGCGCTTTCGCCCATATCACCATGATTGATGCCGCCGGCGGGCTAATTCTAAACAAATTGGATAAATTAGGTCTGACTGATAATACCATTATCATTTGGACGGCCGATCACGGAGATGCACTTGCCAGCCACGGAGGGCGGTTCGACAAAGGTTCATATGTCACGGAAGAGGTCATTCGTGTGCCTTTGGCTGCACGCTGGCCAGGGACTATCTCTCCAGGTCAGACGAACAATGACCTGATTTGTAGTATCGACCTTGCCCCCACCTTATTGGAGATAGCCGGTACGAAGTTCTCTGCTAAGGTAGACGGCCGTAGTTGGCTCACACTCACCACCGCTGAAGGTGCAGCATGGCGACAGGATTTGATGGTAGAGAGCTTCGGTCATGGTTATGGAGAACATCACATTATTCGTGCTTTGCTCGCAGGACCATATAAATACATTTACAACCACGGACAATTGGATGAACTGTATAACTTAGAAAGCGACCCTTATGAATTGCATAACTTGCTCGACACACCCGGCTACAAGGCAATACGCGACGAGATGAGGGATCGACTGTATCTACGGCAGAAAGAATATGGCGATCTGGGCGCAGATGACCCGCATTATCAACAGGCCATCCTTGATGATCCACAAAAATTGCGGGAACTGATGGCACGCCGGGAAGAAAAAGTAACACGTCTTTCCACCTGATATTCATGCGCTTAGCAAGACAGTTTGACTTCAAGTCTCTTTTGCTAGAGGGCAGATTGAATAGCAATGAGTAGAAAAAGAAACATTCTCGTTTTTCTGACAGATGATCATGCCCAATGGGCAATGGGTGCTTATGGGAATCAGGAGCTTCATACGCCCAATATGGATTATTTAGCTCATACCGGTGTGCAGATGATGAATGCTTTCACGCCAACACCTGTTTGCTCCCCGGCACGTGCCTGTTTCTTCACGGGTCGCCTGGCTTCTCAACACGGCATACATGACTATCTTTCCTCTACCGACCCCGTCATTCACCATCATCCCTGGTTAAAGGATGAAACTACGCTCGCTCAATTGCTCTCAGAAGCGGGTTATCAGACGGGGCTTTGTGGAAAATGGCATCTGGGTTCTGATGATATGCTTATACCTGGTTTTGATTACTGTTTTTGCTTAAGTGGTGATTATCCCATGGCCCATAATTCCACCTACCGCTTTTGTGAAAATGGTGATGAGCAATTGCTGCCCGGATACAAAACGCCCATTATCACTGATCGGGCAGTCAAATTTTTACAGAACCGGGATGAGGAACGGCCGTTCTTCCTTTTTGTCGGTTATACGGCAACCCATAGCCCGTGGGCCGGACACCCGGAACGATTGGTCTCTGCTTATCGCAATTGCTCGTTCAGCGACATCCCTAAGGATGAAACCTATCCATTTGGGCGGCAAAATCTGGAATCGCTTAATCAACATCGAAACGATGAACAAGAAGCATTGGCGCAGTATTATGCGGCCGTATCTCAAATTGATGAAGGCGTCGGCCGGATCTTAGATCAACTCGAAGCCCAAGATGAGCTTCAAGATACCCTCGTGGTCTACACTTCCGATCATGGCCTCAATTGCAGTCATCACGACATATGGGGCAAAGGGAACGGCACCTTACCCTTGAACATGGTGGAAGAATCCATCCGTATCCCACTGATCTTAAACCAGCCGGGATACTTGTTTGGTGGGCAGCGTCGCCGTGAATATGTAGATCATCTTGACCTCTTCCAAACCTTGATTGAGTATGCAGAGCTGACCCTACCTGATCCGGACCAAAACAAGTATCCTGGGCAGAGTTTTCTCTCATTCTTGGACAACTCAGCCCATATTCCAAATTGGCGCGATGTTCAATTTGGCGAATATGGCAATCTACGCATGGTTCGTACCGCGACACATAAGCTCATTCGTCGCTATCCTGATGGACCTTGCGAGTTGTTTGATTTGGAAAATGACCCACGAGAAACCCGCAATCTATTCACAGATCCGGAAAAACAAACCCTGGTTCGGCAATTAACAGCTCAAATTGATGACTATTTTAATATTTATGAAGACCCCATCAGAACAGGTCTAAATGTGAAAGAACTGCCTCGACACAACTTCACTGAAGCGTGGCGAGCAGAACGATAAGGAGAATACAATGGAATTTCATATGCACGGTGAACCACAAGACATTTCCCGCTATGTATTTTGTCCGGGATCACAAAGCCGGGCACGGCAAATTGCTGAGCACTTTGAAGACAAGAAAACGATAAGCAAGGAGCGCGGCATTGAGGTTTATTCCGGAACATATCGTGGGGTTTTCATGACTTCATGCGGCACCGGCATGGGTGGCCCAGCCACGGCGATCGCTACGGAAGAGTTAGGACATCTTGGCGCCGACACCTTCATTCGCGTGGGTTCATGCGGCGTTTTACAACCAGAATTCAATCCTGGTGACGTGATCGTTGCCAGCGGAACGGTCCGCCTCGGTGGCACCGGGAAATTTTACCTGCCACAAGAATTTCCCGCCGTTCCAACCTTTTCTGTTACCCAGGCCCTGGTTGCTGCCGCGGAGAAACTAGCTGTTCCTGTCAGCGTTGGGGTTGGGATTGCCGGTGATGCTTTTTATGGAACGCAGAAGATGGATGAATACGGCCGTCACAAGGACGGCAACCCGTTGTTCATTGAGATGGAGAGCGATACGTTATTCATCGTTGGTGCCGTACGTCGCTGGCGCACCGGCGCTCTCTTCGCATCTGATGGCGCGCCCGGTGAGGTCAAGCCGGATTGGGGCGTTGAAGCATTCGCCCAAGGAACCCGTAATGCTATCAGCATCGCCCTTGAAGCGATGTACGCCATTACCCTAAGTGATCAGGAATAAATTTACATTCGTTGATCAGTCGCGATTGGCGACAGAGCAAGCAACTTTGGAGGAGCACAGATGACATCAGTAATGAGTTCTCGCCAGCGGGTCTTGGCCACGATGGATTTTCAAGAGCCGGATCGCGTACCATTCTTTCTCGGCGCCGGCAATACAACCGGCATTCAGATGCCGGCCTACCGGCGACTAAAAGATCTCTTGGAGATAGAAGCGCCTGATGATTTTCTATATAATTGGCCTGAATTAGGCACGGCCTTGATTGACGAAACGACATTAGTAAAACTTGGCAGTGATGTGCGCGGCGTATTTGATCGTCACCCCGCGGCAAACCTGGCCAAGAACCAGGTAAGGGATCCGGGCGCGCCATTCATTGACTCCTGGGGTATTGGCCAGATAGAAATCGATCCGGGTGTCTGGTTTCCCGGAATTCATCCCCTGGCAGAGGCGACAACCAGCGCCGACCTGGACGCCTATCAAGGGTGGCCCAACATGGATGATTCCAGTCGTTTTGCGCATATGAGACTGGATGGCGCAGAATTAGCTGCGGCCAACCAATACGCGATTATGGCCACCCCTTGGCTGCTGTTCCCATTTGAACGGGCGATGCATTTACAGGGCATGGAAGCGTTCTTAATGAATCTGGCATTAAGACCCGATTTCGCGGTTGATTTACTCCAGCGTTGTGCCGAGCATTGCAAGACCTTGATGGGGCATATTCTCGCTGAGCTTGGTGACAATGTTGATTTGGTTAAGATCGGGGATGATTTGGGTAGTACCGAAAGTCTACTGATTTCGCCGCGCATGTATCGTAAACTTTTGAAACCGATCCATGCTGATTACATCGCCTTCATCAAGGAGCGCACAAAGGCTAAGGTATTTTTCCATACGGATGGTGATGTCAGCCCGCTGATCGACGATTTTATCGAAATCGGAGTCGATGTCCTCAATCCAATCCAGACATCGGCGGGAAGAATGAGCGATCTGGCCACATTAAAAAAACGGTATGGTAAGAAGTTGGTATTCTGCGGCGCTGTAGACACGACGAAGGTACTACCCTTTGGATCACCCGCCGAAGTTCGCGAAGAGGTACGTCGCGTCATCGAACTGTTGGCACCAGGTGGCGGGTTTATCCTGGCCTCGGTTCATACCATTCAGAAGAATGTACCGGCCGAGAACATCATGGCGATGGTTGAAGCGCTTGAAATGTACGGGCGATATCCGATTAATTGTTAATGATAGCAGGGAGTCTTACTGAAGATCATCCAGGTCATACATGGACCGTATGATTGGGTCCATTGCATCCAGGGATGTAAGCGTCTGCGGATTCTTCACACGGCCAACGGGGCGGCAGCCGTCTCCCTCAACACCTGTATAGGCGTCGCCTAGCTCCTGCCGGCAATCTTTAGCGAGATTTGTTAGTCTTTCAACAATGTTGGGATGTTGATCATACACATTGTGCTGTTCAGCTATATCTTTTTCAAGATCATATAGTTCGTTGAGCAACAAATGTAACTTCCACTGCCCGCTGCGCACGGCATGCAACGTATGATCTCCCGCTCCAAAATAGAAGAATGCTTTATGCGGACTGCGCATATTGGCTTTTCCCTGCATGAGTGCAAGAATATCTTTTCCGTCGTGAATATGATCGGCTGGAACAATTTCATTGGCGATACGCGCAAGTGTTGGCAACAAGTCCATTGTAGTTGCGATCTCCTTACAAATGACTCCGGGTGGTATTTGCTTTGGCCAACGCATGATGCACGGCTCGCGCATCCCACCTTCCCATGTCGTGCCTTTGGTGCCGCGTAGAGGTGCATTGCTGCCCCCATCCCTGCCATTTGAACCATTATCCGAAGTGAATATAACTAAAGTATCCTCTTCCATACCTAAATCTTCCAGAGTATCCAGAATAAGCCCGGTGCTCTGATCGATATGGGCAACGGCCGCGCCATAGCTTCCGTTGCTGGAAGCCTCCACATACTTCATCGGTGTATGGATGGGCAAATGCACATACATATGGGCAAGATAGAGGAAAAACGGTTTCTTTCGCTTCGCATTTTTTTCAATGAACCGGACAACTTCGGCCGTGTAACGATCGGTGAGCGATGCCTGGTTCGGATCAATCTCCATAACCTGTTCATCTCTCATAAGAGGCAATGGCGGGAAATGAAACCGATCGTTTGCTGGGTGGTCGGGCAGCATGTCATTACTGTATGGTAGGCCGAAATAGCTCTCAAATCCGTGGCGATTGGGGAAAAAATCCATTTGATCCCCAAGGTGCCATTTGCCAATCATCCCGGTTGCGTAGCCTGCGTCCCTCAACAAAAGTGGCAGCGTCAGTTCTCCAGGAGCAAGACCAATTGGATCCCCTGGTAACAGGACACTAAAGTTATATCCGGAATCAAGACCAACCCGCTTTGGATAACATCCAGTCATCAAGGCTGCTCTCGATGGGGAACAGACAGGTGACGGGACGTAGAAATCGCTAAAACGTATTCCTTCGGATGCCATCCGATCAAGTCTTGGTGTAGAATTCACTTTGGATCCATAACAGCCCAGATCACCGTATCCCAGATCGTCAGCGAAAATGATTATGATGTTGGGTTGGTCCATATTTCCCTCACGACAGGCCCCGTGCATTTAATTTTTCTGCCAACGGCAACCAACCGCTAATGTGACAGATCAGGTATTAAATGTTCCACATAAAACTCAACCAGTTTCCCAACCAGTGCCAACGGGTCTTGCGTGTCTTTGCCACCCTCTGTGAGCATCACTGCCAGCTTACTTTCCCATTCCCCACCATCACCTGTAGCTACGTCGGACAGAACGCCACACTGCGTCGTCTTGATGTCGACCGCGCGACTGACGGCGAAGAGGTGGGCAGAATCACAGTTTATGATGTCACAACCCTTCTCTTTTCCATATTCCAGGTTGTGATCATGCTCTTGATAAATGGCGTCGGTAGTCATCGCTTGCACTGGGGTTATTTTCGGCAGGTTCTTTTTGCTGATCCCTTCCATAATCTTCGAATTAAGGAACTCATCCGACGGAATGAGGCCGGCATCGGTATAATGAGGTGTTGTACCATCCAATGCCAATGCCTCCTCAACCAGATAGAAATCCCCCATCTTCTGATTCTTCGTTCCTAAACCACCGGCCAAGCCATAGGCAAGGACAACCTTGATCCCATAAAAAGCCAATTCTTCGATCAAGGCTGAAGCTACAGGCCCACCATATACATGGACGATGGAAAGGAATGATAATTCGTTATGATGGCAGATCTGCACACTAGATGGTGGCACATGAATAAAATACTGATCAGTTGTATCTTGTGGATTATATTTGTCCAGAATATCAGGTCGCGGACAAAAGCCGACGAGGGCAATCTTAATGCCCTCAAAGGCGTTGCTGCCGAATTTGCGGCCGACGAGCTTCGCCGGCGTCAGATGGGGGGTGTTTTGTTTGGAAACCAGATCAGCGTTCATTCCTGTATTCTCTCCTTTGAGATGCTAGCATTTTCCAAATGCCTGTCATTAGAAATCAATCTTTTAATTGTCTCGCACCTGGTCCATAATATTGCGAGAAAGCCGCTTGGTCAAAATTCGATCACTTTGATAGAACTGTCAGATAAGTTACGATCACAAAAGACAGCAGCATAAATTGAATGATTTTCCCTGCAAAGGAACTAGAACAACAAGGGAACGTGATAACCCGGCGAAATAGTCGAAATTTTTAGTAATTGGTGGATAAAACATGTCAAAATATCAACTTCCTCAGGTAATAGAACCCGACCCGCTTGGAGCCAACGAGGCAATCCTAATCGCCAGTGGTGATCTGCGTTTGGAGGCAAATCAGACTTGTTGGGCAGCTCAAGCGGAAATGGAGAAAAGGCTTACAGCAGTTTTTGGCGAAGAAGGCATTATCGTGAAGCGAGGACATGCTATTGATGGGAAAAAGGGTCACGGCTTTATTGACAGTCAGAAGATGGGGATGGAGGCTTTTAAATCGATTCCCCGGGATGCGCCCTTGATTATTGCCATAGCCACATGGCAATACAGCCATCATGTGCTTGCCGGTCTGCGGGATCATCAAGGCCCCATCTTGACCGTTGCTAACTGGAGTGGCCAATGGCCTGGCCTGGTGGGTATGTTAAATCTGAACGGCAGCCTGACCAAGATGGGTGTTGAATACAGTACCATTTGGAGCGTTGACTTCGCCGACGACTTCTTCTTGCAGGGAATCCGTCAATGGATTACAGAAGGAAGAATTGACCATGACACGGATCATGTGCGGGACCTAACAATGACCCACGTCCCATCTGATGAAGCAGCCTTGGGATTGTCTTTGGCTCGGCAATTGAAGTTGGAACGAGCGATTATCGGCGTTTTCGATGAAGGGTGTATGGGCATGTACAATGCCATCATTGATGATGAGCAATTAAATCCAACCGGCATATATAAAGAGCGCCTGAGCCAATCAGCTCTCGTCGCCGCGATGAAGCGGGTTTCCAATGAAGAAGCGAAAACAGTGCGGGAATGGTTGGACGCGCGTGGGCTTAATTTTGTAACTGGCGAGGACGAGGGACGCGAGTTAACCGACCATCAAATAAGAGAGCAATGCAAAATGTACATTGCAGCGGTAAGAATTGCGGCGGAGTTTGGCTGCGCAGCCATTGGCATCCAGTACCAGCAGGGGCTTAAAGATATGACCCCGGCCTCAGATCTTGTTGAGGGGTTGCTGAATAACGTTGAGCGTCCCCCAGTTTTCGATCCAGAAACTGGAAAAGAACTCTACCCAGGTCAGGTGTTACCCCATTTCAATGAAGTTGACGAGGGAGCCGCTGTTGATGCCTTAGTAACCAACCGGGTGTGGACCGCGATGGGTTTTGATCCAGCGACAACGCTGCATGATTTACGCTGGGGGGAGCATTATCAAGGTGAAGGTATTGACCATTTCGTCTGGGTTTTCCTGATTTCTGGCGCGGCGCCCGCATCCCATTTTATCAATGGTTATGCCGGCGCGTCCAGTGAACGCCAGCCACCGATGTACTTCCCTCTGGGGGGTGGCACACTAAAAGGTATCAGCAAGCCCGGCGTCATCGTCTGGAGCCGGGTCTTTTTGATGGACGATTTGATACATGCTGATATCGGCCTGGGGGAAGTTGTCCATTTGCCGGCTGAAGAGACCATGCGACGCTGGCAATTAACGACACCGCAGTGGCCGATCATGCACACGGTGCTGAACGGCATTACCAGGGATCAAATGATGGCGCGTCATAAGGCCAATCATATTCAAGTCGCCTATGCGCCCTCCAAGGAAGAAGCGCGAAATGCTTTGTTTGTCAAGGCGGCTATGTTCCATTATATGGGCTTGCGAGTGCATTTTTGTGGAGACCTGGAATAGGGATCATTTGGAACTAACATGTGAATATAGGAGTCAACCATGAATGGCAATGATATCCAAAAAGCAATTGAAACTGGAGAAACCGCGTTAGGTATCGAGTTTGGCTCGACGCGAATTAAGGCCACTCTGATTGGCCTGGATCATACCGCAATCGCCTCAGGCAATCATAGCTGGGAAAACCAATACGAAAATGGTCTCTGGACCTACGGTCTGGAAAATGTTTGGAATGGTTTGCAAGTGAGCTACAAAAACCTTAGTAAAGAGGTATTCGAGAAATGCAACACCCCTCTGCGAACCATTGGTGCCATCGGTTTCAGCGGCATGATGCATGGCTATTTGGCCTTCGACAAAAAAGGAAATCTTCTTGTCCCCTTCCGTACCTGGCGGAACACAATTACCGGCCAGGCAGCTAAAGGACTCACAGATCTGTTTCAGTTTAACATTCCCCAGCGATGGAGCATTGCCCACCTTTATCAGGCAATCTTGAATGAAGAATCGCACATTCAAGATATCAGCTATCTAACCACTCTGGCCGGCTATGTCCATTGGCGGCTGACAGGACAAAAGGTGCTGGGTATTGGTGAAGCCTCAGGTATGTTCCCCATTGATAGTGAGACCAACGATTACGATGCACGGATGATCGAGCAGTTTAATAATCAACTTGAAGCTGAAAGCATCTCATGGAAACTGCAAGACATATTACCTCAAGTACTGACCGCAGGTGATACAGCGGGCGATCTTACAACAGAAGGCGTAAAATTGCTTGACCCTTCGGGACAACTGCGGGCGGGCATTCCACTCTGTCCGCCCGAAGGGGATGCCGGCACCGGCATGGTCGCCACCAACAGCATAGCTGAGCGCACGGGGAATGTATCGGCCGGCACCTCCGTCTTTGCCATGATCGTTTTGGAAAAACCAATGTCAAAGCTGTATCCTGAGATCGACATAGTGACGACCCCTACAGGGAAACTTGTGGCAATGGTGCACAGCAATAACTGCACCTCTGATCTTAATGCCTGGATTGGACTCTTTCGAGAATTCACAGATTTATTGGGGGTGGAAATCGAACAATCGAAGCTGTATTCCATGTTATACCAAGAGGCGCTTTCCGGCGATGCCGATGGAGGGGGTCTCCTGGCTTATCCATATCTATCCGGCGAGCATATCACACACTTTGAGGAAGGGCGTCCTTTATTTATCCGAACACCAGAAAGCCAATTCAACCTGGCTAACTTCATACGCACGCATCTATTTGCAGCACTTGGAGCCTTACGGATCGGCCTGGATATTCTCTTAGAACAGGAACAGGTGAGTATCAACCAGGTCCTTGGTCATGGTGGTTTCTTCAAAACAGAAGAAGTAGGTCAAAAGATAATGGCCGCAGCGTTGAATGTCCCCGTCTCGGTGATGGAAACCGCGGGCGAGGGAGGAGCCTGGGGAATCGCCTTACTAGCTTCCTATATGCGCAATAAGGCAGAGAATGAACCATTGGAAGTCTATCTTACCGAGAAGGTTTTTTCCACGGAAAAAGGCAAGACCATTACGCCTGATAAAGCAGATGTGGCCGGCTTTGTGGCGTTCATGGAGCGCTATAAGGAGGGGCTGGTAATCGAAAGAGCGGCTGCGGATGCCTCCATCGTCAGCTATTAGCAAATTGACGCGCGGTATTTGGTGGAATGTTTCATCAACAAAATCAAGCATTTCAGGCGTGTCTTTTCAAGATTTGACAAACTTGCCGACCGTTATCTTGGCTTTCTGCAATTTGTCAGTTCATTAATATGGTTACGTTGAAATGTCAACACAACCCAATCTTTCATATTGATTGTATTGAGTTATAATACGGATTAAATGACAGAGAGGCTAGCAGAACAAATCAGGCTGTTTAGTGAAATCCATAGAGATTCTCCAGTGGCTGAAGCATTCATGAGAAGGCTTAAAAAGGACGGTGGCTTGACAAGGGATGAAAATCCTCACACTCACTTCTGTGTTTACTTTGCAGCCTACGATCCAAAGAAAGCAGAAGTCTTTATAGGACACCACAAAAAGAGTGATTTGTGGTTATTTAACGGGGGCCATATTGATGCAGGAGAAACCGCCGAACAAGCACTGTTAAGAGAAATGAGCGAAGAGTGGGGCATGGAAAAGGAGCTGGAGGAAATTGGCGATCCTAAATTATTAACAGTAACAGAAATTAATAATCCTGGGAAACAGGCATGTGTAAAACATTATGACATCTGGTACTTTGTTCCAGTTGATAGGGATGGGTTTGCTCCTACAGAAGATTTATTATTAAAAGAGTTTCACTCAACTGATTGGTTAAGTGTTGAGAAAGCAAGAGAATTAGTTACTGATCCGAGCACACTTACTGCTATTAGTAAATTTGAGGAGATTTTTACAAATAATGACCAAAAATAAAGGAACCATCGTGCAATAGACTTAACTGATGACAGAATTTTAAATGACTCTCCCGCAGCAAGGAAATAGCAAATTAATTCCGTAATAAGGAAATCTTGAATTTAAAGAAAAACGTTACACAATTAAATTTAACTGGCTTTCTGATAAGGAGTCGTTCACTTTACAGACAAGCAAATGATTCTCTGATATGATATGTTAATCTTGTGGAGGGATGTAGATTATACATTGCCGGAGAATGTGCTGAATTCTCTCTTTATATCGTCAGGAGGCTCATGAACGAAATAGATCCCATCTTTAAACTCCCCAAACCTGTCATCTTCGGCCATCGCGGCGGTGCCGGGGAAGCGCCGGAAAGTACGATTGAGAGTTTTCTCTACTCCCTGCGGTTAGGAGCCAGCATTATTGAGGTAGATGTGCAACTCACCCAGGACGAGGAAATTGTGGTCTGGCATGGTCCGGAATTGGATATCGCCTTTAATGACAAAATGTATTTAATGAAAGGCCAGTTTGTGCACTGCTGGAAATTGGCCGATCTGCAGCAATTATGGGTGCGCCAACCGGACCCTTGCCTGACAGAGCGTAAGCTAAAAGGGGAATACAACAAGATAATTTCGCTGAAACAGCTTGTTAAATTTGTCAATGATGTTAAAGACGGCATCCATGGCGAGGAACTCCAAAAACGGCCGATCCATTTGAATATCGAATTGAAAAAGATTTCCAATGAGGGAACGTGCGATAGTAGGCCAAGTTGGACTGCAAAGAAGATTAGCGACTATCACCCCAATTTACACAAGGTGCTGAACATCCTGGAGGATACCCCTGAAGATGTAACCACCATCGTTGGCAGTGGGGACGACCATATCATCAAATCCTTCCGCAAGACCCAACTTGAACGATTCAAAAGATATAAGTATAAAACCAACCTGGCATTTTTTGAACAGGCCCCTTATATCGCCTTGTTCACGCCCAAGAATATCCGGGTCATTGGTGGGTTGGCTCCCCTCATTTCCTTTCTATTTAAGATAATAGGCCCGATCATCCAACTCTTTATCCAGAGAAAATCGAATTTAGAACACATTGCCTTGGAAACCCCCTCCTCGATTATAACGGCCGAACTTGTCAATGAAATCCATAAAAAGAAAGGTGGGATTTATGTCTTTCTCAGCGCCTTCCCCGTGGTGCGCCAGCCGGAACTTGAAAAAGGAAATGGCGTTTCTCCATGTTACAAGGATGAAATTAGAGAGCTGCTCGAAATGGGTGTCGACGGCTTGATGACCGATTATCCGGCTGAACTGTTCAAGGCTTTAAAAGAAATCGAGCAGTAAACGGTCGCCCCTACTCTCCGGCCAGTTCATCCATCTTTTGAGCCAGTTGAATATCCCAGGAGCTGATCGAATTATCCAAATCATGGGTCACCAACTGGACCATGACCTTATTATAGACATTGCGCCATTCCGGGTGATGATCCATTTTATCAGCGTTGATGCCAACGCTAACCATCCAGCCCAGAGCCGCAGCAAAACTATCAAATTTATAAGTTTTGGATAACTTCCCAAACATCACTTCCCACCCGGAAAGCTCAGATAAGGCTTCTTCAATTTCTTTATCCGTTAAGGCACGTCTTTCCATGATCGTTCTCCTTTTGAAAAATAGTCTGATTTATATCTTTTAGTCTTTCACCTCTAATAAACAAAACTTAAGAGGTGTCATTTCGACAAAGCGAGGAATCTTTTGAAGGTTGATAATCAGATCCCTCACTCCAATCGGGATGACATCTACAGTTTCTTTGGTAATAGAATTTTACTCGCCACTCAGCCACTCACAACTCCTTCACCCCATCCAGCACATCAGCCACCAGATCATAACGGCCGAAAGCAGGCATCATATACACACCATGAATCAACAGCCGTATCTCGGCCAGAATCTCTTGAGCGATGAGGACACCTTCGCGCTGCATATCGGCCGATTGGCGCATCCGGCGGCGCAGATCATCGGGAATATAAATACCCGGCACTTCATGATGCAAAAACTCAGCATTGCGGCTGTTGAACAGCGGTTTGATGCCGGCCATAATAGGAACAAGCGGTTCCTCGAATTGTGTTTCATAAGCAACGATAAACTCTCTGGCTGCTTCGGGATCGAAAACCGGCTGGGTGATGGCAAAATCAGCGCCGTTGCGAATCTTCTTATTGAATAGTTTTAATTCACGCTCCATGTCGCTCGGCGTTAAATTAAGCGCCGCACCCACCGTGAAGTTAGTCGGCTGGTCAATGCTATTGCCTGCTTTGTCCGTTCCCTGATTCAAATTCTCTTTGATCAAATGTATCAAGCCCGTCGGGACAATGTCATAACTGTCTGTCGCTTCGGGAAAATCGCCGATGCGGGCCGGATCGCCCATGACAACGAATAGATTGCGAATGCCCATCGCATGCGCCGCTAGCAGATCCCCCTGAATGCGCAGCAAGTTTCGGCCGCGTGTGGGAAAATGCAGCACCGTTTCCAGGCCGACGTCCTTTTGCACCAGGTAGGCCGCAGCCCAGGCGCTCATGCGCATGCGCGCCAGGGGACTTTCGGCGATATTGAGTAAATTAGCCCCGGCCTCTTTGAGCATACGCGCCCCTTCAAGCAGACGTTTGGCGGCGATTCCTTTGGGCGGACTCATCTCTACCGTGGCCACAAAACGGCCGGCAGCCAAATTATGAGCCAATTG